>PLDW01000484.1 GCA_003136315.1 Gemmataceae bacterium | reverse complement strand
AGGAGCCTCGCCCTCCCATTATATCGACAATCGTCCCTGAAATTGCTCTGTCCGACTTGGGTTGGTCTGAGGCAAATCGGTCACTTCGGAGGAGTTTGCTTCGCTTCCGGGATGCCGGCCTGAACCCACTTCTTCCACGCGGCCTCAAGTGCGTCCGGCTTCCACCCGCCCGACTCCAGGGCGGCCTGAATCGTCGGGGCATCGCCGTTCTCGTTCGGTTTCAGCCCGGTGAGGAACCGGGAGAAGTTCGCAGAGCCGGGTCCAAAGGCCATGTAGTCCATCAAGCTTGTCGCGAGCAAATCCGAATCGGCCCGTTCCGCTTCCCAGACGTCGGCGATCAGTGCGGGCTTCCCCTTTCCCCCGAGCACGGCCACCCGCGCTTCGGACCTGTACGCCAGGAATCGCTTTCCGTTCACCCCATCGGCCCGCAGGACAGCGGCCCTCCCGAACCCAGTGCGAACCCAGCCCGGGACCGGAGTCGAGCTTCCAGCCTTGGACATGAGTAGCGCTGCCCCGATGACGGTTCCGAGTTCCGCCGAGATATCGGCGTCCTTGGCCTTCTCGCCGATGTCCCCTCCGCCCACCACATACGGTTCGTCGCTTCGAATCATGAGTGCATACGCGGTTCCCGGACGCTCCCCCGCGACGAGCCGCAGGAACTCGTTGTATTCCTGTTTGGTGGGCAAGAAGAAGACCGCGAGTTTTCCTTTCCAGGCTTCTTCTTTCTGCTCGAATTGGAGCCCCTTGCGCCCCGTTTTGTACACCTTCTGGAGCCCTTCGACGATCGCCTTCGCCCGAGTTTCCGGGAGCGAACTGCAAAAGATCAGGCTCTCGCTCTCGACGGTCGCTCCATTTTTCACACCGGCCGTCGTGAGGTGGGTCTGGGCGACTTTCTTTTGCGTGTTGGACACGTCGTCGGCATCGGCGGAGAAAGCCACCAGGGCGACGAGACATCCGGCTAACAGGGTAAACCGGTTCAGGAAGTGCATATCGGCTCCGGGTGAGTTCGGGGCGGCAGGTAAGACTATGATACAAATCGCTCGGCCAACGGAGACTGCCCTGGGTTCTCCAGAACCTCACCGGGAACGGGTTCGCAATCGTGTCGTCACCCCGTTATTATAACCCCCACCGGAGAACCATCATGCTTTTCGGCTCACTCGCACGCGCAGGGTTCCTGTTCGCCGCGGCCATGACCCTTCCCGCGGTCGGGGAGGCCATCGCCCCTCCTGCCAACAGTCCTCACCCGAAAGGGAAAGCGAACCGGCTGGCTCAGGAGAGTAGCCCGTATCTGCTCCAACACTCCCACAACCCGGTCGACTGGTATCCGTGGGGGGCAGATGCATTCGATCGAGCTCGCAAAGAGAAGAAGCTCGTCTTTCTTTCCATCGGCTACAGCTCGTGCCACTGGTGCCACGTGATGGAGCGGGAGTCGTTCTCGAATCCTGAGATCGCCAAGATTCTGAACGAGAACTTCGTCTGTGTGAAAGTCGACCGCGAAGAACGGCCCGATGTGGATGATGTTTACATGACCGCCCTCAACGTCACAGGAAGTTCGGGTGGGTGGCCGCTCACCATGTTCCTGACCCCCGATGGTAAGCCGATCTTCGGCGGAACGTACTTCCCGCCTGAGGACAAAAAGCTTGGTGATGACACCCTCCCCGGGCTCAAAACGATCCTCGGTAAGGTCATCGAACTGCTTGCCAAAGACCGGGAAGGGCTCTTCAAACAGGCCGACCACATCGCCGAGATGACGGCGGACGTGCTGGAGCGAAACACCCGCGGCGTACCGCTCATCAGCCTCGACCGCGATCTCGTGAAGGATGCGACCAACGCCTTTCCGATCGATCCGCAGTTCGGCGGGATTGGGAACAAGGACAAGGAGTTCCAGCACGCCAAATTCCCCCGCTGCGCGGCCTTGGGTTTCCTGCTGAACTCGACCCGCAAGAAGGGGACCGAGCCGACTGCATCCGCCGTCCGACTGACACTCCAACAGGTGGCTCTGGGCGGGATCTACGACCATCTTGGTGGGGGGTTCCATCGCTACAGCACCGAGCGAACGTGGACCGTGCCGCACTTCGAGAAAATGCTGTACGACAACGCGCAACTCGTCGAACTCTACGCCGAGGCTTACCGCGCGAACCCCGATCCCCTCTACAAGCGAGTGGTTGCTGGCACTCTCGGATTCATCAAGCGGGAGATAACCAGTCCGGAAAGTGGCTTCTACTCCGCCCTCGATGCCGATAGCAATGGAAAAGAGGGCGAGTTCTATGTCTGGTCGGCCGACGAACTCAAAACGGTGCTGGGTGCCGATTCGGATGTCGCGTTCGTACGTGCGGTGTACGCTGTGACAGCCCCGAATTTTGAGGAGAAGTTCCACATCCTCCGCCTGCCCAAAGCCACAGCCGAGCTTGCCACCGATTTGAAGGTCACCGAGGCCGAGTTGCTGGCCCGGTTGGAGCCGCTGAAGACAAAATTGCTCACTGCACGGGCAGCCCGGGTACGCCCATTCCTCGATACCAAGGTGATTACTGCCTGGAACGGCCAGATGATCGCTGCATATGCGAAGGCTGGTGAAGTCTTCAAGGAGCCGGCATACACCGCTTCCGCTGTGAAGGCAGCCGACTGGATTCTGACTGCCCTACGCGAGAAGGATGGACGTCTCCTCCGCGTCTATGCAGCCGCTCCTGGGGCCAAGCCGACTGCCCGAAGCGCGGCCTTTCTCGACGACTACGCCTTCTTGACCCACGGCCTCCTGAACCTCCACGACGCCACCGGAGACAAACGCTGGCTGACCGAAGCCACCGCCCTGACCGATCTGGCTCTGAAGTGGTACGCCGACACGGCCCGAGGCGGATTCTTTTACACCTCGCACGATCACGAGAAGCTATTTGCTCGCGCCAAAGACGGGTACGATGGAGCCCAGCCCTCGGGCAATGGAGTCGAGGCCCGAAACTTGATCCGACTCTGGCAAAAAACTGGCGAGCGGAAATACCGGGATGCCGGTTTCCGGACCGTCCGGGCGTTTGCTGGGGTACTGAAGTCAAGCCCCAGTGCGGTGCCTGGAATCGCCCGGGCGCTCGACGATCTCCTCGACATCGCGGAGACCGACCCCGAGGCGATCAACCCAAAAGCCACAGTCCCGGCCCCAGCTCCCAAGAACCCCCGGGGATCTGACAATGTCGTGACCGCCAGTCTCGACACGGCGTCAGTCGCCGCCGACGGCACCCAGGTGTTCACGGTGACGCTCACCATCGCCGCTCCGTGGCACATTTACGCCAACCCGGCCGGGAATGACACTCTCAAGGCATCCCAGACCACTGTCGAGGTGCTCTTCGGTGGGAAACCCGCGAAGGTGACTGTCGAGTATCCGAAGGGGACCGTGGCCAAGGATACAACCGCCGGTGAATATCGAATTTACGATGGGACGGTCAAACTTGTTGGGACGGTCAGCCGCGGAAAAGAGACGGACCCGATGGAGGTGCGGGTACGGGTGACCGCCTGCAACGACGGGACATGTCTGTTGCCAGCGGTGATTAAGATCCAGTGAGGGATTCAATCCTCGATCCGGTCTCACCGGACCTGGAACCGGACCTCTGACCCCATAGGAGTTGTCCAGAATCAAAACCGTGAAATCGCTGGCACGGGCTTGCAGCCCTTATTGGCCCAGGATGGAACGATGACGGGTGGCCGGNNGGATGGCCAGGCCACGGAGAAAATGCCTGTTTTCTCCTGTTCGTTTGACCGGCGAAAAACACGGTTTTGATCTTGGACGAGTTCATAGCTCCACCTGACACCAACCGCAGCTCATGGCCGATCACCCATCCCAGCGACTGACTCTTCGTGAGCTGGCGACCCAGGTGCTCGCCACAACCGACTCTAACGAGCAACTCCGCTTTATTGCCGAGCTGAGTAGGAGATCTCGAACGGACGAGCAGATCGTGGCGGTGGCCAACCGATTTCTGGGACACGGCACATCAGGACGCTCGCCGTTTCTGGAGTGGGTGTCACGGGTCCGGGGGGCGGTCCCGGTCACAGTCCTCACCAGGGTCACCCCACTCCTGTCCGATGAGACCTTGTCGATCCCCACCCGAGTTGCGGCCGCCGCCAAAGTCCTCAAATCCCTGCCAGACACGTCTGAGGTCGTCCGACCGATTACCCACGCCCTGACTGCGGGTCTTTCGCCACTTCGCGCGCTGGAACGGCTCCGCCAACTTCAACACCAGTTGGAGAAGAGCCGATCGCTTGATGCCTTGATTGACCGGAAGGAAGGACGGGTGAAGATGGACTGCCCACGCTGCGGGGTCCGTCTCTTGCGGATCGAGATGCTCAGACATCTGTGGAACGATCACGCGTTGGTGCTTGAACAGGGCAAGGTGCGAAGTCTTCAGTGGGCAGTCGAGGGGTTAAAAGCCGAACATTCCCAGACGCATGATACCACCATCCTCGACCGCGCTGCGACACTCGCCGGGCTAGCCGGACTGCGGGCCTGGGTGGCCCGAGGCGATTTGGTGGCCGAGGACACAGCCCCTCTCCTGGCGACCGCCAGTGAGCGCGGGGCAGGGTTGTGTCCCGGATGCTTTGGAGAACTCCCCCCTCTTGCCCCGCTCCCACCCCCGCTTGCGCTGGCGAATGGACGTCTGGCAGGAGACGGGTATCTGGTCGAAGTCGGTGGACCCGACTGGCTTCGGACGCTCACCGTCGCCGAGCCCGGCCTGGTCATCCGGTCCGGTCCCGACCTGGGCCGGGCGATGGCCCCGCGTGGGGCAGCGAGCGTGATCGCTGGAGTGTTGCTCCTGCTCGCCATCGGGGCTGCCGTCGTCCCCCGTCACTTCTTCCATTCCTTCCAGGTGGTCTTCGGGATCATCATTGCTGCAATGTTCGCATATCTAATCGTGCGAATCTTCCGAAAACCGCTGCCGGACCGGTCCGAGCGAGCGGTCGATGCCGCCTGGACGATCCTGACCCAGTTCATCGCCGACCGGAAAGGATCGACTCGATACCTGACCCGTCTCTGCCGGACGAGCCTCGGCCGAGGGGATCCACATGTGCGCGTTGCCCTTCTGAACCGAATCATCGCCTGGGTCAGACCGATGGTCGAGGACAATGATCTGCGACTTCTGGCCACGGCTCTGCTTCTCCAGGTGGACGACTCCTCCCGGCTTGGCCGCGACCGTGTGAATGGGGTCGCGGCTCTCATTGCGACAGGCTTGACGGGCGAGCGGCCCTCTCAATTCGGGGAATATGTGGCGGAGGCCTACCTCGACAGAACTCCTCCACCGGAGCCAGGCGAACGCGCTCGGCTTCGCATTCTCCTGTTGGATGCGGCTTTTGATGCCGGACTCAAACCGCGCGACATTCTCGACCTGTTCGCTGCGGCCCCGAATCTCCGTCGGGCAATGGTCGTCGAGCCTGTCCATCGGCTCGGACTACTGTACGGAGTGTGGTCACTACGAAATGCGGGGCGGTGGGAACGAATTGCCCCCGCCGATTCCGTGTACGAGTTATGTCGGTCTGCCCCGAACATCAGCAGTCGGGTACTCCAGGAGTATCCCGACCTCCTGCTCTATCACCGCCCCACTAACCCGACAGCCGCGGAGGAACTCGGGCCGGTTCTCATTTGTGCCCGAGGCGTGGTGGTGGGTGGAGTCATGGCCAGTGACCCTTACACGGAGGTGGAGGTAGTCAAGGCGGGGCGGTTCAACGCCACGACCGTATTCGTATTCGGCCCACACCGGCTGTCCGTCTCACGCCCTCCCGCTGACGAGTTCAGCAAGACCGTCAGCGCCTGGCTCCGCTTCCGGGTGACAGCGCTGCTCCCGTTCATCGACCGTGTGCTGGAACCTGGCCCTCCTGAGATCCTCGCTCGAGTGCTGTGGCCGTTCCGACAACGATGCAATTCTTGCGGGACGATCTCGGCCGTAATCCTGGGACGAATTGGGGTTCCTCAGCGCGATCCTGGAACCTAAGAAACAACTGAGCATGATACACGAATCCGTTCTGGGTGTCGCACCCATCAGAGTTGCTCATTTAACACCTGTAAGGCGTTCGGCAGGTGAAAATCTCCCAGGCGGGTATGACGTGTGTGTACCTCCCCGCTTGCGGGGAGGTCGCCGCGAAGCAGGCGGGTGGGGTCGTGAGCGTGTGCTATCGCCAAGGCTCAACACCCTCCTGGCGCGCACAGCCTCGCCGACCCCCCCGCAACCAGGGGAGGACAAAAGACTGCCACAGCACAACGCAAATCTGGGTAGTTTTTCTCCTGCCGAACGCCTGACCGCCTTGCTTTGACAATTCCGGTCACGCGACTCCATGCAACCATCTGGGCGATCATTTTCTAAAATCGCGTCCCTGAGCAGATCGACGACGGACTCGGGCGTTTCTCGACGGCTTGAGCGTGCGAGTTGGTGGCGACTCAAGAAACATCTGATGAGCCTTTACGAGGGTCGGGGTTGGTTCCGCCGCGCATGCGAATCTACTCAGTCGGCCAAACTTTCTATTCGACAACTATCGCTTTCCCTGTCATAATCTTAATACCACCTAGGGCTTGAGGTGAGTCTCTCGCGGGTCGGAACCGAGCCGACAGAGAATGCAACACGATTGCATCGTTCGACAACGTATTCCAAAGACCCCACCCACACGAACGGGTGGGGCAGGGCTGGTGAAAAAAAAGAGTCCGTCCATGACAGATGCACGCGTTAAGATTATTAATGAGGGTGACTCGACGTCCTACACCCTCCTGAACCGGGTTCGCGAGTTTAACCCGGCGGCATGGGCTCGGCTTGTAGACTTGTACAGCCCACTTGTCTACGGCTTGTGCCGACGATACGGCCTCCAGCCGGCCGACGCGGCCGATATCGGCCAGGACGTGTTTGCTTCGGTTGCCAGGACGATTACAACGTTCCGGCGAGACCGCCCAGGAGACACGTTCCGCGGCTGGCTCTATACCATCACCCTGAACAAGATTCGAACCTGGGCAAAGAAGCGATTTCCGTTTATTACCGGTACGGCCGGATCTCTCCTCAACCTCGGTGAGATCCCGGCCCCCCCCGAGGATGACTCCTCGGTGATGACTGAGCGTCGTTACCTGACTCGTCGTACTCTTGATCTGGTTCGCGCGGAGGTCGCACCGAATACCTGGGCTGCATTCTGGCGGACTGCCGTCGAAGGTGAGCCCCCAGACGAGGTTGCGGCGGCACTCGGGATCACCCGAAATGCTGTCTATCTGGCGAAAGTCCGTGTCCGTAAGCGGCTCAAGGAAGAACTTGCCACGATCATTGATTTTGCGGTTCCCAGATCCCAACTCCCCGAAACGGGAGAGTCGGTCTGACCCGCGGAGGCCTCCTATGCCGGACCCCAAGCCAGAGGAATTTGTTGCCTGTCCTAGTGAAGCCGAACTGGCCTCATTTCTGGGCGGGGAGTTGCCTCATCTGGTACTCGAAAAGATCGGCTCCCACCTGACGTGCTGTTTGGGTTGCGACTCGACTGTCCGCCGACTCGACCTCGTGATTGATTCCAGTTCCCGGGGGGTCTGGCTCGACGCAGCGGCTCCCGAAACCGATGTCGAACCCGATCCCGCCTTTCTCCGAATGGTGGAACAGTCCAAGCTCGCCATCACCGTCCCGCTCCCGCAGGTCGTGACCTCCGACCGACCTCCAATCATGCTCGGTCAGTACCGCTTGGGAGACCGACTCGGCCGGGGTGGGATGGGCACGGTCTATCAGGCCGAACACCTCCTCCTGAAACGCCCGGTCGCACTCAAGTTACTACTCCCAGATCGAACCCGTGATCCCCGCGCAGTTGCTCGATTTCGGCAGGAGATGGCCAGCATCGGCAAACTGAGCCACCAGAATATCGTCACAGCAACGGACGCCGGAGAGGTCAACGGGGTCCACTTCCTGGTCATGGAACTCGTCGAGGGTATCGATCTTGCCCGACTTGTGTACCGATGCGGCCCTCTCCCTGCCGCCGAGGCCTGTGAGGTGGTCCGACAGGCCGCCATTGGTCTGCAACACGCCCACCAGGCGGGCCTCCTCCACCGCGATCTGAAGCCATCGAACCTGATGCTATCCGTAACCGGAGAGGTCAAGATTTTGGATTTCGGTTTAGCTCGACTCTGGTCAGCGGAAGGACTGACCGAAACGGAGAGGAACGAGGAGGGTCTATTCGGTCTGACCTCACCGGGTGAGGTAATGGGAACGGCCGATTACATGGCCCCCGAGCAGTGGGATCCCAGTCACGGGCTGGATATCCGCGCTGATATCTATAGCTTGGGGTGTACCTTGTACACCCTCTTGACCGGCGCGCCGCCGTTTGCCCTGGTTGGCCGCGGGATCGCAGTCGCCAAACGGAAAGCCCACGGTACAGACACGCCCCGACCCGTTACCGAACGCGGACCTCACCTTGAAGAGGGGCTGGGCGATCTGGTTAACCGGATGCTGGCCAAGAACCCTGATGATCGCCCATCTACCCCCGCTGATCTGGCACAGGAGTTGGAAGTTTTTGCAAAAGGTGCCGACCTGGCCTGGCTCCATGGCACGGTGACAGAGGTGATTTCTCGAGCCGATCGGCCAGATAGGCCCCCGCCCGCAGAAGTCAGCGCGGCCGGTTCCACTCACGGACCGGGCCGGACTCGGCTGATTCAACAGCGGCAACATCGGCGCAAACCTCTCCAGCGTGTCCTCGTTGGTGCGATCCTGCTGCTCGTCTTCGGCGGAGGGATTCTGGCTGCGCACCTCCTTTCACCGAGCCCCCCCCCAGACACACCAATCGATAATACCCCACCGAACCCACCAAATGGTTGGCAGAACCTTCTGGCTCGACCACCTCAGCCCCATCGTGGTGGCAATCCGGCCTCGACGCAATGTACCTACCACGCCAGCACGGAAACTGTCTGGATTAGTTCTGCTGACCGCTGCTTGATCCCACTCGGTGAGACTTCTGCCCAGCGGTACAAGCTCCAAATCGAACTCCAACAGAACCGTTGGACGGGTGGGGTCGGCGTGTACTTCGGAGGAAAGGTCAGTCCCAAGGATCAGATTTTTAGCTGCCAAGTGATCGAACTCCGAAAATTTCCAGGCCTTCAGAATCCGCCAACGTTCCGCCTGTGCAGAGCGTTCGGCGATTTGCACCTCAATGGACCCAAGCCACCCTCAATGTCCTACAACATCCGATCCACCTCCCAGGAACTGGAAGCACCCAAGAACGGATCTCACTGCCTGGACCTGGAAGTGGAACCTTATGGACTATCCAGCGTCCGGTGGGAAGAGCATCTTTGTACGGCATTGAGTAGCGCTATAATAAATGATAAATTTACTAATGTTGATCGAGATGGTGAGTTTGGAATATTCTGTTATAAATCGGAATGTAGTGTTTCCAAAGCTCGCTTCCGGGCACTTGAGGAACCGAGGGAGCGTCAATAATCAAATGATTTCTCGATCTCTTAGAGCGTATGAGTTGACCTATCTTCTGTTATAACTGGCCAAGATCATTTACTGGAGTTCCGAATGGACATTACTTGCCCTGTCGCCCAATCTGCCACCAGCGTCGTACTGACAGGGACCGGTCCAGCGGGAACGATCTGTGTTCAGGGGGATTTGAGCGAAAGCGGTACGGATGGGCAATTCATCCGGATCCGGATCCTGGCCGGGAACGTCGATCCGCCCTACGCAGCGCCCGACCCGATGCAAGCTGGGGATGTGGATATCACACCAAGCGGCGATACCTGGTGCGCCCAGAATGTCCCGGTCTCCGATTCCAGCGCGACCGGGGTTCCTTTCACTGTGGTCGCCTGGTTCAACCCAGGAGGTGACGGCACCTTTGGCGACCCGGTGAGCGTTCAGTTCCTGTCCGGGGGTGCAAACCCAATCGACTGCTGTGAGGGGTGTATCTCGAATTCTGGCACGGGGACTGGTTCGGGTTCGGGGTCGGGTTCGGGGTCGGGGTCAGGCTCTGGGTCGGGCTCCGGGTCTGGTTCAGGCAGTTAGATCCTTCAACCCTTCAAATCCACTTTCCGGAAGAGGTCACCACCGCTCACCCCGACCTTGGGACGATGAGTTGTCAGCGAACCCGAAACCCGCCCGACCCCGCCCTGCGTGTGCGGTCAGCCCACGAATATCCCGTCGGCCAGAGTCGCCCCATTGTATGGACTGAGGAGCTGGCCACCGGTCGGCTCAATGGTGCTCCCGCTGGTGAACCCACTCCCCGGATACACCTTGACGACACCGGGCATGTTCTTCCCGGCCCCGACCACGACGAACGCTGTCCCATCGGCATTCGTCGTCACCCCCACTCGCAGCCCCGAACCGTTCGGCCCCAGTCCGGTCGGGACGAACTGCGCCAGCGGACTGGCCAGCGCTGTGATTGCTCCCTCTGTCAAGAGTTGCTGGCCGCTCACCACCACCACCTCGGCCGGACCTCCGTCACCCGGTCCGAGGATCAGATCCTGCTGGCCGTTCCCGAGCACGTCACCGATTGCCAGGTAGGCCCCATCTCGCAAGCTCGAGTTGAAAGCGAAGAAGTCGCCGATCAGGTCGTCCGATGCGGTGAGCCCGCTGGTCGTGGGAACCTGTGTTCCGTTGATGACAAGGACGGCCGGCCCGCCCCCATATCCCGCAGCGATGGCCAGATCGGGAACTCCGTCTCCGTTGAGGTCGCCGACCGCCGTTCGGGCACCACCGCGGAAGTTTGGGTTGACGGAGATAAAGTTGTTGATCCGCGTCAGCCCGGAACCCGGATTCATCTCCTGCGTATTAACCCCGACGGCAGTGTAAGCCTGTGGCGCGGCCGCGGCCGCCCCGTCGAGGTCGTAGATGGTGACACGAGGCCCGCCCGATTGATCCGGGGAGATGACAATCTGGTCCCGCCCGTTGTGCATGAAGTCCCCGGCAGATACGAACCCACCGGCTGTGAACAGGTCCGTTTGTGCCAGAGGGGGGGCAGGCAGGAACGGGTCGAACGGGGCGACCAGTACAGGGTTCCCGGTCGCTCCACTGATGACCGTTACCTCGAAGGGAACTCCCGGGCCGGTGGCGAAAATGTAGTCCGGGATGCCGTCTCCGTTGACATCGCCCACGGCTGTGCGGATGTCCGCTGAGATGGCCCCAAACGGCTGCATTGTGATCGGAGCGCTGCCATAATAGCCTTCGACACCGAGTGGGTAGACCAGGACAGTCCCATTCGCTTGACCGGACACTAACACAGGGGTCGGTTGGAGAAGCGGGATGATGTTGGCCGTGGTGGTGGGCTGGGTCAGCGTGTAATTGCTGGCCTGTGGCCCACTGAGCGTGAATCCGGACGTTGTCACGGTCACATTGTTCGAGATGGTCGGGTTCGCAAACGTCCCGGTCGCACTGCTTGAGACCAGAGTGACTGAGTCACCGCTCATGATACTGCCCGCCAGTGCTGCGTCTGCCGTGTTCAGGGTTGCCCTGGTTGTGTCGTCATAGACCTTGTTGTCGGCGGTCACACCAGTCACCGTCAAATTGTAGGCTGTGATCGTCGCGCTGGTGGTCGGTTGGCTCACGGTGTAATCCCCAGCCTGGGGACCGCCAAGCGTGAACCCGGATGTTGTCACTGTCACCCCGGTCGTCACATTCTTGCTGACGAATGTACCGGTCGCACCGCTTGTATTCAGCGTGACCGTGTCACCTGGAAATACACCCACCAGTGTCGCGTTCGCCGTGTTGAGCGTTGCGGCTGTTGTGCCGTCATACACCTTGTTCTCAGCAATCACACCTGACACTGTCAAACCGAACGGTGTGATATCCGCAGTGGTGGTCGGTTGGCTCACGGTGTAATCCCCGGCCTGGGCACCGCCCAGCGTGAAGCCAGATGTCAACACAGTGATGCCGTTCCCGACATCCTTGCTGGCGAACGCACCGGACGCACTGCTTGTCGTCAGAGTAACCGTGTCACCGGGGAATACCCCCACCAGTGTCGTGTTCGCCGTGTTGAGCGTCGCGGCTGTCGTGCCGTTGTACACTCGGCTCTGGGCAGCCACCCCCGTCGTTGTCAAACCGAACGGTGTGATATCCGCGGTGGTGATGGGTTGGCTCACGGTATAATCCCCGGCCTGGGCACCGACGAGCGTGAACCCAGAAGTCGCCACGGGAATGCCGTTGCCGACATCCTTGCTGGCGAACGTACCGGTCACCCCGTTTGTCGTCAGCGTGACTGTGTCACCGCTGAAGACACCCAACAGTGCCGCGTTTGCCGTGTTGAGCGTAGCGACAGTCGTGCCGTTGTACACCTTGTTTTGGGCGACCACCCCAGCCGTTGTCAGGCCGAACGGTGTGATATCCGCAGTGGTGGTCGGTTGGCTGACTGTGTAATCCCCGGCCTGAGCACCGCCCAGCGTTAGCCCTGAAATCGACACGGTAATGCCATTGCCGACATCCTTGCTGGCAAACGTACCGGTCGCATTGCTTGTCGCCAGCGTGACTGTGTCTCCGCTGAAGACCCCCACCAGTGTCGTGCCCCCCGTGATGAGCGTCGCGGTAGTCGTGCTGTCGTACACCTTGTTCAGGGCGATCACCCCAGTCGTTGTCAAACCGAACGGTGTGATATTCGCGGTGGTGGTCGGTTGGCTGAGTGTGTAATCCCCGGCCTGGGCACCGCCCAGCGTCAGCCCAGAAATCGACACGGTAATTCCATTGCCGACATCCTTGCTGGCAAAGGTTCCGGTCAGCCCACTTGTCGTCAGTGTCACTGTGTCACCACTGAAGACCCCGACCAGTGCCGCGTTCCCCGTGTTGAGCGTCGCTACGGTTGTGCTGTCGTACACCTTGTTGGCGGCTGTCACCCCAGTCGCTGTCAAACCGAACGGTGTGATGTTCGCGCTTGTGGTGGGTTGGATCAGTGTGTAATCCCCGGCCCCGGCTCCGACAAGCGTGAACCCAGAAGTCGTCACGGTGATGTTGTTGCCGACATCCTTGCTGGCGAAGGTGCCGGTCGCACTGATTGTACTCAGCGTCACCATGTCCCCGCTGAATATCGTCCCCGCCAATTTTGCGTTCGCCGTGTTGAGTGTCGCTACTGTCGTGCTGTCGTACACCTTGTTGTTGGCGCTCACACCAGTCACCGACAAACCGAACGCTGTGATATTCGCCGTGGTAATCGGTTGGCTGACTGTGTAATCACCGGCCTGGGCTCCGACAAGCGTGAGTCCTGAGATCGTCACCCTGATCCCAGTCCCCACATTTTTGCTCGCGAATGTCCCAGTTGCCCCGCTCGCATTCAGCGACACAGAGTCGCCGTGGAACACACCCACCAACGATGCACTGCTGGTATTCAGGGTGGCCGCTGTGGAGTCGTCGTAGATCTTGTTGTTGGCAGTCACACCAGTCACCGTCAAACCGAACGGGGTGATGTTCGCGGTGGTGGTCGGTTGGGTCACTGTGTAATCTTCGGCCTGGGCGCCGCCGAGCGTCAATCCCGCGATCGTCACCGTGATTCCGTTGGCGACATCCTTGCTGGCAAACGTCCCGGTCGCACCGCTCGTGACCAGGGTGACCGTATCCCCGCTGAACACACCCACCAATGCTCCATTCGCCGTGTTCAGGGTTGCCTTGGTTGTACTGTTGTACACCTTATTCTGGGCAGTGATACCAGTGATTGTCAAACCGAACGGTGTGATATTCGCGGTGGTGCTTGGTTGGCTCACTGTGTAATCCCCGGCCTGGGCACCGCCGAGCGTGAAACCGGAGGTCGTCACCGTGATCCCATTCGCCACATCCTTGCTCACGAATGTCCCAATTGCCCCGCTCGTTCCCAGCATCACCGTATCACCGCTGAAGACCCCCACCAGTGTCGCGTTACTCGTGTTGAGGGTCGCCGCTGTCGTGCTGTCGTAGACCTTGTTGGCGGCGGTCACACCAGTCACCGTCAAACCGAATGGTGTGATATTGGCGGTGGTGCTCGGTTGGGTCAGTGTGTAATCCCCCGCCTCAGCCCCACTCAGCGTGAACCCAGACGTTGTCACGGTGATGCCGTTGGCGACATCCTTGCTGGCGAATGTCCCGGTCGCACCGCTTGATTTCAGCGTCACCGTATCGCCGCTGAATACCCCCACCAGTTTTGCGTTGGTCGTGTTGAGTGTCGCTGCCGTGGTGCTATCGTACACCTTGTTGTTGGCGATCACACCTGACACTGTCAAATCGAATGGGGTGATCGTTTCGGACACGTCCCCCGCTCCTGAGCTCGAACTCCCGAGGAAACCCGCCCCCGGGGTGTAGACGGCGGAAATGATGTTGGCAGCGCCCCCATTCACTTGAAGCTGAGTCGCTGTGGTCGTGTACATGAAGGTGACATAATCGCTCCCAGTACTGGTGATCGTTGTCGCAGTACCCAGGAACGTGCCGTTGTCGTAGAACGTGACAGTTCCAGCGTTGGGCGGGAGACCGCCAGTCGTGTCAGTGACAGTCGCCGTGAGGATCACTGGCGTTCCATAAGTCACTGTCGAAGGCGAGGTGGTGGTCACCACCGTACTTGTTGGGCTCACAACGTCGATGGGGCCGCTCGTCCCCGTGATGGATGGCGTCGTGGTATCGGTCGCCGTGATCGTCTGGATACCGTTGGTCTCCAGGGTGGCGGTGAAGGTTCCCACGCCACTGGTCAACGTGCTGTTCGCCGGGAGATTAGCAAGGAGATCCGTGCTGGTAAAAGTGACCGTCCCCGTGTAATCTGTCGTGTCGTTCCCGAACGCATCGAGAGCTTGCACGGTGAAATTGAAGGGAGTTCCCGCTGTCACAGGCGAGGGCGCAGTCACCGTGAACTGGGTGGCCGCGCCAGGTGTGTTGGTGAGGCTGAAGCTCGCGGTATTTGTGATGCCACTGGCTGTGGCTGTGACCGTGTAGCTACCAAGGGTGTCGTTGGCTGTGAGATCGACGCTCGCGGTACCGTTAGCACCGATGGTCCCGGAGCCACCCGTGATGGTCGCCGATGGGCCACTCGACGGTAATGTGAAGGTGACGATGCCACCCGCAACGGGCTCGATCGGGTTGTTGGCGGTGACGGTGATGACCAGTGGGTCGGTGAAGGAGGTGCCGAGTGCTGTGGACTGATCGTTTCCAGAAGTGACCGAGATGGTGAACCCACTCGACTCGAAGGCCCCGATATCCACCGTGGAATTATGAATGCGTGGAAGCCCGCGCTGGTCAGTGGTGGTGCCGGTGGGAATGAGGGCATTACTCCCTGCATCAAGGGCCGGGCTGCCAGGGAGAAGGGGCATCGTTTGCGTCGAACCCCCATAGCTTCCCAGTGGAGCCAGCAGGGGATCGAGCGGCTGGGCGATGGTGCCGGTCAGGTCGGAGGTGCCCCAGCCGCTGCTGCCGTCAGTCTCGCCGATCAGGTTGTTCCCCAGGGAGGAAAAAGTTCCTACAGCGTCGGGGCTGGTCGTATTGCCAGTGTTCACAGCCACGATGGTATTGCCGATGTTCACGGTGCTATTGGCATCGCTGCCCACGCCGCCGCCGCCGGTGGTTGCCGAGTTGGCACTGACGGTGCAATTGATCAGCGTGGCCGTGCCAGCTTGAGAGCCATAGCCCGTGCGGGTGTACATGCCACCACCGGTCGCGGCGGAGTTGCCACTAATCGTGCAATTGGTCAGCGTGGCGAGTCCGCCGTAGTTGTCCACGCCACCGCCGTATTGGGCGGCGGTGTTGTCGTAGAAGGTGGAGTTGGTCACAGTGGCGGTCCCGACAGCCCCGCCGGTAGCTGATGAGTCATAGGAGCCATGATTGCTGAGGCCACCGCCGTTGGTCGCTGTGTTGCCGCTGACAGTGCAGTTGGTGAGTGTGACCGTGCCGACTCGGGTGATTTGGGGATAATACGAGTTGAGGGGTTTGCCACTGTTGTAAATTCCACCGCCGGTCGTGGCGGTGTTTCCACTCACAGTGCTATTGGTCAGCTTGACGGCACCCCCATCGTTGCTAATTCCGCCGCCGAACGTGGAGGAGGTGTTGCCACTGACGGTACAATTGGTCAGATTGAGTTGTCCCTGCCTGTTGACGGTGCCGTAAGTGTAGCCGTAGTTGTTGATGCCACCTCCGAGGACGGCATAGTTGCCAGTGACCATGCAGTTGGTCAGGGTGGCCGTCGAGGCGGCACCGTTGTAGAGAGCCCCACCTAAATCGCTGCAGTAGTTGCCACTGATGGTGCTGTTGGTCATGGTTAACGTGGCACCATAGAACGACGTCAGCACCCCGGCACCGAACCGTGCGGAATTATTGCTGATCGTGCTGCCACTCACGGTGGCCGTGCCACCGACTCCGTCGTAAATCGCGCCACCGCTCTCCAATGCAGAATTGCCGGTGACCGTGCAGTTGGTCAGGGTGACCTTACCATCGGGATATGTGGAGATGCCACCACCAAATTCGGCGTAGTTATAGCTGACAGAACAGTTGGTCAGTGTGAGATTGCCGAGGTCGTCGACACCGCCCCCCAATTCGCCGCCATTGCCGTCCTCAATGGTCAGGCCGCTGATAGAAGCCCTGACAAGGGCGGCCACCTCGAACACTCCGCTCGCGCCACCACCGCTGACCGACACGCCCGCTGTTGGGCCGGTGATTGTCTGTACCCCGGTCTTGTTGGTCAGATCCAGCACGCTACTCACGGTGATCGTTTGCGGGGCTGCGAACACGGTGGGGTCAAAGGTGATTGTGTTGGCCCCCCCGGACGCATTCGCCTGGGTGATGCAATAGAGCAAATCACCGTCCAAGCCGCTGCCGGAACCCGTGTCGGCGGTGCTATTCACGACGTACGAGTTCGGAACCCAGCGATCCTCCAACTCCTCCACGGCCATTTGAGGACGGCGTGGCAACCGGCGAACCGTGCGACTGACCGGGCGGGCGAACAACTGGCGAATCCACGTATGCATCATCACTGGAACCTTCCCAAGCTGGATGAAAACCCCGACCGCCCTCTGGGCGGACTGAGGCAAGGAATCAATGGTGTCACGCAGATCCTGAAGCGCGGACCGTTGCTGCGACCTCACCGAGACACTCGGTGGGGACCACGAAGGAGCTCTCAAGCAACTTCTCGTCGTCGTTGATCAGATCGGGGAACCGCCGCGGAAGCAGCGCCACCGCGAAGATTTCCTGGACGCCACTCTCGAACTTGAGCAGGGCGATCGTCTCGCCGCGGCGGAGGTCCACCACGCAAACGCCGCACGTCCGCTCCTCGGGGACGAGTCGCTCTGTGATCGGGATGCCGCTGAAGACGGCCGACTCGCGCACCTGCGACAGGCCGACGAAGGCAAGATCCCTCACGATGTCAAGCCCGCGGGTGAACCCCGGCACTCGGGCGACCGCCTCATACCGGCCAGTGTTCCGGTCCACGGTGCCAAGCGTCCCGGAGCCCGACTCGCAAACCCACAGCCGACCACCATACCAGCGCGGCGAGTGGGGCATCGACAGGCCCCGGCAGACAACCTCGCCAGAACCCACATCCATCAAGATGCCGCCCTTGGCCTTGTTGGCTCGCCAGCCGGCCATCTCGTTCGATTCCCCCAGCGCTGTCACGTATTTCGGCTGGCCATCGACCATCGCCAGGCCGTTGAGGTGACAGCGGTCCGATGGCTCCAACTCGGTGACGAACGGCGGCCGCCAGCGTGGTACAAAGCTTGATTCGGGATCGAGCGTGGCAAGGCAGGAGAAACGGGTGTTGACGAACCAGAGTTGACCGCCAGCGCCGTAGGCCATCTCGTGGATCAGGACATTGCCGGTGATATGGCTGGAGCGAGGCAGGTAGCAGGAGTCGTACTTGCCAGCCGGTTCCAGGCGCCGGGCGACGTTGGGGACGTCGCGGAACTCCCAAACCTGGAGGGTTGTTCCAATGGCAAACTTCGCGCCGCCGTCGGTCAGGGCCAGGCCCATCGGGGCCTTGAACGTCCGGAAGTGGGTGTTGAGGTGGTCCCCCTCATCGCGGACCATCACGAGCTTCCCGGCCTGGTAGGTGGTGACCAACAGCGATGCACCCAACTGCCGCAAGAGCGAGGGGAAGTTCGGCGTGTGGGCCGCTCGCAGCGACGACTGCCCCTCCGCGCTGGGGCGACCATCGCCCGGTGGAAGACTATCGGGGGCGCTTGGCGTCGTCATGTTGGTATCCACCTGCGCCCAGACGGGACGAAACAATGCGGGCCGGCTTCGTCCAGCCTCTCTTGGGGAGTCGGGCCGGCGATGACTGGCAGCACCAGTTCGGCGACCGGACCGGCGCCCTTGATGGCGTGGATGGCGATCATATCGTGGTGTGCCACGGCGGCGGCAACTCGGGCCTCTCGCGTGAACCGCCAGTACGCCGGGACACACACTGCCAGCCAGTTGGGGGGCCAGTGCTTGGACGGCAACGACGCATTGCAACGTTTGGTCGAAAATCGGTAACATATGCCCTATTTCACCCGGGCCGACAGCAGGGTGAACCTTGTGATGGGCAAGCCAAGCAAGCATCTCCGGCTTGGAGTGCGAGTGGTGGAAGTCGAGCGATTCGTCCGGCCGGGCGAGTTCGCTCGAATGTCCAGTCAATTGATCGGCAGCCCGGCAGCCAAGGAGAGGGTCGGTCCGGTCGTGAGCCCGAAGTGGGGCCGCGACCCGCCGATGGAGGGGTGCAGTGTCATTGCAGCTTTCGTACTGAATAGCAGTCCGCCCGGCAGCGCTGGTCTTCTCCACGACCGCCAGGAAAACGGTTTGCGTCTTATCGGTTTCCAGGGGCATCTCGCCTCCTCGGCTCGTTCCGGTAAGATCAGATCCCGGGGCGAAGCAGGGAACGCTGCATTTGGGTCATATCACTCAATCCGCGACCCTCACGAGTCCTTGGGGGGGTTGTGAAATCTTTCGCGACGTTCCCCATCTCACCCACAGAGCGAACACAGAGGAATCTATCCAGGGAACTCCGGCACAATGGCAGAACCTTTGCCCAGCGAATGGGCCGCAGTACACAGGATGGATTCATGTCGATCTGAAGCGAGTAGCCCTATGGGGCATTCAATCGCTCCGCGAGTTCCGATTCAAAAAGTGTAGCAGAGCCCAACAACAGAGAGCAATAGGGCATTCAATCGCTCCGCGAGTTCCAATCCAAAAAGCTTAACAGGCCGCCACAACAGAGAGCAAGTCGCACCGGATCGTTTTTCTTTTTTTCCGCCGGGTCAGCCCTTGCAGAGTGAATTGACTGTTCACATGTTCACGACAGAACCACCGCCGATCCCTGAGCGCGCCGATCGAGTCGCGAATCGAGTCGAATCGCTTCACCCAGGTCCCTACTGAGGCTGTCGCATCTACGAAACTACGATTATAAATACTAATTATAATACTATTCCACTACCGAGCCGCACCCCCCCCACGCTCGGCAGGAGCCTCGTACTCCCGTTATACCGATGTTTGTTTCTGAGATGCGACAAACTCTGCAGGTTCCTGTATCAGGCGTGACCTCCAGCGAACGGCATCAGGATTTGCAGGGGCCGCCCTCTACGGCGGCCGGACTTTGCGAAGCAATCCCGCTCAACGGGATCGGGCATGGCCCATTTGAGGAGCACACCCCGGCGCGAGTCGCTTGCGGGTTGATCGCGAATGCATTGAAATGACAGGCTGGGAAGATTCCGACCTTCACCTGTGAGGACAGCATGTCAAACCCAGAAAAGTACGATCTCGTGGTTCTTGGCAGTGGAGAAGCAGGCAAGATCCTGGCCTGGACCCTGGCCTCACAGGGCCGGCGGGTCGCTGTCGTCGAGCGGAAGTACGTCGGCGGATCGTGCCCGAACATCGCGTGCCTGCCGAGCAAGAACGTGATCCATTCCGCAAAGGTCGCGTCCTACTTCCGGCGCAGTGCGGAGTTCGGTATCGCGACCGGGGACTCGTCCATCGACATGGTCGCTGTCCGCAACCGCAAGAGGAAGATGGTCGATGGCCTGGTCGAAATGCATCTCGCCAAATTCCAGGCGAGCGGTGCCGAACTCGTCATGGGGGATGGCCGGTTCACCGGACCGCGAACGGTCGAGGTCGCACTGCGGGACGGCGGGACACGGGTTCTGAGGGGAGAAAACGTCATCATCAATACCGGGTCGCGAGCAACGATCGATGCCACACCCGGTCTTCAAGACGCCAAGCCGCTGACCCACATCGAAGCCCTCGAACTGGATCGCGTTCCCGAGCACCTCGTCGTCCTTGGCGGGGGCTACGTCGGGCTGGAACTGGCCCAGGCGTTCCGCCGCTTCGGGGCCAGGGTGACGATCGTGGAACGCAACCCCGCGCTGATCCATCGTGAAGATCCGGACGTGACGGCGGCGATGGGTCAACTCTTCACGGACGAGGGGATCGCCGTGTCCACCGACACGGTTCTTGGGCGCGTAACGGGCACCTCGGGCGCGGAGTTGCAACTCCACTGCACGCGCGGAGGGACCGAAGTGGTGATCGCGTGTACGCACCTCCTGGTCGCGGCCGGCCGCACTCCGAACACGGGAGGGATCGGGCTGGAAGCCGCTGGCGTGGAACGCGACGGGCGAGGTTACGTCAAAGTGGACGAGCGACTCCGAACGACGGCCGAGGGCGTCTGGGCGGTCGGTGACTGCGCGGGCAGCCCGCACTTCACACACATCGGGTTCGACGACTTCCGGGTCGTCCGGGACAACCTCGTCGGCGGCCAGCGCGTGACGACTGGCCGACAGGTTCCCTCCTGCATCTTCACCGACCCCGAACTCGCCCGGATCGGGCTCAGTGAGCGTGAGGCGAAGGAACGCGGCATCTCATACCGGCTCGCGAAGATCCCGATGGGGACGGTGTTGCGGACCCAGACACTCTCCGAGACGCGGGGGTTCCTGAAGGCGCTGGTCGAGGCCGACGGCGACCGGATCCTCGGGTTCACAGCGTTTGGAGTGGAGGCCGGAGAAGTGCTGGCTGTTGTCCAGGTGGCGATGGTGGCGGGGCTGCCATACACCGCCCTGCGCGACATGGTCCTCACGCACCCGACCATTGCAGAAGGGTTGAATGTACTCTTCTCGGCTGTTCCCGCCCGGTCGTGAGGAGGTCGGGTCTCACAAAGCTTCAACAGTGTGGCCTGCTGTTTCAAACCCTGCTGAACTAACACCGCTCTTTGGTACAATGACGGCTGAGGTGCGACCATGACAGCGACCCCCCCCGTGATCCAGAGCGACCCCGACATCCTCGGTGGGGTTCCGGTGTTCGTGGGTACCCGCGTACCAGTTCGGACACTGCTGGACTATCTGGAGGCCGGAGAACCGCTCAGTGAGTTCCTGGAGGACTTCCCGAGCGTGACCCGTGAACAGGCGGCAGCAGTCGTCCGACTGGCTGGCGACGTTCTGGTGGCCCATGCGCGTTCTGCTTGACGAGTGCATCCCTCGCCGATTCCGCGTGTACCTCCCCGGACACGATCTTCACACCGTCCACGAGCTGGGGTGGTCGGGCAAGAAGGACGGCGAGTTGCTTGGGTTGATGGCGGGGCAGGGATTTGAGGTTCTCGTTACGGTCGACCAGAACCTGCGTCACCAACAAAACCTGTCAGCAACCGGAGTGGCGTTGATTGTCCTGGTGGCCGCGACGAACCGATTGGCCGATCTGGTCCCGTTAGTCCCCTCCACCTTGACGGCCCTCGGGTCGATCCGACCTAGAGATGTCGTGGAAATCGACGCCTGAACCGCCGCGGGCTCCAGAAGACTGGAGAGACAATTTCCGCTGGTTTCCACTCTCTGGAGTGAGAACGGTCGCGCCCGCCGTAGATCAGGCGGCAGCGGGCGTATCGATTGGCTCGACGCTTTCGATGAGGATGCGGGAGAGCATCTCCATCCGCTCGAACGGGTCGATGGGGTCGCCGACGAAGGTGAAGAGGGTGACAGCCGTTCGCCCGACACGGATCATCTCGGGGTGGCGGATGTCAAACGTCCGGCCACTGTTAAAGCGGATACGGTAAGGGACAAACGGAGTCGCCCGATTCCAGGTCAGGAGGTCGTCGGCTCGCATGGCATGCCTCGCAGTGTGGGGTGGCAGTATTATACGAACACGGACCCGCGCGAGCGGAAACGAGACGCTGGCCACGGTGGAGAGTCGATCGCCGAGTCGGTATAATCTGGAGTGATTGGACTACCCTCCCAATGTTCGAGGTGTGCGATGACTCTGGATCAACTTCGCACTCTCCGTGACGCCAACCCATTCCGCCCGTTCACCATCCATCTGGCGGGCGGCCGATCACTCTGGGTTCCACACCGCGATTTTGTCTCGGTCTCGCCGGCTGGGCGGACTGTCATTGTGTATCAGGCGAATGATGCGTTCAGCATAATTGATCTGCTTTTGGTCGCGGAATTGTCGGTAGAAGAGCAGCCAGCAGTGGGGCCGGCGACGGATGAGGCTGCTTGATTGGCGATCAAGGTGAGCCCCCCGATAAGCACATACCAAGGAGACTTCCCATGTTCCGAACGCACCGCTACTGGCTCTTCAACCTGAGCCTTCTGGCAGCTTTCGTGGTCGTACTCGGATGCGGAAAAGCACCTGATTCTCAACCGCAACCCGATCCCAAGGCCAGTACACCACCGGGAATCTCATCATTAACACCTGGACCCGATCTCAAGGCCGGAGCGACGCCAGGAACTGCTCGTGGAGGTGAGCCCGCCCTGCCCGAGGAAAAAGGTCCCTTCCTCAATTTCCGCTACTCCGAGAGCGCCAAAGACCTGCCAAATGTGAAAGCGGGTGATTCGATCCGCCTGAGGGGACAATGCGAGGGAAAACGGGCGGATGGAGTCTGGGTCTCTCAAAGTGAACGGTACTACGGACGACGGCCTGCAATATCGGCCACTGAGATCGTTTCCGCGTACGAAAAAGACCCGGTCGCTGCGGACAACAAGTACAAAGAGAAAGATCTTGTGATCGATGGAGTCTACGCTGGGGCCGATCCCTACGTCCTTCGCGTTTCTGGCTCGAAATCACCTGCAAAGATTGTGCTCACGCCGAACGCTAAACTCAAGGATGCACTATCGGCCAAGCCAGATGTCACATTGACTGCAAAAGAGCTGCTCGAAAATAAGGACGCAGAAAAGACGTATAAAAATAAGATCGTCGAGATCTCGAGCTTTGTGGTTGATTTCGAGAGCCAATTTGGCGTAGGTGACCTCATCGCAATCGGTGACAATAAGCTCGGTGTAATCCGATGCACGATGATCGATCGGGAACCGTGGAATCGGTTGAGCTATGGTCAACAAGTTCGGATTCGAGGCAAATGCGCAACTGTTAATCCTCTTATACAACTAATCAATTGTATAATTATTGATACTGGACCTAGTGTTGCTGTTTCGCTCACTGCTGAAGATCTCGCCAAGGAATATGCCGCTGATTCTGAAAAGACGGACGACAAATATAACCCGAAGGGACCGAATGGATTACGGTACGGCAAGTCTCTAGTCGTGACCGGAGAGGTTGCAGCATGGGGGAAAGATGACTATGGAAAATCCGTCGTGTTCCTGAAAGGGACCAACGATTTGCGACTGGCATGTCAGGTCGGTAAACTTCCAGAATCCGATGCACCCGTCGGTGCAAAAATCCGAGTCGTGGCCTATTATGATACATACACTGACAAGGCCAAAGGTGAGAAGTCGATTAAAGCTGCTTTTATTACTCGTGGTCAAGAGTAGTGCTTTTCGAGACTGATCGCCAGCCCTCAAATCCGTCGGAACTGCTTGTCGAGTTCCTGGCGGCTGAACAGGAGCGATGTCGGTCGGCCGTGCGGGCAGTGGTGCGAGTCCTCGGCCATTTGACGGAGATGAAGCAAGTAGGCGATCTCCTCGGCGGTCAGCCGGTCCCCGGCCTTCACCGCTGCCTTGCAGGCCATTGTTGCCATCAGGTTGTGGAGCAGCGCATCCTTCGTCGGTGGCCGCTCTTTTGTCAACAGGAAATCGACGACCCCCTGGAAAATCTCGTGGGGGGCCTTTCGGCCCAGCAGGGTCGGGTAGCTCGATAGCAGGACCGTATTCCCGCCAAAGTCGGACACATCAAGCCCGAGTTCCCGGAGTGGTTCGGCCGCCTCCAATACGAGCGCGGCCTGTTCGGCCGGGAGGTCTATCGGCTCCGGAATCAGGAGCCGCTGAACCTCCAGCTTCCCATCACGGATTCGGCGGCGGAGTTGCTCAAACAGGATACGCTCGTGCAATGCGTGCTGGTCGATCACCAGCATTCCATCCTTCGTCTCCAGCACGAGGTAAGCGTCGTGAACCTGGAGTGTCGTGCCCGTCGGCGGGAGCGGGAATGGCTGGGCAGGAGTGGGGGCCGGTGAGGCGGGTTGAGCGGAGGACGCGGGAGGTTGTGTGGGCGGTGGTGTGTCAGGTAATTGGGTTGTCTGAGCGGCCGGGATCGGGGCGGGAGCGTCGGGTGTGCGGGTGACCTCGGACAACGGACGATCACCCCAGGCGGCCCCCGCCAGGCTCGCTGTCGCGAACGGCAATCGCTCCTGGAACGACGGACGCGGTGGAGTGAACACGTTCGCATCGGGAGCCGGACCGCGGAATGGGGAGGGGGGGAAGGCATTCGCGCTGGTTCGCTCGACCTCATTCTTCCTCGGGTCCGCGGATGGGAAGTGCGGTTCTTCCCTACGCTCCGGCATCTCCCAGGGTGCGACCGTCTGTTCGGCCAGATCTCGCCGCGGGGAGAACAGCGAGCTATCCGTCTCGGAATGACCACCTTGCCCCTCACCCTTGCTCCCGTCTTCCGACGGAATCTGGAGTTGCGGAACAAGATTCTCCTTCAAGAGTCGATTCTTGACAGTGGACCTGACGAGTGAGTAAATCAGTGAGTTTTCCTGAAATCGCACTTCGGATTTGGTCGGGTGAACATTCACATCGATCTTGTCCGCGGGGACAGTCAGGAACAGGAACCCGACCGCATAGCGGCCAGTCATCAGGAGCCCGCGGTACGACTCCTGGAGAGCATGAGCAACGCTGCGGTCGCGGAACCACCGCCCGTTCACGAACAGATACTGGAGCTTTGCGTTCCCACGATCGCATTTCGGGTCAGCGATATAACCGACCAGCCGGAGCGGACCAGGGCCGGAGTCGACCTCATACAGCCCGTCCCGGACCTCACCGCCGAAGAACAGCCCGATCCGGTCGGTCAGACCGGCCGACGCAGGGATCTCGTACACCAGCTTCCCGTTGTGCCGCAGGACGAGGTGCAGGTGCGGGTTGGCCAGGGCCAGGCGAGTGACGGTCTCGCAGACGTGGCCCAGTTCAGTGGCCACGCTCTTGAGAAACTTCTTCCGGACCGGAACGTTATAGAAGAGATGGCGAACCTCGATCCGGGTGCCCGGCGAGCCATTCCACGGACGGACCGCGGAGAGGTTGCAGCCCTCGCACCGGATCTCGGCCCCGCTGGCCTGATCCGGTGGACGGGACTGGAGGAGAACCTTTGCCACCCCGGCGACTGATGCCAGAGCTTCGCCGCGGAAACCCATTGTCACAATGTTGAACAGGTCGTCGGCATCCTGGAGTTTACTGGTCGCGTGCGGTGCGAATGCGAGGGGTAGGTCGTCGGCGACCAATCCGCACCCATCGTCGACCACCCGGATCAGTTCGGTCCCTCCCTGGTCCAGGTCGATGTCGATCCGGGTACTCCCGGCATCGACTGAGTTTTCCAGCAACTCCTTGACCACCGAAGCCGGCCGTTCGATGACCTCGCCAGCAGCGATCTTGGAGACAACAGACAGGGGGAGTTGATGAATCCGCGGCATTACGAGCCTGGTGGACGTAAGGGAAATCTCTCCCTCATATTCCAACCGAAAACTCCCTCGCCGACCAGCCCGGTTGTCGATGAGATGTTGCGATTCTGGATGAACCAAAGCCGCACGATTGCTCCGACTCGCCCAGGGCTTCCGCCCTGACCTGAGACAGGAAGCCTCAGAGGCTGTCGCAGCTATGGAAAGACGGTTAGACATGCAAATGGGAGGGCGAGGCTCCTGCCGAGCCGTACCACCGTGAGAACTCGTCCAAGATCAAAACCGTGTTTTTCGCCGATCAAACGAACAGGAGAAGAACAGGCATTTTCTAGGTGGCCTGGCCATCCTGGGCCAACACGCCAGCGGTGTGGCCGGGGTT
>PLDW01000296.1 GCA_003136315.1 Gemmataceae bacterium | reverse complement strand
GGAGGTTTTCAGGGAAAGTACTGCCTATCGGAGTGGTTGACATACCCCGCCAAGCCCGTACATCGCAAGTAGGGCACCACCCAAAATACAGGTGATATTCTCTTGCATCATGACCTTGGACGAGATAAAATTGGCGAATGTTGAGGTGTTCGATTGCTCCTTCCTGGCCGTTTGAGTCATCTTTATACCAAGGAGAAGTTCGATGGCAAATTGGGATACGAGTACAGGTGGTTACGTCCTCGAGGCGTCTTTGGAAGACATCGGAGAGAGGATCACGATTGTCGGAAACAGCTTGGCTGGAATTGGATTTGGGTTTGAGCGCACCGGTGCTGGCGACATTGGCGGAGTTCAGGCGGCGAAGGACAACGGAGACACATTTGTGTCGGTTAATTTTGTATTCATGGGGGGGAGGAATTTCGGTTACGTCGTCGTCATCTACATGCATGGCGCGAGCGATGGCGGTCCGGTAAGCGCGCTCCTCTCCCAAGTGCTCGGCTTCATCAACTCTCCTACGCTTTGACGTATCCGAATCAGAGATCCGATCTTTAGTCCAGACTAACTCACGCTCGAAAGGGCACGACTTGGGCGCCGACAAGCTCAAGGCCACCACGGCGCAGATGTTCTTCATCCACGGCGACGCCGACGGCATCCGGCTCGAACACGTCGCGGAGATGTTCCGCCTGAAGGGCGGCGGGACCCACGGCGACATGGGGCCGCGCGCCGCCTCGAGATTGGCCATTTTGCCCGATACAACACACGTCACGCTGATGCAGCGCATGCCCGTCATCGTCCCGATGGTGAACGATTTTCTCGATGCGAAGCCGCAAAAGCAATGAAAACAGGATAGCCTCTCGTGTCAATGAGAAAGCCCTTCGACGCTCGCGCCAAAGGGCTTGTTTCTGAACGAAGTCGGGCCGGAGGGTTTTGAACCCACGACCTGTCGCACCCAAACGAGCCGAACCAGCTCTGTTCGACTCGTACGATTTTCAAACCGTGTCAATGTCTGTCACCGGCAGAGTGATCGCCACACGACGCGATGACAGGCTCCTCCACCAATCGTCTCACAAGGCGGCCTCCCTACATTTCCCGGATGACCCGCGACAGCATTTCAGAAACATGATCCAAGTACCCGGTATCTATGCCTCAAGCGGGCGGGGCGAGGCCGGTGGCCTCGTCGGTCATCCGGGTCATGCGGGGTGGGCAGATCCCGTGCGTCAAGGTCGCGCGCGAGTGCTTCCCCAGGTACCCCTCCAACTTGTTCCACAAGCCGTCCACATCCCGCACGCACTTGCACCATACGCAGATCGGAAGCATCCCGCGCAATTCCTTCACCTCGGCCAAGGCCGCCTCTAACTCGCCGTTCTTCGCCCGCAGCATCTCCTCGGTCGCCGCCTGCCGGGCCTCTGCCCGCCGCAGCGCGGCCATCGCCAACAAAATGAAGGTGTCGGTGAACGTTATCGGCACGAGGATGAAGACTGTGGGCACACCGGTTGGGAGTATCCCCGTGCTGAAGAGGATGCCCCGAGCCGTCAGTTCCAGGACGAGAACGACCAGCCCCACCCGGGCACCGAACGCCCAAACGGAGGCGGCGAGAGTCAGGACCGACACGACCGGCCCACTCGGGATGCGGGTCATCACTGCGAGGGACACCACGATCAGGTAAAACACCACCGAGTCGACGAATAGGCGGGCGCGGAAGCGCGGAGTGGAGGTGAGCATGGGTACTTCGGGAGTGCGGAGCGAGCTGCTGGCGAGTGTACCTCGCGCACTGGCTCAGAAATCGCGTCGGCGCAGGAAACCGTGGCCGAGTTCCAGCGGGGGACGAACGAGCATAGAATAGTACCCGGCCTCGCGCAGCGAGTCCGGACGGGCCAAACCACCTCAATCGGCAGGTGCTGGCTGGGTGTTGCAAACTGGCCCAGGAACCTGCCCTGAAGGTGGCTGAGTGTCGCCAGGCCTGGGCCGTTGGGGAGGAACAGGCCGTTCCAGCACTTAGCGACGGCATGACCATCGTGGCGGCAAGTGAAATGGGTGTTGGCAACTCGACCCTGGCCTGTTGCCTGATCGTTCTGCTCATTGGTGCCGCGACCGACGATACCATCGGACCCGGCGTGGATGCGGTTGGCACGGTCCTCGAACGGAAGCAGGCTGTTTCATTCAGCCCAGTGTCCATGTCTCAGGCGGGTGGGGCGAGGCCGGCGGCCTCGGTGGTCATCTGGGCCATGCATTGCGGGCAGATTCCGTGCGTGAGGGTGGCGTGCGAGTGCTTCGACAGGTACGCTTCCAGCTTGTTCCACATCCCGTCCACGTCCCGTATGCACTTGCACCACGCGCAGATCGGCAGCATCCCGCGCAGCTCTTTCACCTCGGCCAGCGCCACCTCCAACTCGCCGTTCTTCGCGCGCAACTGCTCCTCGGTCGCCGCCTGCCGGGCCTCCGCCCGCCGCAGCGCGCCGACCGCCAACAAAATGACCGTGTCGGTGAATACCATCGGCACGAGGACCAAGACCGTGGGCACACCAGCCGCGAGTATCCCCGTGCTGTAGAGGACGCCCCGTACCGTCAGTTCCAGGACGAAGACGACCAGCCCCACCCGGACGCCAAACGCCCAAACGGAGGCGGCGAGGGGCACGACCGATACGACCGGCCCACTCGGGATACGGGCGGCCACCGACACCGACACCACGATCAGGTAGAACACCACCGAGGCGACGAATAGGCGAGCGCGGAGACGCGGAGTGAAGGTGAGCATTGGCTCTTCGGGAGTGTGGAGCGAGCTGCGGGAGAGAGTTCCTCGCGCACCGGCTCGGAAATCGCGCCGGCGCTGGAAACCGGGGCCAGGTTCCGGCAGAGGACAAACAAGTATAGAATTGTAGTTAGTCTCGCGCAGCGAATCCAGCATCTCGACCGGTGTCAATTCCCATTGCAGGAGTCATCATTGATATACCGACAGAGTGATACGCCTGCCGAGCGTCAGCGGTGAGGTTCGGCAGGAGCGTCGGTGTCCCGTTTGGGCGAGGGGCAGAAGAAAGCATACCCGTGTTTGGGACTTGCCCCACCGGGCCGCCACGGAGGGCGGNNGGCCGCCCTCCGTGGCGGCCCGCCTGCCCCTGACGGGTGGTAAGACTTCATCTGCCGTACGCCTTGCAAACATCAATTTCAGTTCATCTTTGCAACTTTCTCAGCAAGTCCGTGGACGAGAGCCGTCGCCATTCGACTCACGAGCCTGGGGCCGTACATTTCCCAAATGACTCGTGACACCATTCTCGAATTCCTCGCGGCCCGCGCGAAGCCGCTCGGCAGTCTCGGACGGCTGGAAGAACTGACTGCGCAACTCTGTGCCATCCAGCAGTCGCTCGCTCCTCGAACGACCCCCCGGCGGGTTGTCCTCTTCGCTGCCGATCATGGGGTCGTCGCAGAGGGAGTGACCGCCTGGCCCTCGGAGGTCACGCGATCGATGACGCGGACCATTGCTAACGGCACCGCAGCCAGCAGTGTCCTCGCTGCGTCCACCGGCACCGATCTGCGATTGATTGATGTGGGCACGGCCGGTCCGAGTTGGCCAGACGGGCCAATCCACCTCAATCGGCGGGTGCGGGCCGGGTCTCGCAACCTGGCCCAGGAAGCAGCCCTGACGGTGGCCGAATTTCGTCAGGCCGCGGCTGTTGGGGAGGAACAGGCCGCGCAAGCACTCAGCGACGGCATGACCGTCGTGGCAGCGGGCGAGATGGGGATTGGCAACTCGACCCCCGCCAGTTGCCTGGTCGCTCTTCTCACTGGTGCCGCGACCGATGACACGGTCGGACCCGGCGCAGGGGCGAGTGGCACGGTCCTCGAACGGAAGCACGTTGTCGTGCGGGATGCGGTAATCGCGGCCAGGCATAGGTTCATGGATGACCCCGAAGCAGCCATCGCCTCGGTGTGCGGCCTGGAGATCGCTGCCATTTCCGGCTTCTACCACGCGGCTGCCGCTGGCGGGTTAACGGTGGTCCTCGACGGGTTCATCGCCACGGCCGCAGCCCTGGTGGCCGAACGGCTTGGGCCCGGAACGGTCCGCTCGATGATCGCTGCCCACCGGTCGGCCGAACCCGGTCATGGAATTGCGTTGAGCCACCTCGGGCTTGTGCCAGTTCTCGACAACTGGGGCATGAGACTCGGCGAAGGGACAGGGGCAATCCTGCTGATGCCCCTGCTCGATGCGGCCGCTGCACTCACGCGGATGGCAAGCCTCCAGGACGTGTTGGCGGCCTCCCATGTTGAGTAACCGCCTGTACCACGCCGCCGCGACGGCAGTCCAGTTTCTCACCAGTGTTCCCGTGCCTGGTGGGATGAACCGGCCCGACGCTGATCGCTCGCTGTTGCGAAGTGCGGTCGCGTTCTTTCCCGCTGTCGGCGGGCTGATCGGCCTGACCACCGGAACCGTCATCTGGCTGGGTTTGCAGGTGTGGCCCCCACCCGTTGCGGTTGGGCTGGGATTGCTGATCGAAGCGATCCTGACGGGGGGCTTTCACGAAGATGCCGTCGCCGACTGTTGTGATGCCTTCGGCGGTGGTTGGACCCGTGACGATGTGCTCCGAATCCTGAAAGACAGCCGCATCGGCAGCTTCGGTGGGCTCGGGCTGCTGTTGGCCGTCGGGCTGCGGGCAGCGGGCTTGCTCGCCATCGATCCCGCTCATGTGATCATTGTGGTAGCCGCCTCCGGCACCATCGGGCGGTTGGCGATCCTCCTGCTGATGGCGTTCGTGCCGCCAGTGCCGAACCGTGAGGGACTCGCCAGGGACATCGGCGAGCGGATCGGCTGGCGGACTGTGGCCGCGGGATCGCTGCTCGCTATACCGGGTGTCGCCACGTACATTTTGGTCGAACCGGTCCGCTGTGCCTGCGCGATGAGCTGCGTCGTTGTGGTCGTGTTCGGCTGGGGGCGTTACGTTCGACACCGCATCGGCGGCATCACGGGGGATTGCCTGGGAGCTGGCTGCTACCTGGCGCAGGTGGTGGTCCTTCTCGTCGCCGCTGCCCGACCATTCCCATGAAACGGACGATTGTGCTGGTTCGACATCCGCCGGTAGACGAGCGGTTCCGCAGCCTGTGCTACGGCTCCAGCGATGTTCCCCTCGGCCCAGACGGAACCACTCTGGCCCAAGAGTTGGTCGAGCGGTTGGCCGCCCAGCCTATCACCCAAGTTTTTCACAGCGGGTTGATTCGAGCGGGAATCGTGGCTGATCGGCTCGGGGAACGGATCGGTGTGGTTCCGATCATCGACCCTCGGCTGCGTGAGCGGCACTTCGGCGAGTGGGAACTGCGACCGTGGAACGCGATTCACGATGAGACAGGCGACGCCATGATGGGCATGGTCGACGACCCGGACGGGTGGCGACCCCCCGACGGAGAAACCACGTTTGAGCTGCGAGACCGAGTGATCGCTTGGTATCGCGAACTGCCGACCGCCGGAAACCTCGTGGCCGTGTGTCACGGTGGCCCGATCGCAGTTCTGCTGGGCACGCTCGGGGGAGTCCCCGTGTCCGCCTGGCCCCGCCTGATCCCTCCACCAGGCGACACGATCACCGTGTCGTGACTCGCGTAGGATACCCCCCCTTGTTCGCCTCGCACCCGAGATGTATCCCACTGTACTCGACAGGTTCCGGCGTCCGCCCCCAGGGCGTGACGGGGGACAAAGAGGGTAGCCAGCGCGAATCCGCCGCAGTGATCGGCCAGGATCTGGTCACAGGTGCCATCGCTAACCTACCGACCCTCAATCCACCAGCGCCGAGATTGGTGTCCCCTTCGAGAGCATGATCGGCCGACCGCCCACGTCGGTGGTTTCGGTGTGCGGATCGAGCCCCAGGCAGTGGTAGATCGTCGCGGTGAATTCGGCCGGGGTGGTCGGGTTCGTTACCGGTCGACCGGCGATCTTGTCCGACTGGCCGTAGACTTGTCCCCCCTTGATCCCGCCACCTGCCATGAGCACGCAGAAGCAGTCCGGCCAGTGCTCCCGACCGCTGTTGCTCCGCGTGATCCGCGGCGACCGCCCGAACTCTGCCGCCACCACCACCAGCGTCTCGTCCAGCTTCCCCGTCTGTTCCAGGTCCGTCATAAGGGCATGGAAGGCCCGATCGTAGGGCGGGACAAGGTCGTCCTTGTGGGCCGTGAAATTGTTCCAGTGCGTGTCCCACGCGAAGCCGTTGATCCCCTGCGTGCGCTGCCAGTTGCACTGCACCAACCTCACCCCCGCACCCAAAAGCCGCGACCCGAGGAGTACAGACTGGCCGAACAGGTTTCGTCCGTACCGTTCCCGTTGCGCCGGGGCTACCGCCGACAGGTCGACCGCCTTGCGAACCGCATCCGACGAGATCACTTCCACTGCCTTGGCCTGCCCGTCCTTGATCGAGCCGCTCATCGCCAGGTCGTTAAGCGGCTTCGACTCGGCGTTGAGCTGGTCGACCAGGCTCAGCCTCCGCCGCACCACCGTCGGCGATTCGTTCGCCACCAGCGGCAAATGGTCGAGCTTGAATCCATCGTCGTTGGGGTTCCCACCCGTGAGGAGCGGATCGAATTTCGGGCCGAGCGAGCCGGCGAACTGACCGGCTCGCCGCCCGCCCGCCACATCCATCCGGTGCGGGACTATCGCCCAGGCCGGCAGCGGCCCTGGGCCGGGGGCCAACTTCGCCACACACGCTCCCATGTGCGGCAGATCCTGCCGGGTCATGGTGTTCACGTCGGGCACCGACCCGAGATACGGCTGCCCCGTGAACATCCAGTACGATCCGCGGCCGTGGTCGTTGTGGTCGTGGTACATCGTGCGAACGAGCGCGGCCTTGTGCATCCAGGAGGCAGTGTGGGGCACCAGTTCCGAGAAGCGGACACCCGGCAGCTTGGTCTGGATCGTCGTGAACGGGCCGCGAATGTCGTCTGGGGCGTCCGGCTTGGGGTCGAACGTGTCAAGCTGTGCCGGTCCGCCGGAGAGGTACAGGATGATGCAGTTCTTCGCCTTGCCGAAGCTCTTTCCCTTGCTCCCCGCTGGTGCCGATGCCGCGGCCGGGCGGGCAAGCAACTGCGGAAGTGCCAGCCCGCCAAGCGCCAGCCCACCAACGCGGAGCATCTCCCGACGGTCGATCCGGGACGGACCCCAGAGGTTGAGCATGACGGCGGCTCCAAGGCGGGAGAACGGGCAGGGCGGGTGGGAAGAAATCGGCAGGCAATCTGGCGTGCAATCCGACTTTATTGAGTGTACCATAAATCCTGTCCGACCCGCCAGAGTCCACCCGCCAGATTTCCCCGACCTCCCCCGAAGCTCACCCACCCATGCGACTGCCGACCGCTCTTGCCGGACTCGTTCTCCTCATTCTCCCGTCAGCCGGGCGGGCTCAGGGCTTCATCGAGAGCATTGCGCCTCCAGTCGTCGAACGGGGCAAAACGACACGAATCGTCTTCACTGGCCACGATTTCGGCCCGGGGCAGGACGTCTGGCACTCGTTGCCTGCCAGCGTGATCAGAGCCATCCCAATCGAGAGCCACTCCGACCGCCTGGTGTTCGATCTGATGGTCGCGGAGACTGCACCGGTCGGCATCTGTGGCGTCCGCGTGGCCACCCGGGATGGGCTTACCAACGCCCACCTGCTACTCGTCGATGACCTTCCGGTGCGACCCCGAGGGTCGGGTGACGGACCGGTGGCACTGGCTTTGCCTGCCGCAGTCTGGGGGACATTCCGCGAGGCCACGCTCGACCGCTACCGGATCGAAGTGGCAGCCGGAGATCGCATCAGCTTCGAGGCCGTGAGCAACCGGTTTGGGAAAGATGCCGACCCGCTCGTCACAATTCGAGACGTGACCGGGCGGGTGGCTGCCGAGCGGGACAACGACCCCGGGTTGTACTTCGACAGCCGATTCTCGCATCAGTTCGATGTTGGCGGTTCCTACACCATCGAAATCCGGGACGCCCGGTTCAAGGCGTCCGAACACCACCACTACGTCCTTCGGATTGGGCGGTTCCCGGCCGCACGCGTGGCTGTCCCCGCCGTGGTCACCCGCGGCCAGCGGGAAGATCTCCGGTTACCGGAAGTCCACGGGGCCGCAATCTCGCTCGCGGCCTCGCGAAACCCGATTCCAGGCCCGTACTTCGCGACCGTCAGACGACCGGCTGACCAGGGCTCCGTGTGGGTGCCGGTGACCACCACCGACCGACCGATCACGCTGGCGGAGGAGTTCGACGAATCGCGTGACATCGGGCTGTCGCAGGCGGTGTCCGGTCCGGCCATGCTGGGCTTCCTGGCCGCCCCGGGCCGGATCAATCCGTTCCTCGCACTCGATCGCCATATCCTCTTCGGCCGCCTTCAGGCAACCCCCGCGACCGTGCCGGGGGTTCTCTGTGGTGTGCTCCGCAAGCCCGGTCGTGCGGATGCGTTCCGCCTCCGGCTCCAGAAGGGTGAGCGGATCTTCATCCGCGGCGAAGCCAAACCGCTCAACTCACCGGCCGATCTCGAACTCGTCATCACCGACCGGATGGGCAAGGAACTGCGGCGAGTCGGGGAAAACCGTGACGAAGTGAACCTCGATTTCACTGCCGGAGTCGCCGGAGACTACGGCCTTCTCGTGCGAGACGTGATCCGCGATGGCGGGGAGGCGTTCGCCTATCGCATCGAGGTTCGCAACGACCCGTTCCCGCCGCGACTCACGGCTGAGGTCGAAGGGTTGAGTATCCCGCAGGGATCTTATCAACCCATTCCGATCCTCGTCACCCGGACAGGAACGGCTGGCCCGATCCGATTAAGACTGTCCGAAGCCCCTCCTGGCCTGAAACTCGTTCCCGATCAGATTGCGGAGACCGAGACTGGCGTGGTCTGCCGCCTCGAAGCCGACGCATCCGCTCCGATCGGCGTCCACACCTTGCAGATTCTGGCGGAAACGGACGGCCCGCACGGTCGGGAGTGGTCGACTGTCCAAACTCACCCGCTCATTGACCGGAAGATGGTGAACGTCGATCTGATCCCCATTGCACTCCGCGAGGATCAGGTTCGGTTGCCCCCCTCGCTGACCAACCGATTCGCGGTGCAGATCACCCCTCCGGCTCCATTCACGTTCGAGTTGCCGGACGCGCTCGTGATCCTTCCGCGCTACCAGAAATCCCCCATCCCCATCGTGACCTCCCGTGTCCCGGGGCTCGAGGGGCCGATCAGCTTTGCAGCTACGGGCGGACAACTCGCGGACAAGAACGAAGGCCGCACCCGGGTGTACGCGGAGTTCCCAGACGCCACCCCGGCCCACCCGAGGGTGTCCGGGGTGGTGGTGTCGAAAATCCTCTCGAACCTTGGCAAGGTGCGGATCGACGTGACCGGTACGTGTACTCACCAGGGACGTCGCGTGACCCTGACTCGCACATGCGATCTCGATCTGACGACGGCATTCAAGATCACGGCCGACCCCGCCAAAATCAGTCTCTTGCCGGGACAGTCGACGAAGCTCCGCTTCGGGACAACACGGGTGAAGACATTTGACGGGCCAGTGCAACTCCACCTGAACCCGATCCCGGGCGTGACCCTTCCGGAAATGGTGAGCATCCCGAAAGGGCGGGAGTGGGTCGAGATCGACATCGCGGCGTCATCGGATGCCCAGCCCCGGCAACAGGCGATTACAGTGACGGCAACCGGCGATGTGGACGGGTTTGAGGAAGAAGTCCGCAGTACGCCGGTGACGATCGATGTGAAAAAGGTCGAACCGCTGAAGAAGCCTTGAGAGAACATCCCAGGGGGTTGGCCTCACGCACCCAGGGCGTTGCCCTCACACCCAGGGCGTTGCCCTCACACCCAGGGCGTTGCCCTGGGCTGAGGGATCTCAGCCTTTCAGGCTGAAGACCCTACCTGTTGGTTTTCACCCTGAAAGGGTGAGAGTATTTAGCCCAGGGCAACGCCCTGGGTGGCGATGGCAACGCCCTGGGTTCCTATGGGCAACGCCCTGGGTTCTCATGGGCAACGCCCTGGGTTCCTGTGGGCAACGCCCTGGGTTCTTATGGGCAACGCCCTGAGGGGCGATTGAGGAGCATCTGATGTCCCGCCTTCTTGCTCTCGTCGGACTCGCCCTCGTCGCCGGCCCGGCTCCGGCCGCCGATTCGCCCGCCGTGTTCCGCCGGGACGTGATCGCGGCGCTCTCCCGATCCGGCTGCAACCAGGGTGCGTGCCACGGCTCGCCACAGGGCAAGAATGGGTTCCGGCTATCGCTGCGCGGAGGCGACCCGGATCTGGATTTCTTCACACTCACCAGAGAGCAAGGCGGGCGACGGGTGAACCGTCAGACCCCGGACGAAAGCCTCGTTCTCCAAAAAGGCTCCGGCCGTGTGGCGCACCAGGGCGGGACGGTCTTCAGCCGGACCGATCCGGCCTACCGGACCATCGCTCGATGGATCTCCGAGGGGTGTCTCGACGAGAAGCCGTCGCCGCTGGCTCGCCTCGAAATCACGCCCGGGTCCGGCAGACTGACCACCCCGGAACAGCAACTCACCGTCCGGGCACACTTCGCTGATGGAACCGCCCGCGACGTAACCGACCTAACGGTGTTTTCGTCCGCCGATCCGGACACTACGGTCACTCCCGGCGGGCAGGTCCGATTCGCCCGGACGGCTGATGCGGCAGTCCTTGTCCGCTACCTGGACGGGATCACGAGCGTCCGGTTTGTGTACGTCAACCCGGACCCGGCCTTTGTCTTCCGTGGCCCGCCTGCTGCCAATGTCGTCGACGAACTCGTGTTCGCCAAACAGAAAGAATTGCAACTCCTCCCCGGGCCAGTTTGTTCGGACGAAGTGTTTCTCCGACGGGTCTATCTCGATGTGATCGGGACGATTCCGACGCCTGACGAAGCCCGGGAGTTCCTCGACTCGGCCGCCCCGGATAAGCGGACGAAGCTGATCGATCGGTTATTGACTCGTGACGAGTACGGCCTGTTCTGGGCCATGAAGTGGGCCGACATTCTCCGCGGCAGCCCAACCACGATTAGCGAGCGGGGGGTCCACAGCTTCCACCGGTATCTGGTCCGGACGGTCGCTGAAGACCGCCCGGTGACGGAATTCGCCCGTGAGTTGCTGACCGGTGCTGGAAACACCTTGAACAAGCCCGCCGCGAATTTCTACCGGGTCGCCCGGACACCGGAGGACGCGGCAGAAGCGGCCGCGCAACTCTTTCTCGGGGTGCGGGTCGGGTGTGCGAAGTGTCACAATCACCCGTTCGAGAACATCACCCAGGCGGATTACTATGGCCTCGCTGCGTTCTTCGCCCAGGTCCAGTATAAGGGGTCACAGTTCGGGCTGGACGACGAAATCGTCTACCTCCAACCCGGTCGGGAGGTGCAAAACCCCCACACCCGTAAGCCGCAGCCCCCTGTCGCATTCGGGACTCCCGCACGGCGGCTGAGTGCAGATGACGACCGCCGCGCGGCCTTCGCCGACTGGCTCACCGCACCGACGAACAAATACTTCGCTACGTCGGTGGTGAATCGGGTCTGGTTCCACCTGATCGGCAAGGGGATTGTGGACCCGGTCGATGATTTCCGCGATACGAACCCGCCGAGCAACCCCGAGTTACTGCGAGCGCTCGCCTCCGAATTCGCCCGCAACGGTTACCGCCTCAAGCCGGTCATTCGGACGATCCTGAATTCCCACACCTATCAACTTGCGGATGTGGCCCCAGCGCAGTCGCCGCACGCAGCCAGCCCGGATCGGTACTTTATCCGGGCATCGGTGCGGATGCTCTCGGCGGAACAGGTGCTGGATGCTGTGTCGGCAGCGACCGGGATTCCCGAGACGTTCAAGGGATTCCCGGCTGGAACGCGAGCAATTGGACTGCCCGAGGGCGGGGTCAATCACCCCTTCCTCCAGGCGTTCTCGAAGCCGGTCCGTGACGTGACCTGCGAGTGTGCCCGGGAAGACGACCCATCGCTCCCGGCAGTGCTCCATATGCTCAATAACGCAGGGGTGTTGGCGAAGGTCCGCTCCTCAAATGGCCGGATTGCGGGCTGGGTCAAGGACGGGAAAGAGTCGGACTGGATTGTCGGGCAACTCTACCTTGCGACCCTGAGCCGCCGCCCAACCGCCCGCGAGCGGGACTTGGTGAGCAAACACCTCACCCGCGTCGGCGACAAAATCGCCGGTCTCCAGGACGTTCAACATGCCCTGCTCAACCTGAACGAATTCTTGCTGCGTCACTAGATCAGCAGAGCATAACCAACGAAGTCGCCAATACCCACCGGTGAGGGTCTACCCGAGGTGAGGAACAAGGGGTTTTCGTGCGAACTTTCGACAGCCTCAGTGAGCGGGAAGTGCTGGCCCTGGCGATCTCCCTGGAAGAGGAAGATGCCCGAATCTACGAGGATCTAGCGGTCGCACTGCTCCCGGCACACCCGGAGGCGGCCGAGGAGTTCCGTCGCCTCCGGGCCGACGAGGACCGACACCGGCACCGACTTCTCGATCTTTTCCGGGAGCGGTTCGGGGATCACATCCCGCTCATCCGTCGGCAGCACATTCGTGGGTTCGTCCAGCGGGAGCCGGTCTGGCCGGACCGACCGATCGGACCCGATGGAGCCCGGAACCGAGCCGAGGTGATGGAAGCCGAGACCCGCCGGTTCTACGAGGCTGCGGCGGCCAGGTCCGTCGACACCCGCACCCGGCAATTGCTCGGCGATCTGGCTGAGGAGGAACGGAAACACGCCCACGCAGCCGAGGCCCTCCCCACTGCACACGCAGAGGATGAACTGGCCGCCCGCCGTCGGCTGTTCGTCCTCCAGGTGATCCAACCTGGGCTGGTCGGGCTGATGGATGGCTCGGTGTCGACTCTGGCGCCACTGTTCGCCGCCGCGTTTGCCACCCACAACAGTTTGGAAACATTCCTGGTCGGACTGGCCGCGAGCCTTGGGGCGGGAATCAGCATGGGGTTCGCCGAGGCCCTATCCGACGACGGCAGCCTCACAGGCCGCGGTCGCCCGTTCGCCCGGGGTGTGGTATGTGGGCTGATGACCACCCTTGGCGGAATCGGCCACACTCTCCCCTACCTGATTCCCGATATTCGCATCGCGACATGGCTGGCGGTTGGGGTGGTGATCGTCGAACTGGTGGTGATCGCCTGGATTCGGCACCGGTACATGGACAGCTCCTGGGGCCGCACCCTCCTCCAGGTGGTGATCGGCGGCACCCTCGTATTCCTCACCGGCGTCCTGATCGGGAGTTCCTGATCGCCGCCAACATCCTCTGCCGTGGTGTCGAAACCAGCTTGGGAACAGCGCATCAATAAGTGTCAGGTTGATTGATATCGTCAATTCACCCCCCCTGCCCCCTTTCAAAGGGGGGGAGAAAACCTGCCGTTGCTGGACGCGGTTGGGGATCGGGGCATGCTCATCCATTCCCCCTACCTTCTTTCTCCCCCCCTTTCGAAGGGGGGGCTGGGGGGGGTAGTTCGGCCAATGTATCAGAATTACGACTTTTGCTGATGCACCAGTCCTTGATGGAGACGATCCGAACGCATGACTCCATCAGGTCATGAGATTCCCCTCAACGGTAGGACATCAAGATCGGTGGGGGCTCGACCCCGGCTGTGAGGTCGCCTCCGCCATCGGTGATCGCCGCTCCAAGATCTGTGAGATCCCGGAAATCCCGGTCGGACGGACGGACCCCGGTGAACTGGCGAGTCAGGGTCCGGCACAGTCCGTTCGCTGCCGCATGGACCACCTCGTCGTTGTGTCTGCCAGCGTAGAGGCTCGTGCAAAGCATCACCACCAGTAACTGCACCCGCGAGGACAGTTCGGCCATCCGGCACTGGCGGTCGGCCAGTTTCAACTGGTGCTTCCGCATCGTGCCAGTGATCTCCCCGGCGATCCGCAGCAGGTGATGGGTGGCGAACTCGGCGTGGTGGCGGAGATCCCCAGGCAGCGGGGGGAGGTCGGGTCGGTGGGTCGGCAACAACTTCCACCCTGCATACCATTTCGCATAGTTCCACAGCGGCCTCTTCAGAGCCCACAGGTGGGCCGGGTTGAGCATGCTCGGGCGACGGAGGCCACTCGCTTGCATCGCCTTCCCAATGGGCTCAAAGAACCGCCGGCCGTGCTGCTTCACGAGCGACTTGAAAAACGCCATCCCCAGCATTTCGCCTTCGCCCTCGTAGATGCACGGGGCGAGGAACTCGTGGACGTTGTCGCCGAACAGGTGGCCCCGCAAGAACGATCGCCCTCCGTGGGTCTTCATGTGCAATTCAACCGCGGCCTCCTTCTGGGCTTCACTCCCGAAGATCTTGGCGACGATGCACTCCATTTCCCCGCGATAGCCCTCGTCCAGGAGCCCCGCGCACCATTCCACCAGGGCATCGCACCCGACAATCAACCCGGCCAGGTGCCCGAGCCGTCGCTGGACCAATTCCCGGGTGCTGATTGCCTGGCCGTAGGTGCGCCGGAACCGCGCCCACGGAATCATGTCGGCCATCATCTGCCGCATCACTCCGGCGGCATTCGCACACAGCGCCACGCGGCCGCGGTTCAGGCCGTGGTAGGCGATGGTCAGGCCATCCCCGTCGCCCGGATCCAGCCGGTTGCTGGCCGGGACGCGGAACCCATCGAACAGGATGCCATAGTTGTGGCAGTGCTTGAGTGCGAGCAGACCGTACCGCTTCAGCCGGAAAGAGGGCGTCTCGGTCGGAGGAAGATCGACGATCAGGACGGCAGGCTGTGCATCGATCAGACAGACCAGTCCGATCGTCCGTCCCGGGAGGACGTTGGTGATGAACAACTTCTCGCCGGTCACCACGAATTCATCGCCGTCCCGAACAGCCGTCGTCCGCAGGGCAGTCAGGTCAGAGCCAGCGCCCGGTTCGGTCAGCGCGAAGGCCGACAGTCTGCGGCCGCTCGCCAGTTCGGGCAGCCACTGCCGCTTCTGGTCAGGCGTCCCGAATGTCTGCACCGGATCGACCGCCCCGATACAGCCGTGGACCGACGCCAGACCGGCGATGGTCGGATCGACCGTCGCCATCTGGGTGAGGAAAGGCGCGAACCGGGAGAACGGGGTTCCGGTTCCGCCGTACTCCAGGCTGACGAGGAGCCCCCAGTACCCGGCATCGGCCAACTCGCCCAGTACCTGCTCTGGAATCTTGTTGTCAGCACCGAGCAGTGTGCCCGCCGTGCGATGTCGACGGACGACTTCAAGCGAGTCCCGCATGACCGGTTCGGCCGCGGCTGGAAGGGGCTGGGGCGGGATCGCCCAGAGGGCGGACGGCACCTCCGCCTCCCACACCGCGAGGTGGATCGGGCTGGCGGTTGTCTGGTACTTGGCCGCGAATAACGATTCGACCTGATCATCGGCGGCGTCGACAGCGCCGGTCCGGCGGATCTCCTCCGCTCCTTTCCCTCCGAGCCGAAGTGCCTCCTCCGCGAATGTCGTGCGGACATGTTTATCCGAAGGCCTCCCTGTCGGGATCGTCTCGGGGATTCGGATGTCAGTACTCATTGATGCACCTCCTCATGCACGACTGCGGCGGGCATTGCCGCGTAGAACCCGCGCTGCTCGTCACAGAGCATCCGGAGGAGTGGGGCGGGTTCAAACCGATCTCCGTACTCGCGGCTGAGGGTCTCCAGGGCGCGGACCACCCGGCCGACCCCGAGGGCGTCGGCCGTCCGGAGTGGCCCGCCGCGGAAGGGGGCAAATCCGGTCCCGAGGACCATCGCCAGATCGACCATCCAGGGGTCAGTCACGATCCCCGCTTCGAGGCACTTCGCGGCCTCGTTGATGATCGGGAAAATGAGACGTTGCTGGAGGGCGGTGAGGCCACCCGTTTCGTCGGTCGGTGAGGTCGGGGCGGGCCGGGGGACCGACGGAGTTGCCCATTTGGTCGTCTTCCCTCGCCGGCCATTGCGGTACTCGTAGAACCCGTGGCCCGACTTCTTTCCACACCACCCCTCCCGCACCATCGCGGCGAACCGCTCGGGAGTCGGTCCGGGTTCGGTGCGGAGTGGGGCAAACGTCCCGCTCACGTCCGCAGCGATGTCCACGCCGATCTGGTCCAGAAGTTCGAACGGCCCCATCGGCATCCCGAACCGGATCGCTTCGCGGTCGATGTCAGGGCCGGGGACACCCTCAATCACCAGTCGAACTGCCTCGTCCAGGTACGGGAACAGGAGCCGGTTGACGAGGAACCCGGGGCTATCGGCGACCACGACTGGCACCTTCCCGAGCCTGCGGACCAGATCGACCAGGACGGCCACCGTGCTGTCGTCGCTGGCCAGGCCCCGGACCACCTCGACCAACTGCATCCGGTGAACCGGGTTGAAGAAATGGAGCCCGGCCACCCGCTCCGGGTGCCGGGTCGCTTCCGCAAGCCGTGAGACCGATAGGGCCGAGGTATTGGATGCCAGGACAGCCGCCGGGGAAAGCCGGCCCCCGAGTTGACGGAAGACCTCGCGTTTAATCTCCTCGCGCTCGACCACCGCCTCGATCACGAGGTCGGCATCCGCGAGTGGGCTCCAGTCCGTGCTGGTCGGTGTGACCCTTCGGACGACGGCAGCCGCCTCGTCGGGAGAGAGCAGGCCCTTGCTCACAGCCTCACCCGTGAGGGACTCAATCCGCTTGACGCCGCCCGCCACGATCTCATCGCTCACGTCCTTCAACACGACCGGGATACCGTTGAAGGCGAGAAGTTGGGCGATCCCCGCTCCCATCGTTCCCGCTCCGATGATCGCTGCCTGGTGGGGAGGATGCGGAGGGGCCGCTTCGTCGGGAACCCAGGTCGACCGCTTCCGGGCACGTTCCCGCTGGAAGAACACCTCGATCAGATTTCGCGCTGAGGGGGTGAAGACGACGCGAGTGAACTCCTCTCGCTCAGTGGCGAACCCGGCAGTGCGTGTCCCCCGAAAGCCCGCCGAGACAGCTCGAATGGCGGCCGGTAAGGCCGGGTAGTGACCGCTCCGACTCCGGATCTGCTTCCGGGCGGTGGCGAAGACGACCGTGCGGCCGGGCCACGTCCCATCCAGCATCGCGCCGACCAGACCACGGGTAGGGCGGCGGAGGGACCGTCCGGCGAGCCGGTCGTTGATGAACCGTTCGACTTCCGCCTCGAACTCTCCGACCGGGGCCGCCAGATCGACCAGCCCCACGGCGAGGGCCTTCGCCGCGGGGAGGGTCGCCCCTTCGAGGATCATCCGGAGGGCCTGACGCAGCCCAACGACGCGGGGCAGCCGCTGGGTTCCGCCCCAACCGGGGATCAGCCCGAGCTGGACTTCGGGTAGTCCGATCCGGGTCTGGGCGTCGTCCCGGGCGACCCGGTAGCGACAGGCGAGGGCAAACTCCAAACCGCCGCCCAGGCACGGCCCGTGGATCACTGCAATCGTGGGGCACGGAAGTTGTTCGATACGGTCGAACAGCTCGTGCCCCGCCATCAGGACCATCCGGACCTCATCCGCGGTCTGGATTTGCTGAATGCGACGCAGGTCCGCCCCGGCCAGGAAGCCGGACATCTTCCCGCTACGGAACACGACCATCCGCGGAGGCTGTCGCTCCAGTTGTCGAACAACCTCCTGTAACTCCCCAACGACCTCGTCATTGAAGATGTTAACGGGTACACCTTGTACATCGAACCAGACGGTCGCGACCCCGCGCCCGTCCTGCTCCAACCGGAGATGTCGGAAGTCGTCGATCATTGCAAACCCCTCAATCAGAAATATGGAATGTGTAATACAAATGAGATTCGATTAATTGTGATATTTTATCCCTCGCTAATATTGAGCCCGCTGGGTGCCATGCCCACGGCTTTGCGTGGGCATGAAGGCGCCATGACGAATCAGCAACTTCCCAGGCAGTGGCAGCGATTCCCGATCGATCCGCAGTGGCCCAGCACGGACTCCCGAATCCTCCGCTGCCATTGACCAAATCCCACCCTCCGCTTTCGCACACTACCGGCGACGTACAGGATTATTGTGCAGCTACTCGATCTGCTCGAAGGCTGCTTTCATGCCCACGCAGAGCCGTGGGCATGGCACCCGACTGTAGGAAACCTGGAGAATTTGGTCGCACCTCCGATGTAGAAGTTGTGAGTAATGGATCTCGCGGAGCGTGAGAACCAGGGAAATCTTGATCCCGCATCGACCGTTCAGATCGTCGTCTCGACCCACACTGCTGCGCCCTGGCCACCCTCAGCGCACAGCGTGGCCAGTCCTCGCTTCAGGCCACGGTCCCGCAGAGCACGCAACAGCGTAATGATCAACCGGACCCCCGAACTGCCGACCGGGTGCCCGAGTGCGATCGCCCCACCGTTGACATTCAATCGGTTGAGGTCCAACTCCCCCACCGCCCGGTCAGCGTGGAGTTCCTTGCGAGCGAACTCATCCGAGGCCATCGCTGTCCGGCACGCCAACACCTGCGCTGCGAATGCCTCGTTGATCTCGATCAGGTCAAAGTCGCCGAGCCCCAGGCCTGTCTTTCGGAGGAGTTTGTGGATCGCGAACACCGGGGCCAGTCCCATCCGGCGGGGCTCGCACCCCGCCAAAGCGTAATCCCGGATGTAGCCCAACGGCTCCGACCCGGCCGTCGACCCGGCAAGCTTCACGACGACCGCTGCTGCCCCGTCGGTGATGGGGCAACTATTGCCAGGAGTGACCGTCCCGTTCGCCGGGTCGAAGATCGGTTTCAGTTTCGCCAGGGCTTCCAGAGACTGGCCAGGCCGCGGGCCGGTATCCCGCTCGACCGTCGAGCCACCTGTCAACTCAGCAGGGACCGGGACAACCTCGTCGGCGAAAAAGCCCCGCTTCCACCCAGCGACGGCCCGCTGGTGGCTGGCCAGCGCGAACCGCTCCTGCTCGTCCCGGCCGATCCCGAACTCCTTCGCCAGCACCTCGGCCGTCTGCCCCATATTCAGACCGCAAATGGGGTCAGTGAGCCCAAGTTCCAGAGCCGAGACCGGCTTGAACAGTCCGGGCCGGAGTCGACTCAGGGTCAGCAGTTTCCGCCACAGCCCGGCCCGCCTCCATTCGAGAAAGAAGTCTTTGGCCCTGTGATTCCAGAGAAGTGGGATATTCGACATCGATTCAGTCCCACCGGCGACGACCAGGTCGGTCCGCCCCTCGGCCAGGGCGTGCCAGGCGGCCACGATCGCGTCGATCCCGGACGCACAGTTCCGACTGACCGTGTGGGCGACCCGGTCGATCAGGATACCACTGCGGAGGGCGATCACCCGGGCCACATTAGCGGCCTCGGGCGGCCCGGCGATGTTCCCAAAAACGACTTCGCCGACATCTGCTGCGCGGAGCCCAGCGCGAGCCAGGACACCCTCGACGGCGACCCGGCCGAGTTGGTCGGCTGGGACGTTGTTCAGTGCCCCGAACGCCTTGGCGAACGGGGTCCGTACACCGGCCACAACGGCCAGCGGCGGGAGACGGGTAGGGGAAGAGGTTGCCACCATGATTCACCTCAGGTTGTCGACTGGGCGGATGTTGTCCCGGGATTCGCCTCACCCGGTTGGTCGTGCAGCACCCGCCGCAACACCTTTCCGAGCATGTTGTGGGGGAGTGGACCGGAAACTACGTCCACCACACGGGGCCGCTTGTGGACTTCCAGGTGTTTGCGAGCGAACTCGTCGAATCCCCGACGGCTAAAGCGGTGCCCGGCCTTCGGCACGACCACGGCCTTCACTAACTCCCCCCGCTCCAGGTCGGGTACGCCGAGTACAGCGATGTCCTCCACGTCCTCGTACTGTCGTAACACCTGCTCCACATCGGTTGGATAGACATTCCATCCGGATGTGATGATGAGATCTTTCTTCCGGTCCACGATCCGGAAAAATCCATCCGCGTCGCAGGTCGCCAGGTCGCCCGTGTAGAGCCATCCGTCTCGGATCGTACTGGCGGTGGCAACAGGGTCATTCCAGTAACCGGCCATCACTTGCGGGCCGTGGATAATCAGTTCCCCAACTTCTCCAGGCGGGAGTTGCTCGACTCCGGTAATGGAGTTCACTACCAGAGCTTCGGTATCTGGAAGTGGCAGGCCGATCGTGCCGGGGCGGGCAGACCCATCGAGCGGACCGACGTGAGTGACCGGGCTTGCCTCGGACAGCCCGTAGCCCTCCACCACAACCGCGCCGGTGTGGCCCGCAAACTCGGCGGCCACATCTGGGGGGAGAGGAGCTCCGCCTGAGATACACAACTGGACCGAGCTCAGGTCATGGTGCTGCCGCCGGAGAACCTTGTTGAACGCAGCGAGCATGGCCGGGACAGCCGGGAGTATCGTCGGCCGACGCCACTCGATCAGTTTCAGAATAGTATCTGCACGGAACCGGTGGTGCATAATTAGCGTCGCGCCCATCGCTACTGCGGTCAGGCCGCACACGGTGAGCCCATAGCAGTGGCAGAACGGAAGACATGCCAGAACCACATCCTCGCCAACTCGCCGCCTGGTCCAGTGGAACACCTGCCAGGCATTGGCGAGCAGGTTGGCATGAGTCAGCACGACTCCCTTGGGAGTCCCCGTCGTCCCGGACGTGGGGAGGATATTTGCCGGGCTGTTGGGCAACGGGCGGTAGGGATCTGGTGCGGGGGAGGCCGCGTCGAGTGCTTCTTCGAGGTCGACCGCAGTCTTCGGGACGAGTCGGGAAAAGAACCCGAGCCTGTGGATTCGGGCGAACGTGTACAGGAGCCGGTCCCACCACGGGAGCCGGTCCTGCAGGTTCACAACGAACACCACGTCCGGCTGGACGGCCTCATCTGCACCGATCAACGGGAGGAGGACGTCGAGGGAGACGACCACCCTGCACGCCGTCGAGCGGAGAAGCGCGGCGATCTCCTCGGCCACCATGAGCGGGTTCAGGGGGATGGTCACCCCGCCTGCCATCCAGGTGCCGAACAGCGCGACCAGATACTCCGGGATGGTTGGTAGGAGAATCCCGACCCGGTCGCCAGGGCGTAGACCGTGGGTCCGCAGCGCCGCAGCCATCCTCCGGGAACGATCGAGTAGTTGGGCGTAGGTCAGTTCTTGTCGGAAATATCGACACGCGACTCGTGTTGGAACTTGCCGGGCGGCTTCTTCCAGAAGCCAGTACGCGGGCTCCGGGGGGTAATCGAGATGGAGCGGGACGCCTTGCGGATAGTGGGCGACCCAGGGGTGATCAGACAGGTGGTAGTGGATTCCAGCCGACATGGGTTCTCACCCGTCGGAAAAGCCGACACTTGGGCTCAGATGGCGCCAGCGTACCGGATCCAGAATGAACAGTATCTGGGTCAGCAGAGGAATTGCGACTGCGAACGGTAGCCGGATAGAATCGCCAGGTCATTATTCGACCGGGTGTGTCCGAAATCAATGCCCACGCGGCTGGAGTTCACCACGTTTCCCGTCGTCGAAGGCATAACACGTCGAACCTACCCCGGAGGGGTCGCAGCGATTAGCCGGTGGTTGAGCGCAGCTCCACCACCGGGGGCGGAGGGGTGACAATGACGCGAATACGTTGACCAGACTGACACCGGTAGGGGTCGTAGCGATTAGCCGGTGGTTGAGCCGAGCTCCACCACCGGGGGCGGCTTACCGGCAAGCGCATCGCTCCTGGCTAGTTCGGCGCTGCGCGGGGAATTGGTGCAGCGGCACCGGCGAGGTTGATATTCAGCCGGTGGCCGTTACCTCCGAGATCCACCTCAAGCTTACCTTGACCACCAAAAATGTGCGGCAGATCGATGATCCCCTGACCATTTCCGTATGTTTCGATACGCCCGTCGTTATAAGTGACGAGTCTGATCTTTGCGATACCGGAGAGGAGGCCGTCCTCCATGTTCAGGCCGCCGACGGACTTGAGCCCCCAGTTGGCTGGCAGATCCTTCACGACCAATCGGTCCACGCTCACTACCAGCGGTTCGCCGATGGCGGGATCTTCGCGACAATCCCATCTGGCGCTCACATCCACGGTACCGCCTGCGAGATTCCCTCTAGCTACCGGCTTCCCTTCGATCCCGTAAATTTCCACTAACCCCTCGTGAATCCGGAGTACGCCAGCCACGTCGGTCAATGTCACCTCAGCTGCCGGGATGCCGAGCGCTAACCGCTCGGCTTGCATCCGGATGTCGTACTTCAGATCGTTGTTCGGACCCACAGCGAAGTGAGCAGTCGCCTGGACCCGCCCACTGGGCCAGGCGTTCTCCCAGAGCGACAGCGAGAGGTATGGGATCGACTTGAGCCGCTCTGTTGTCACCAGGGTGTCAGCGGTTGCGAGATCGATCCACCCAGTCTTTGCCGTCGCCTCGAACTCACCAGAGAGGTGCCACTTGCCCCAAACGGGGTCATCCGCGGACCCACTGAGGATGAACGTGTTGGCCACCCGAGCGGCCTTCAAGTTCAACCCGGACAGGTGAAACTCCGGCCGCCCGTCCTGCTGAATCGTGACCTGGCCGCTGTCCACGGTGATTGACGAGATCTCCCCCTGACCGATGCTAATCGGTTGGGTCGGTAGACTGGTCAGAAGCTTGCCCGTCGCGTCCAGCCGGAGGGTCAGACGCACGCCGCGAAGGTGCAGTTCCTTGGGGTAGGCCCGGCCAGTGACGACGTCCACAAACGACACATCCGCCGTAGCAGAATCGACAGAGAAGATCTCAGCGTTCGGACGATTTCCGAGCGGCGGGTCAAGTACCCGGAAGGTGATTGTCGAGCTGTTCGATCCCAGTGCGACATCGCCCACCTCGACTGGGAGCCCAATTTTCGACCCAATCTGACCGGCCAACGCTCCTCGGCCCCTGGCCGTATCGAGGTAGATTCCAACCCCGGCCCGCAGAAGCAGGACAGCAGCCCCCACCACCGCGAGGCCAACCACCGCACAACGTCTGATCCGTCGTGCCGCTGTCATCGTCCCCCCTCCTCCATCAGTGAACCCGACACACCATGATATGCACCCGCCGTGAGGGTCCGGAGGGTGATTGTCCTGGCAAGCTGTTCTAACTGCTTATGGGGAAGTCGTTTCTGTTGGCTCCCGGGTGGCCAGGGGGTGGCTGGAAGATCTTGGGTTCCGGGACATCGACTCAGTCATGAACCCGCTGGGTTTGTCGCATCAATACAACTACGATTTTATGTATAAATGAGTGAAAAAATCTCCTCCCGAGCTTCACCACCCTCACTCTCGGAAGGAGCCTCGCACTCCCATTATACCGATGCGGACTCCTGGAATGAGACAGTTCGACCGTGTCCGTGGATGAGTCGGCTGTTTGCGTCAGAGGAAAGTGAGATCGGAACAGTCGGGTGTGGCTTTCTTTTCGCTCCACATGGATCAAAAAACTGGCGGATCTTCGCCATTCCAGCGATTTTTCTTCCAATACGCGGGGCGGCGTCAACTGAGTAGGTGAACGGCCCGAACTGGCGTCCGGAGCGGGCCGATGGTCTTCCATCCTCCAAGGTGTTGCGATCCATGCCCGTGGACACCGACATCCGGGCAAGCGCGGCCACTGAGCTGACCTCTGTGCCCGATGACCCGATCCCGGACAAGAGCAAGCTGTTCCTCCCGCTTTTCCTGCGGAATGAGCGGCGGCTCTATGCGTTCATCTTCACGCTTCTCCCGCACCGGGCTGATGCGGACGACCTGCTCCAGGAAACTAGCCTGGTCATGTGGGACAAGTTCGATCCCAGTTGCCCGCCAACAGACTTTCTCGCCTGGGCCAGAAAGGTCGCGTACCACAAGGTGCTCGACTTCTACAAGAAGTCCCAGCGAACACATGCCCGGCTGAGTCAGCTCTTCCTGGATCGAATCGCCGAAAGAGCCGCTGAGCCGACCCTGGCCTTGCTGGTGGAAGACCGCCGCGAAGCCCTGGCCGCATGTGTCGAGAAACTCCCACCCCGCGACCGCGACCTCCTCGCTTACCGGTTCACCGAAGGGGCCACGACTCAGTCGACATCGGAACAGGTTGGCCGGTCCGTGGAAGCTGTCTACAAGGCACTCGCGAAACTCCGCCAGTCGCTGTTTGAATGCGCTCAGAAACTCCTTTCCCGGTAGGACCATCCATGACCCCCGAATCCACCATACTCGCTGAATTGCAGCCCCTCCTTGATGCCTTGTGCGAGGAGTCGATTGGGGCTGAACAGTTGGCCCGGCTAGAGGAACTCGTTCTTACTCATCCCGAGGCCGAGCAGTTCTACATCCGGTTCATGAGTTTCCATGCCGATTTGATCGGCACGATCGCCGGCCTGCCCGAGCGGACGCTACCGCCGTCCGTCCAGGCGGATCAACCTGCTGCGATTCCAACGCCCACGCCGCCAACTCCGTCGGTGGAGGTGGTCGCAACAACCGACGCTCCGGCCCAGGAGCCATCGTCTGGTTTTGTGACCATTCCGTCGAGTCAACACGACGAACTCAAGCGTGATCCACCCACTCGAACACGGAGACAGCGAATCCGACCCCTTTGGGTCATGGCTTCGCTGCTGATTCTTGTCTGCGGCGTTGTGGCCGGTGTCCCGTATGTGGGTTGGGTGAGAGCGTCTCGCGAAGTCGACAACACTCAGCGCACTCTCGACTTGCACCGCGAATCGCTTGCAAAGGCCCAGGCGGAGCAGGGGGTTGCTCTTCGCGAGCAACAGAAGGAACGGGACACTGCGATCGAAGTGGAGCAGAAACTGGCGAAGGAGTACGAGGCCGCGCTCCAGGCCGCCCTCAAAGCGATCTCGGAAAGGGAGTTCCTCGTCCGGCTGACCGGCCCGACGCGGGTCGAGCCCGGGGCACCCAACAAATGGCAGATCGAGACCCTCCGTCATGGGGCCGTCGCACGGCCGAAAAAGATGGAAGTCGTTGTCAAAGACGACAAGAACACCACGTTGTTGCGTCAACTCCACGATCAGCCAGTCGGGGTCACATCGCTCGAACTGTCAGCAGCCTTCTGGGAAAAGGTGAAACCGGGGTCCGAGCTGTTCCTTGAGGTGAGTGCATCGACGGACGGCCCGCCAGGGCTGTTAGCCGATCGGATTCCCCTGGCACGGCCGGTGTACGTGACCCATCTCGCGACCGACAAGCCGCTCTACCAGCCGGGTGAGATCGTCCGCTTCCGGTCGCTCACGCTCGACCGGTCGAGCCTTCGGCCCCCACCAAACGACCTGCACCTGCGGTTCCGACTCCGCGACCCAGGAAACGCCGTGGTCCCACTCGACGAGGGGAATGGTCGACTACTGAGCGGCATTCAGCCCGTCCTCGGACCGGACAACAAACCGCTCCGCGGGATCGGCGTCGGCGAATACCTTCTGCCCGCAGAGGCGACGGGCGGCGAATACAAGCTCGACTTGTTTGAGGTCGAGCTGACAGGCGGCAAGGAAGTCCTCCTTGAGAGCCGCAAGTTCATCGTCAACCGATACGTACCGGACACGTTCGAGAAGAAGCTCGAATTCGACGGCAAGTCGTATGGCCCAGGCGATGTTGTCCAGGCCCGCATTGAGGTCTCCCGGACAGCGCGCGGCCCGATGAAGGACGCCCGAGCGAATGTGGTCGCCAGTATCGACGGTCGGGAGATCCACGCCCAGAAGGGCGAACGGTTTGCGATCGTCGCGGATGCAACCGGTACCAAGGCGGTCCTGAACGTGCGATTCAAGCTCCCGGCCGACCTTTTCGGTACCGCCTCGCGGAAAGAGGGTCCGCCGAACGCGTCACTCAGCGTCGCTATCCAGGATGGGTCGGACGCCGAAGCCATTGTCCGCCCGATTCCCCTGGTGACTAAGACCCTGTCCGTCGCCTTCTTTCCCGAAGGCGGAGAGATGATCGAAGGAGTGCCGGGTCGGGTCTACTTTCAGGTCCGCACGCCGCTTGGCAAGCCAGCCGACCTCACGGGCGTTATCACAGACGGCACGGCCACGACCACCGAGGTTGCAACGCTCACGGATGCCGATCACGCAGGTGTGAATCGTGGGCAAGGCGTCTTTACCCTCACGCCGCGGGCGGGTGCGAAGTACTACCTCAAGCTCCATTCACCGATCGGCATTGTCATGCCGACGAAGGACGGTTACCCGCTTCCTGTTGCGAAGGCCGACGGTGTGGCCTTGACCGCTCTCGACACCGTGACCAGCCCGGGTGCGCCGGTGCGAGTCCGGGTCCAGATCGCGCGGGGGTCGAAGACGCTCCACGTGGGAGCCTACGCCCGCGGCCGGCTCATCGCTCACCACAAACTCGATGTCGAGGCCGGCAAACCGGTCGATATCACGCTTCAGGGAGACGAAGTCGCAGGCGGCGTCACACGAGTAACTGTCTTCGAGGAACGGTTGGGAGACGGCCCAGGATCGGCAAACCTGAGTCCCCGGGCCGAACGCCTCGTTTACCGCGTTCCGGGTGAGCATCTCGCACTCAGCGTGAAGCCGGACAAAACCCGCTATACACCGGGCGGGAAGGTGCGTCTGGAATTGTCGGCGGCCAACGAGCAGAAGGCTCCGACACCCGCAGTGCTGCTCGTCGGGGTGGTGAATAGAAGCGTCATCACAATGGCGGACAACAAGACCGACCGGCTCATGCCGACGCATTTCCTGCTCTCCGGCGACGTGACACACCCGGCAGAGTTGGAGCACGCGGACTTCCTGCTCACGGATCACCCGAAGGCGGGCATCGCCCTGGACCTGCTCCTCGGCACACAGGGATGGAGGCGATTCGCCGAACAAACGGGCAGGTCGACCGACCCGGCCGACCGCAAAGAAGTCGACCAAATGCTGGTCGCCCACGGTCAGCGGACATCCGCCCCGGTCGAGTTGCGCAAGCTCGAAATGCAACGAGTGTCCTCGGAGTTCCAGCCGAAGATGGAACAGGCGATGCTCCACACCGCAACAGTCGAGAGCCGCTTGACCACCTCCGCTGAGGTATCAAAAACGGCAGTCAACATGGCTCAGGTCGCGTTTCAAGCGGCCGAGACACAACGCAAGAGTGCCGAAGCCGAGTTAAATCGCCACGTGACGAGGCTGAGCGAGTTGCCTGCCCTGTTGTTCCTGATCTTACTCGCGGCTATCATCGTCGGCGTGCTGGTCCTGGCTGCAATGACCCCCCTGGGGGATCGGAATCGCGATTCTCAATCGGGACACAGTGGGAGTCTTATTGCCCAGTGTGTGTGTATCTGTCTTGTGAGCCTGACGCTGGTCATGGCGTGGGTCGTGCTAAAAAATATAGGAACAAACGCAAATACGACTTTTAGTTTTGTCGGCTCGGCAATCAGGCCCAAAGCGATGGAAGGTCGGGCCGAGATGCCGGCAGAGAAGCCGATGGCTAGGCCCGGCGGTGGTGGCCTCGGTGGCGGGCTCGGTGGATTTGGTGGCGGACTCGGTGGTAGTGGGCTTGGCGGCCTTAACGGTGGTGGGCTTGGCGGCGGGCTCAACGGTGCTGGAATTGGCGGCTTCGGTGGTGCTGGCCTTCCGAGAGCTGAGGGGTTCACCCAAATGTCCCCACCGACCGCTCTTTCACCGACATTTGTCACCACCCGGCCGAAAGCAGCTCCGACACCTCCACGGGAGGGACAACAGGACCGGGTGAAGGACGGCCTGAGCCCTATCAAGGTCATCGCATCCAGATCTCCCGTGGGGAGGCCTCGCGATCAGGCAATGCAAGAACGCAAGTCTACACCACCCCGCACGCAAGAACCCGACCCGTTGGCGAACATCCCCGCAGCTTTCCCCAATATTAAGCGCATGCTCGATGACGGCCTGCAGGAACAGCAACTGCGGCAGGTTCCGTCCTTCGTTGTCCGGGAGTACGCCCACCAGCGAGACCCGTCGCTCGGCGACGTCCGCAGCGATTTCACCGAGACGGTCTACTGGCACCCGGTCCTCGTTCTGCCGGAGAACGGTAAAACGACCATCGATTTCCAACTCTCCGACGATATCGCCCGCTATGAGGTCATGGTCGCCGGCCACACCACCGATGGCCGCATCGGGGCCGTGAAAGCGACCATCGAAGCGCGGAAGCCGTTCAGCATCGATCCGAAACTGCCTCTGGAAATCTCCCATACGGATCAGATCGCCGTACCGGTCCGCGTCACCAACGATAGCGACGAGCAGCGGAATGTCTCGTTCTCCTTGACCCCGACCGGCTTCCAGGCCAGTGGCAAGCTCACGGACACGATCGACCTCGGGCCGAACGGGAAAGCGCGGCGAATCGTCCGCCTGAAGGCCAACAAGCTCCAGGGCGATGCGAATCTCCTCGTCGAAGCGTCGAGCGGCACAGCCGACAAAGACGCGATCTCCCGGACAATCCGGATCGTGCCTGATGGGTTCCCGGGCGTTGGTTCGATCAGCGACACGATCGAATCGCGTGCCCGTGGCGCGATCACGTTACCGAAGGACGTGGTGCCCGGTACTCTCGCCGTTCGGCTTGAGGTTTACCCCACCACCATGAGCGACCTGCTGAGCGGACTCGACGGTCTGCTTCGCGAACCGTATGGCTGCTTCGAGCAGACCTCGACATCGAACTACCCGAACGTGATGGTTCTCGACTACCTGAACCAGACGAACCAGACAAACCCCCAGGCCGCCCAGCGGGCCAAGCAATTGCTCGACAGTGGCTACGCCAGACTAACGGGATACGAGTGCCCGGATACGCCCCTGAAACTGAAACAGGGTTTCGAGTGGTTCGGGACAGCCGACATGGCTCACGAGGCACTCACCGCCTACGGCCTGCTCCAGTTCAAGGACATGTCCCGGGTCCACCCGGTCGATCCGGAATTGATCAAGAGAACACAGACGTTCCTGCTCTCACGTCGGGATGGTGTCGGTGGCTTCCGGCTGAACTCCCGGGTGTCGCATGCATTCGGCGCGACGCCAAAATACACGACCGATGCCTACATCGTCTGGGCACTGGTCGAGAGCGACCCGGACGACAACGAGCGACTGGACCTGAAGATGGAGATTGACGCCCTCAAAGCCGAGGCTACCAAGGCAGACTCGGCAGGTGGGAAGGACGCCTACTTCGTCGCGCTCGTCGCCAACGCCTTGCTTCTCCGTGGCGAGCGAGAGCCCGCCTACCGCCTGCTCGACCGGCTCCAAGAGAAGCACATGAAGGCCGGGGCGGTGACTGGGGCTGTGACGAGCATCACCCGCTCCGGCGGGCGCGACCTTCAAATCGAAACCACCGCTCTGGCCCTGCTGGGCTGGTTGCGGGCGAACGACCCCAAGTACGCCGTGACCGTCAAGGAAGCGACGAAATGGATCAGCCAGCAGCGCGGCGGCCACGGTGGGTTCGGTTCGACCCAGTCGACGATCCTGGCGCTCAAAGCGCTGACACTGTATGCGAAGAAATCCGCCCACCCGGCCGAGAGCGGAGAGTTCGCGATCCTGGTCGGCGGTCAGAGAATCGCAGTGCGGAAATTCACCGAAAAGGACATCGAAGTGATCGCTCTCGACATCGCCAACCCCGAGGCGACCTTCAAGCCGGGCGAACGGACCGAGGTGGAGATCGTGACGGACTCCCGGCACTCGTACCCGTTCGCGCTCAGCTACTCCTACACCACGCTTACGCCGCTCAGTGCCGAGCAGTGCGCAGTGAAAATCGGAACGAAGTTGGCCCGGACAGCAGCCCGCGAGGGAGACACTGTACCGCTGAGCGTGACCCTGGAGAACCGGCAGAAGGAAGGCCAGGGGATGGCCGTGGCGATTATCGGCCTGCCCGCGGGACTCAAAATCCCGACCGACATGAAGCAGTTAACGGACCTGCGAGAGAAGCAGCAGATCAGCTATTTCGAGATCCGTGGCCGCGAGTTGATCCTCTACTGGCGGGAACTCGCCCCGGAGCAGAAGGTCGCCTTGACGATTGATCTTGTTTGCGACGTGCCCGGTTTGTTCCGAGGTCCGGCGAGCCGCGGTTACCTCTACTACAACGCCGACCACAAGCACTGGGTTGAGCCGCTATCGATCACGATCACGCCGATGGCTGGCAAGGAGGAGGCGGCGACACAGAAGTAAAATCGACAGCTCGCTCCGCGAGATGCCGTTTCTAACAACCTGATCCGAATCGAGTAACAAACTCGATTGCCGAATGCGTCTGGGATCCCGAAACGGTCACTCGCGGAGCGAGTGACCCACTCTTCGGCTGGAATGCGACAGCCTCAGCGGTTTCCTGGATGGAAGAGGGGCCGTGGTATCGATGCGAGGGGGATGCGGGGTGTCGGGGTGGGGCTGCGGGGAGGCACTCATACTCGATTTCCAGCCTCGGGTCTTGATCGCTTCCTTCGACGGGTCCGCTGGGATGAGACCCTCACATCCACCGATGAGGTCGCCGTGGCAGTTGGGAGAAGCGTCTGCGGGCGGCGATGGCCGGCGGAGATCAGGAAACCGACGGTAAGGCGGTGGGCAGGATACCCGATTAGGGCGAGCGGCGCGGCGTCAGCCCGCCGGTGCTTGACCTCAAGCGTCTGCGACCCTTCAGTTCCAACCGGCGGCCTTACNNTCGGTCGCGAAACTCACGGGTATCTTAGCTCCTGCCCCCCGCCTAATGACTTCAGAAGGCGGCGGTCTTCCTCGAACCGCTTGACTGCCCGCTCAAAGGAGCCGGTCGTTTTCGTGAGCACCAGTGAATAGGGGCTCCCCTTACGCTCGAGTGCATGTTTCACATCGCATTGATGCCGGTCGATCTTGCCGATCAGATGTTGGCGCATCGCTTCGGCAGCCGGAATGCGGCCAACCTCGTGCGCGGGGTCGGCGAGAAAGGCATTGAGCTTGGCACAGAATTGGCACTTGCAATCGACATCCGCGGGGCGTGCCCAATCGGTCGGTGGCGTCGGCTCCTTCGCGGTGGCACGTTCGAGCTGGTCCCGCACAGCATCGAGCCACGACTGGAACTGTGGGGGAACGTGTTGGAGGTGCTTCTGCGACCACGGGATCAACAATTTCAGGGCGGGAACCTGGCAGTCGTCCAGGGTGAATTCGTCTGGCAATTCCCGAATGAAGCGAATCACTCGCGAAAGGTCTTCATCGCGGCCGCTTGCCGCCAGCGCCTGGAGCAGCAACGGGACCGATTTCTCGGCAAGGGAAGCTTCCCGGCGATAGCGGGGGGAGTAGTAGGTCGGATGCGAGGAACGCGGTTCGCAGAATCGTTCCACCGCGATCGCACACAGTGTACCGGCAAGAATCAACTTCTCAGTATCGGTTGACGAGTCGCAGCAGAACGCGGAAAGCCACCCGAGATCGCGCAGCGGGATTTCCTGTCGACCACGCACATTCGGCCGCGATGCGATCAGATGCTTCAGTTCCTGGGCGAACGCTGTCCATCCGAACTCACGGCACACGTCCAACACGAACGCTTTCAGGGGCAGCGTCTCATCCTGTTCCGCCAGTTTCGTCAAGAACACTGCAATCGTGTCCCGATCGTGCAGCATCATGAGATGTTTCGGAAAGTCGTCGAGCGGCGACTTCTCCACGTCCCGGAAATGCCCATATCCGCTGGAGCGGCTAGGCCACTCCGCTATGATGGCGCGGGCGAAGTGAATGGCATCGCGGCGAGCGGCATCGAGCCGTTTCTTGGGGGTCTTGGCCAGTTTGTTCGTCATCGAACAGAACAACGGAATGCTGTCGGTCGCACCGGAACTGGCGACCACCTCGAAGTGATGATCGCGACGCCAGACGACGATCACCGACCGATGATACCAGCGGTCGAGCGTGTTGCCGGCGTTGCCCGTGTAACCCTCGAACTCCTCGGAAGTCGGCTTCCAATCGTCGATCGGCACCGATGAGACGATGGCCGACAGTTCGAATGCAATGGTTCCCCACGGCTGTTTCTGACCACTGAGGTTGGTCCACTCGGTTCCGCTCAACTCGTCCTCGAAGGTCTCGCCGATCTCAATCTCGTGCCGCCTCGGTGTACGGTAGGAATAGCGAGAATAACTGTCGCCGAAGCTGCCATCGTCGGCGAACTGCGACAGGTGGCGTGAGACCTGCGCCAGATGCACCACGCAATCCGCCTTTTCTGCCGCTGGCACCACCAGGTCCGCGAGTTCTCGGTCCGCTCCTTTGAGCAAATCCAGCGACAGCCCGAGTTGCGTGTAGTGGTGGTCCAGCGCGAAGACCAGCGGCTCGGCCGGCTGGGGCACGACCCACGACCTGATCGCTTCGGCCAGCTGATCGGCAGGATCGGTCGGCGTCGCGGCATCCGATAGTTTCCCGGGCTGCGGTTTCAGCACCAGGTTATAGGCCAGAGCGATGCGAACACCGTTTGTCACCCGCTCGACTTCGTGTTCGCAATCGGCGTAGAATGCGGCGAAACAGGCCGCCTTGCCGGTGGCCGCTTCTTCGAACGCCAGCTTTTGCTTGGCGGCACCGTGCCGAACGATCAGTCTCCCGCCTTCGAACGGATTGGGGAGCACGACGATCAGGCTCGCCACCATCCGATCGTGCTTCTCGCTGTCGCGGTGAGGTAGGAAGAACCCGCCCTTCTCGTATACCAGCAGCTTGTACAGCCTGGATTCCAGTCGGTCTGCAGGCAATCCCAGCGAGTCCGCGACCGTTCGTGTGGCCGCGGCGATGGCCGAGTTCCACTCATCGCTGAGGTGGAACTTCTTCGAATCGAGTTCAAACGTTTTGCGGACCCGTGTGTCGACCAGGGTCTCCGTGCCCTTCCCGTAGGGTGCGACTTGGCAGAGCGCGATCAACGACTTCGCCGTCCCGCGTTTCAGCGGAACCGACACGCGGCCCAACCCCTCGACTTCAAAGCCAGGATCGACGACGGGGAGACTGCCGGCCACAACGAACTTCGCCGACCGTGTTGCCTGTCCGATTGCGGTCGTAAGCCGCTCGACGGAGGAGTCCGGTTCGCATTTCGTCCGAGATTTCGCCATCGTTCGCACCTTTGGGGCCATGGGTAAGAACCTAACCGCCCAACCCCCTTCCCGAAAAAGGAAGAGAGAGTCAGAGAATCGTTTGACTCTCTTGTGTCTCTGATGGAAGGGGTTGTTTCTGGTCGTTCTTATTCTTTAGCATACTGTGGGGGAGACTTACCCACCCGCTTGATGACTCGCGGGTAGGTGACGGTAGGAATGGCTTGCTCGATCCGCTCGACCTCGGCCTGATGAAACCATTCGTCGCCGAAATCGAACAGGTAACCGAAGACGCGATCCGGCTTCAGACCGAGAGCGTCCAGTGTGGTCGCGCGTGCGTCTCTGCCCCCTTTCTTGCGTTCCTGCGGATCGGGAACGCCGTAGTTGGGTCCGTCGGGATCGTGCGGACGCTTGCCGAACTGGAATTCATACAGGTGCTCATCGGACCGGTCGAATGCTTCAAAGATGGCTTGGTGCAATTGTTCGAGCGTCTGGTCGCCTCGGATTTCAATATCGCGGCGAACCAGCTTCCTGGCAAACTTCTCGCTGACAGGCCCAGCCATCAGGAACACCGACACAACGTACAGGTTCGCCGGTGGTGCCGCCGGAGTCGCGGCAATGCGTTTCGGCTGGTCGCCGGACCGCACAGGATTCTTCGCATGATTGCGATGATTCCACGGTGGAATTTCGTCTTCCGGGACCAGGATTTGGAGCGAACGAGGCTGTCCTGGATGGCGCAGGATCAGTCCTTTCTTTTCCAACATCTTCACCATCTGATTCACCGACGGCGGTGAAACGCACATGGCCGCGGCGATGTCGGTTTCGGCGGGTGGATAGCCATGCAGACCGATGTAAGCGTGAATAAACGCCAGATATCGGCCCTGGGTCGGAGTGAAGTCTGCCATAACTCTTGTTTTATTCACACTGGGGTTGGTGCGGCCTGCCCATGATCACGATTTCGGTCCCCTGGCCTTCTTTTTCCCTGCTGCCTCCCCGCCGACTTTCTCCCCGGTCGGTAGCCCTGACCTGGTTCAGTCCAGGGTCACACTTTGGTGTGCCCAAAGTTCGTGGCGAATCCGGTGTAAGATCCCTTGTAATCACAAGTTGCGACGGTTGCTCGGGCTGCTCTGGAGACCAAAGTGTAACCCTGCTGCTTGGCAGGTTGAACCAGACCGTAGCCCCTATTTGGCAGGCCACGGTCCCCAGCAGGTTCACCCTTCGTAGGGTTCGCCACTGAGTGGTAATGGTCATTCCTCGCTATAGCGTTGGCTTGCTTCCGTCGGGCCTCGATAGCCTCCTTTGGCGGGTTTGCCGGGATGAGACCCTCAGATCAACCGATGAGCTCACCCCGCCATGCTTTGATCAGGGCTTCCCGGACGTCTAAGTCGTTTTCGGGCTTGAAGAACTGCATGAGTGCCCGCTGGACTTACAGATCCCGGAGATCCCTGGCGGTGTGAACGGGCTTTTCGTGAACGGGTCGATCCTGGTCGCCGTTGCCCCACCTCCTCACGCTGCCGGAAAAGCACCCCCGAATGGTTGACCGAGCTGGCAAATATGAAAGATGCCGCCTTACGGTTGACTGCGGCTAAATCGCTTGGCGACCTCGCGGACCTGAGTGCCCTGGCGCCTTTGGCCACGGCGGCTACCAGCGACCCGAATCCCGATGTCAAGAGTGCCGCAGGAGCCGCCTTTGCCAAGCTGACGGCTGTCCTGCAACTCAACCGGAAGCAATATGTTACAAGCCTTGCCTCCATGCTGGACAAGGCGAACGATGTCAGCCTCCGCATCATCGCCGCCAAAAAACTCGGTGAACTTGGCAGCGACGCTCTTCCTGCGGTGGATGCATTGACAGCTGCCTCGATGGAAGCCGATCCTGATCTGAAACAAGTTGTCCTGAATGCGCTCAAGAGAATCCAGCCGAAGTGAATCTACTTCCAGGACTCTTTTCTGATCGAAGGCCCCGCGAAGCCTGGTTGCCAGGCTGTCGCTTCACAGAGATCTACGCCGCTCAGTTAGTGAAGCGACAAGACTGAACCTACTTGGCCCAGTTGCTGAATAAATCGTCCTGGTCGCGAGCGAATGATCCAGATGGTCGGAACGGATGTGTAGCGTCAGTACTGTGACTCCTAGCACCAAACGGGTTTTGTGGCTGTTTGGGTTACTGCAAGTGACCTTTCTAAAGACACACAGACACGCCACCAACGGGCCTCATGCCTTGGCTTCTCCGTCCGGTCGGCACTGGGTGTGTCTTTAGCGGCGTGGCCCTCTGGGGTCGTGCTCCCGGGGGCGGCGTGTCGCCAACAGTGTGCGGCAAGCGGCTTGGTCCATCTGGTTCGATTGTAACACTCGTGAGGCGGGGTCAATTGTCGCGGAGATTGGGAATTCTGCCGGTGCAGCCGGTACAATACTTCCAGTTTCTCCATCCTATGCTGTCCATCACGAGTGGTGCGCTATGCGTTTCCGGTTCCTCTTTGCGCCGGCACTGGCAGGACTTCTGGTGTCCCTGCCGGCCGGGTACACTCAGGACAAGAAGGGGGGTCCCCCCGAGGCCCCGTCCCCGCGGACGAAAGCTCCGTTCGCCCTTCCCAAGGCCGGGGATCTGAAGAAATACGACGAGGTTATCACCAAGGAGGCGAAGACCCAGGCTGGGGTGTTCGCCGTCCACCAACTCAACGAGCGGGTCTACTTCGAGATTCCGCAGGAGGCGTTCGGCCGGTTGATGCTCTGGCAGGGCGAAGTCGCCAAGGGTCCAGGTGGGAATACAGGTAGCTGGGGTGGGGCATCGCTTGGAGACGCGGTTCTCAAGTGGGAGCGGCGTGGGAACAAGGTGTACCTGTGGAAGGTGGCGTTTCGCAAACGGAGCGATGGGAAGGCCGTGCAGGCGGCGGTCGAGGCGGCCAGCACCGATTCGATTATCGCTGTGTACTCTGTCGAGGCTGAGGGGAAGGATCGGTCGGTCGTGATCCCGGTCACCTCCCTGTTCCTGTCCGGGCTCTCGGATCTTTCCCTGTCGCAGGCGGCCGGGGTGGGTGCGAGCGTGGACGAGAGCCGATCTTATCTTTCTGAGATCAAAGCGTTTCCAATGAATATCGAAGCCCGGTCGCTGCTCACCTTCCGAGGGGGTGGGAGCGGGCTGAATCCTTTTAGCTCTTTTGGGAGCGGCGGCGGGAGTCGGAGCATCACCGCTCTGGTTCACCAGAGCCTCATCATGCTTCCGGAGGAGCCGATGCAGGGGCGGTATTTCGACCCCCGTGTCGGATACTTCACTGAGTCGTTTGAGAGCTACTCGGACCCGAAATCGTGGACTGTCACCCGGAAGTTCATCACCCGCTACCGGCTGGAGAAGAAAACCCCCGGGACAGCGCCCAGCGAGCCGGTCAAGCCCATCGTCTTCTATCTCAGTAACGAGATCCCCGAGAAGTGGCGGCCCTACCTGAAGAAGGGAGTGGAGGACTGGAACACAGCGTTCGAGAAGGCCGGCTTCAAGGGAGCAATTGTCTGCAAAGATCCACCGACCAAGGCCCAGGATCCGAACTGGGATCCGGAAGACGCTCGCTACTCGGTCATCCGATGGGTGGCCGAACCGGTCGCGAATGCGATGGGGCCACATGTCCACGATCCGCGGTCCGGGGAGATCATCTCGTCCCACCTCATCTTCTGGCACGATATCGTCAAGCTCGCCCAGATATGGTACTTCGTCCAGTGCTCGGCGAGCGATGAAAAGGCCCGCAAGTTCCCACTCCCGGACGAATTGATCGGCGAGTTGCTCCGGTCCATCTGCTGCCACGAGATCGGTCATACTCTCGGACTGCGGCACAACCACCGGGCCAGCCAGGCGTACAGCATCTCGCAACTCCGCGACCCGAGCTTTACCAAAACGCACGGGAGCGTCGCATCGATCATGTCCTACGGCCGATACAACTACATCGCTCAGCCCGGAGACGGGGTCACGAGCTTGATTCCGGTCATCGGCCCGTACGACGACTTCGCGATCGAATGGGGATACAAGTCGTTCCCCGAGGCGAAGTCCGCCGAAGACGAGAAGAAATCCCTCGACGAACTCGCTAGTCGGCAGATCGCCGAGCCATTCTTGCGGTTCGGCGGGGAGGATGGGCCGTCATTCGTCGACCCGACCGTGCTAACCGAGAACATCGGCAGCGACCCAATCGCAGCGACCGGGCTCGGGCTGAAGAATATCGACCGGGTGATGGACTACTTGCTCACCGCAACCACCGAAAAGGGAGAAGATTTCGACCTTTTGGAGGAAGTGTACAAGGAGATCATCGGGCACCGCACCCGTTGGTTTGGGGCGGTCGTCAAGCAGGTCGGTGGGGTAGTCGAACAGCGGACACTCGGTGGGCGTGGAGACGAAACGTTCGTTCGTGTGCCCAAAGAGAAGCAGAAAGCCGCGGTCCAGTTCCTTCTGGCGAACGCCTTCACCACTCCGACCAAGCTCCTGAACCCGAAGGTACTCAACCAGTTCAAATATTCCGGCGTGGCAAATGATGTGGCCAGTCAGCAAAAGACACTGCTGACTGGACTCTTGAGCCCGACACGGTTGAACCGGCTGTTCGACGCCGAGGTGCTCACCCCAGACAAGGCATACACAGTGGTTGAATTCGTCAGTGAGATCCAGGACGGGCTATTTTCGGAGTTGAAGGCGGAGGCCCCGAAGGTCGACCCGCTACGGCGGACTCTCCAGCGAGCATACCTGGACATCCTGAAGAAAGAGTTCGAGGACACCCCGGCCCCGGCGTCGACGAGCCTCCCGATTGGTCGCCCGAGCCCGTTTGGCGGGGACAGCGCACGAGTCTCGGAACTCCGCGCTGTCGCCCGACTGTCGCTGGAAAAGCTGAGTAAGGAGCTGACCGACGTTCGGCCGAAGGCCAAGGATCCGGCCACCAAGGCCCACCTCGCCGACCTCCACCACGAGATCGAGTCGATTCTGACCGAGTCGAAGAAGAAATAACCAGAATTCAGAATGGCCCGCAGATGACGCAGACCTACGGACGCAGATGAAATCTAGATCAGACCAGATAACCCTCGTTCCCACGCTCCGCGTGGGAATGCCGTTTTCGACGCTCCGCGTCTTGGCCTGAACGGATGGGAGGCGTGATCCGTGTTACGGCAGACGTTGTCCCTGACGTGTAGGCCCACTCCGCAGAGCGGAGGAAGACCGGTTCCCACGCGGAGCGTGGCAACCAGGAGATGCTTTTCCGCGTCGAGCGAGAAGTCCAAAAATTTGCGCAGCGTGCAAAGAAATCGAGGGGTTGCTATGCAGACCTACGGACGCAGATGAAATCTAGATCAGACCAGATTGGTTTTGATCGAGATTGTTATCTGCGTCCGTAGGTCTGCGTCATCTGCGGGCCATTTCTTCTGACCGTCGTCCTACTCGATCGACTTCAGGAAATCCGCGAGGTCTTTCTCCAAAGGTGCGGCTACCTCCCCGATGCTCTTGACGTCCTGGAGGATTTTCAGGTCGCCCGCCGCGTTCGGGTCGAGATCCTTGGTCAGCTCGAGGAGCTTGTTTGGGAACCCCCCAAGAATGCCAAGGAACCGGCGGAAGGCGTACTTGTCCTTCGCCTTTTTGCACACGTCCGTGGCGGTCCGCAGTGGCCCGAGGCTGTCCTTGATGTCCTGGACGGTGGCCAGGGCGGGCCAGGTCTTGAGCAGGTAATCTCGTGCCTTGGCGTGTTCGGCATCCTTTGGTTTCCACTCGGCCGCGAGTTTCTCTTTCCGCGTTTTGACCTCCGGATTGTCCGGGATGAGAGTGGCGAGTTGGTCGTACGCGGCCAGTGCCTCCTCCACCTCTCCACCAGCCAGTAGGAGGTTGATCCGGGCATTGAGGGCCTGAGCCTGGACCTCTCTGCCGACGGCAACAGGATCATTCTCCTTCGTCACGACCGCATCCAGTTCCTTGATGTGGTTCGCGAGCCGGGTGTTCGTCAGACGCAGGCTCTTGAGTTGCTCATCTGACCGATCCAGGAGGTTGGCTGCGCTGGGGGACTTGTCGACATCCGCCCTCAACTGCCGAATCTCCTCGGACAAGGTGAGATTGGCGGTGTCCGCGGCCTCGAATCCGGCCTTGGCCCGATCCAGTGCCTCCTTGTTCTTTCTGGCGGCTGTCAGTTTCGCGACCGCATCAAAGCAGGCCGCTTGACCGTAGCGGGCGCTGCCCACGCGATCCGAGACAGCGAGGACTGCCCGCTCGAAGAGAGCCTTCTCCTCGGCTTTTGCGTCCACTTCAAACTGAAGGTTGACCGGGTCCGACCCGTAGACAGGGACCGGGAACCGGGCCTCCTTGCTGGCCCCCAGGGCGATGGTCACACATGCCACACCGCTGAGCGGGCGGGACGTGCGGTACACACCATTCTCGAAGTTGAGGAACTCCCGCTGGTCCAACTGCTTCGAGAACCCCGACTCGGTCGCACGAACGCTCGCCACCGGAGTCGTGGCCGCTTTCCCGTCTACTCCGACGAGCCGGACCGCAACGGGGGACTGAACAGTCGTGAGTTTCAGACACCGATACCCGACGGCCGCCCGATCCATTGGGAAGGGGTTCAGGTAGCGGGACAAGACCGTGCATCGGGCAACCCTGTCCTTGGAAAGCTCCGCGACTTGAAGGTAAGTGAACTCACGTGGCTCGGCTGTCAATGCAGCGGGTGGCTCAGACCCCGCGGCTGGTGCGATCAGTTTGCCAGTTGCTGTCCGGGCTGCTGGAGGGGCGGAACGGTTGGTGCGGATAATTTTGGCGACGGCAAACACGTCCCCTTTCTTGACCAGCCGGTCAACGGGGCCGAGTTGTCCGCCGCGGAAGCGGATATGGGCCTCGTCCGGTCGCCCAGCGGTGGGCTCCACTGTCCCTTCCACCCCGAAGTCACGGTCGATCATCATCCCCGCGGCCCGGCCGACCAGTTCGGGAGCCTGGATCGCCAACTTTCGCACGACCGGGGAGCCGAGCCCGGTGAAGCCGTCGTACTGGCGCGCTTCCAGGTGATATTTCCCGTCCCGGAATTCAACACGTAGGAGGTGGGTCTTCACTCCAGTCAGATCTCGGTTCGGGTCGCAGTTGAGGGCCGAGAACCCGTTGTCCACGAATTGTTGCCAGATCGGAGCCCACTGGTTCTGGGGAACCTCACCAAGATCAACCACTTCAACCGTTCCGAGTGGCCCCAGAGCTGGCTGGAGGGCCGCGAGGAGGTCCCGACGAAGGCCGTCGCGGAATGTCGGGGTCAGGAGCGGATGAGGGGGGGCCTGGATGACGACACGCCACAAGTACGGGGTCGCCAGTTCGGGATCGAGTGGGGAACTACCCGTCGCCCCCGCCGGGGTGGGTGGACGGGCCGAGATCACGATCGGGGCCAACAGAACGAACACGGCGGCGAACAGCGGAATGCGTCTGGACATACAATCCCCTCGGGTGCGGTTGTGAGCATTTTACCAAATGCCTAGGGGACGTGACGGCTCGTATCTGTTTTGTGGAGATGTTCAGGGCAGATAATCTCGGGTCGGGGCGACTCGCTGCGACCTGCTCGGGTTGCGAGGGTCTTATCCCGTCTGACGATTCTGTTGGCCTGACCGATCGTCGGCTGACGCCGCCGAGTTGGTGCAATACCTGCCGCAGTCTGGTCACGCTCCACACGGGGTGTGTCCGATACCGTGGAAAACACACCTGTGCGGGGGCCGAGATGAGAACATTCCTGACGATAGCTGTCTTACTTGGGGTTGTGACGACGACTCGGGCGGATGAGGGCGACGACTTGCTCGCTCGCCAACTCGCGGCGGTTGTCCGCGACCCCCGACTGACGCTCCCCCAACGACTTGAGGCGGTCAGGATACTTGGCAAACTTGGGCAGAGAGCCGGAGCTGCCGTTCCCGACCTCATCGCCCAGCTCGACCGACTTCGGGGGCGGGAACAGGAGTCGTTGCAGGAGGCTATTGTCGATGCCCTCGGCCGGATGGGCTCACCGGCCAGGGTAGCGCTCCCGGCAATCGCCCGAACTGGCGGCCGGAGTATCGATATCGACCTCGCTATTAAGCGGACGACCGACTCCCTTCTGGCGTCATCAGACTCGCAAGATGTGGGGGCTTTGACGAAGCAACTCCAGAGCCAGGATAGTAGCGTCCGGCTGCGGGCGGTGAAGGCCCTGGGGAACCTCGGACCGGCTGCCAAATTCGCGATCTCGGATCTGGTGGGAAGCCTGAACGATAAGGATGCGGATGTCCGGCGGGCTGCGATCGCTGCTTTGGGGTCGATTCAGCCGGAGGCCGCGCCGGCGGAACAAATCCTCCGCTCGATCGCGCTGGATCTGAAGGATCCGGACGCAACAGTCCGGCTCCTGGCGGTGCGCTCGATCGCCCGCTTCGGCCGCAGGGCGGTAATTGTGGCGGAGGATCTTCAACCGCTTCTGACCGATTCCGATGCCGATGTCCGCAAGGCCGCGGCCGATACACTCGCCCGCATCTCCCCCCCGTAACCCGAGGAAAGCCCGGGGGGTTGCCCTGCGGACGATCACAATGCCCTGGGTGGCTACCAACTTCCGACCCCAAGTCCCGGCGGCTGGAGTTGAACCAGCGCCTCACCGTCTTCAGCGGTACGCTCTACCTCTGAGCTACACCGGGAATATCCAACCGAGTGCCGGCGGTGGGAGTCGAACCCACAACCCCCTGCTTAAAAGGCAGGTGCTCAGCCTTTGAGCTACACCAGCAAATTGCACTTTTCCTGGAAATCCTGGGGTTTTTCACTCGCTAATGTTCCCGCGTGTTACCGGACGTTCCCCAAATTTCCTGTTTTCTAGGAGACTTTCTAGGACGGTTTTTCGTACTTGTTGAAGTGACACCCGAGGCCAACACAGGTTCACAGAGAACCGGTTCCAGGTAGCCACTGGCCGGGACTCTCTGCGCTCCTGAGTGAACTCGTCCGGCCGCACAGGCGTGAGCCTACCTGGAACCAACCGCAAGGAACCGGGTGCGCGAGCTGGGGTCGATCAGGCTCTCTGTGCCCGGTAGTGGGGGTCTCTGGCTGGGTCAGCAACTGAGCAGGTGCGATGCGAGAAATGGTGGGGCGATTAGGGATGGAACCAACGATCATTTCTTGCGATACTCCGTTTCGAGGCGAGACTTCAATAGTTCGATCTTGTCCTTCTCGCCCTTCACGTCGTCAATCGCGGCTTTGTCGTCCTTCACCTTCCAGGTGAAGCTGAATTGGGTCCCTGTCGGCAAATGCTCCATCACCATCTTCTTCGCCTCTGCTTTTCCCTCGAACCCGGTCACCTTGGCCTTCACCAGCCCATCCTTATCGAGGGTGTATTCGCACAAAATCACGACCACTTTATTCTCACCGTGTGGGGAGATACTCATCGTGTTTTTGTCGGAGAACTCAATTTTCAGTTCACCGTCCTTTTGTACCCACTCTCCCGATAACGTCGGCTTTTCCTTGTCCTCCTTCTGATCGTCTTTTCCTGCGTCGACGGCGAGGGCTTCAGCGCCTTTCCTCCCGAGGCCGACTTGACCGAGCATGTCCCCCAGGTGGTCGATCAGACGGCGCAGGTGGTCGAGGTGATCCGCAACAGTAGCATGCCTGGCGGCTTGCCCCACAGGCGGATCTCCCGACCCACCCGCTTCTCCGGATGACCCAGACGTTGCATAGACGGCGAAGCCGCCGTGCATCGCCAACCCTCCCACGAACAGGACGCTGCCTGCCAGAATCGCGACGATCTTCAGGTTCTTGAACACCATGATCTTTGACACTCTTTCGGTGAGGGAGGCGACCGCCAAGGGAACGGTCACCGGCGAACTGGCCGTGACTTCGGTCGCGGCCCGGTTGGTCAAGTCAAGCAGCCGTAATGGAAGGGCAGCCTTCGCACACGGGGCCAGTAGAGCGGCAAGCCCAGCGGCGGGGAGAGACAAGCCGTGCCGGCGCAATCGCTGGGCGAGCAATGTCCGCCCCCGAGCAAGCCGCGTTCCGAGCGTTTTTGGAGGACACCCCGTCTCCGTCGCGGCCTGCTGGGTGGTCAAGCCCATCAGGTCGCACAACACGATGGCAGCGCGATACTTGGCAGGCAGCGAGTTGATCTCCAGATCGAGAACTTCCCGCAATTCGTCGGTATTCGCCGCCTGGACCGTCGACGGATGCTGAATCGCTGCCTCGGATTCTTTAATCGCCCGCCGGTGGCGCGCGGTCTTTGCTCTACGGGCAACATTGAAGGCGACCCCATAGAGCCAGTTCCCGATCCCCTCCGCCCGTCGGACCGAGGCGGCATCCCTGGCGAACACCAAGAAGGTGGCCTGGAAGGCGTCTTCGGCGTCCTGCTCGTGTCGAAGCACCCGACGGCATGCACCAAGGACGAGCGGCCCGTGACGTTTCACGAGTGCTGCAAAGGCCGCCTCGTCCCGCCCCTCCACGAACCGACCGACCAGTTCGACGTCGGGGACGTCGGCGAGGTCGCTGGCTTGCAGAGTGCGGTTCAAATACTGGATCGAGACGGAAAGCGAATGCGTGTCGGTCATGTCGGTCCCCGAGTACCTCACTCCACAACGTACTCCCCGGTGGACGAGGAATTCCTTCACGATTTTCACGAGAGGCCACAGGGGGAGTTGCACCTCCCCCAAACCCAGCGGAACCACGCCCGCGGAAAGGATGCAGAGGCAAGAAATCAACTTGATTTGGCTGCCGATGACAGCCTCGACAGCAGTGAGCGAACGTATTTCTATTTATAATTGTATTGATGACAATTGAATATTTGTTTTTTCTCTTTGTGTACGAGTTTTCTTGCCACGTCTTACGAATTCAATGGCATCCCCGTATACGCCATCCGCGCTGCCTCACCGACGGCTTCGCTCAAGGTCGGGTGGGCGTGGGTGCAGCGGGCGATGTCCTCGGCGCTGCCGTGGTACTCCATGATCGTCACACACTCAGCAATCAGGTCCGACGCCCGTGGGCCGAGGATGTGGACACCCAGCACCCGGTCGGTCTTCGCATCCGCGAGCACCTTCACAAAGCCCTCCTGCTCATCCATCGCTTTCGCTCGACCGGTGGCCGCGAACTTGAAGCGCCCCACCTTGTATTGAATCCCCTTCTCTTTCACCTGCTCTTCGGTCTGCCCGACGCTTGCCACCTCTGGCCAGATGTAGATCACGCTCGGAATCGCATCGTAGGTCACATGTGGCTTCATCCCGGCCAGCCGCTCGACGCACACCACGCCCTCCTCGCTGGCCTTGTGGGCGAGCATCGGGCCAGCGATCAGGTCGCCGATCGCGTACACCCCCGGCACGTTGGTCCGGAAGTTCTCGTCCACGGGGATCAGGCGGGTTTTCGGATCGGAGATGACTCCAACCTCGTCAAGCCCGAGCCCCGCGACATAAGGCCGCCGACCGACCGCCACCAGCACCCGATCGCCCTCGAAGCTCAGCACTGTGCCGTCCTTCCCCTGGGCGGTGACGGTGACAGTGTCGCCCGTGATCTTCGCCCCCGTCACCTTCGTTTCGAGGTGGAACTCCATCCCCTGTTTCTTGAGGATCTTGAACACCTCGGCCGCCACCTCACCATCGCTGATGGCCAGGATCCGGGGCAGGAATTCGATCACCGTCACCTTCGATCCGAGTCGCTTCCACACCGATCCGAGTTCCAGCCCGATATACCCGCCGCCGACGACAATCAGATGCTTGGGGACGGGATTAAAGTTGAGTGCCTCGGTGGAACTGACGATCTGCTTCCCGTCGAACTTCAGGAAGGGCAACTCGGCACTCTCGCTCCCGGTGGCGAGGAGTACGGTCTTCGTTTCGAGAGTGATCGTTTTGCCATCTGGGTCCGTCACCAGCACCTTGTTCCCCGGAAGGAGTTTGCCGTCCCCGTAATACGGTGTGACTCCGTATTTCTTGAACAGGAACGCGACCCCGCCGGTCAGTTCCTTGACCACCTTGTCCTTGCGGGCAAGCATGGTGGGGAGGTCGAGCCCGACCCCGTCGACCGTGATCCCGTGGGCCTTCAATTTGTGCAGGGTGGTCTCGTACAGCTCGGACGAGTCGAGCAGGGCCTTGCTCGGGATGCACCCGACGTTCAGGCATGTCCCGCCAAGGGCCTTCCCGGGCCGCTTCTCGACGCAGGCCACCTTCATCTTGAGCTGGGCGGCACGGATCGCGGCCGTGTACCCACCAGGCCCACCACCAATCACGACAAGATCGAACGAATCGGCCATACTCTCTCCAAGGGAATTCACCGTCACAGTGTCAGTCAGAAGAAATGGCCCGCAGATGACACAGCGCGGCAGAGCCGCAACCAAAAATGCTGGTGAGACGTCATTGCCTCTTGTCTACTCTCCGTGTTACTGGGGTTAGTATTAGCTTGTAAATCATAATTTAACCACAGAGACACAGAGGACACAGAGAAAAACCGAAAACCGAGAAAAACCAAATCTTCTCTCTCGGATTTTGTCTTTTCCCTGTGTCCTCTGTGTCTCTGTGGTTAATATTCGTTTTAATCAAGATTTTATCTGCGTCATCTGCGGGCCATTCTGAATCGTCTTTGGAGGGGTCAACCGCCAGCGACTGCTTTCATCTTCGCCAGACCCGTTTTCGCGACTTCCAGCGGATCGCGTTTCCAGTATTCGCGGTTGAACAATTCGAGGGACACATACCCACGGTAATTCATCGCCCGGAGAGTGGCGAACACCTCCTTCAGCGGCGCAACTCCGTCGCCGGGATAGACCCGGTCCTTGTCCGCGATCGTCTCCCGGTCGATCTTCGGGTAGTCGTTCACGTGGAAGATGCCGATCGCGGCGGGTCCGAGCAGGTGCAGACCGGCGAAGTCCGACCCGCCCTTGTACAGATGATAGACATCCGGCAGGACGCACCCCTCCGGGCTGCCGCACTCGGTCGCCACCAGAAGCACCTCGCCCAGCCGCCGGAGGGTCTTCGAGAACCCCCAGACCTCGACCACTGGCGTGACCCCCATCGACTTCCCCAGTTCCAGCAAGGCCCGGTAACGGTCCGCAGCAGAAAGAAGGTCGATCACGGGTTGGGTGAATTTCGGGTCATCGCGCCGGCTTGTTCCCCCGGTGGCTCCGACCGGTGGCGCAGCGATCCGCACAGCCCCCACTTGCCGGACCATATCCATGTCCCGCTTCGCCTGCTCCAGACCTTTTTTCCGCCGTTCTGGATCTTCGACGATCCACTCGGCGAACCCGATCGCGTCGGGCACCTTCAGCCCGGCATCGGCGATGCGTTTCCCGAGCTCCTTGAGCGATCCGCCGCCCTTGGCGTAGGCATCGAGTTCGGAGACCCACGGTTCGATTGCCGGATAGCCGGCCTTGGTCGCGATGTCGATCAGGTCGAGAATCGACCGCGATTTCCCCCATCCCCCGTCGTCCATCCGCACGGTACTCGTGTTCAGGCAGAAGTTGAACCCGCTGGGTGCAGCGGCGGGTTGCTCCGCCTGCACATCGGTTGCAGCCATAGCCACGCCCCCCGTTACACCCGCGATCCACGCCCGCCGGGTCACGTCTGCGCTCATCTTACGCTCCGAGTTCTCCGACTGTCCGTCGCCGCCTTGGCACGGGGTGCGGGGTCGGTTACGCTGATCAGGCCCATCCCGAATGGATTTCCTCATGATGACAATACTTGCGGCTGCTGTCCACCTCGTGTCCGCAACCGTTGCCCCGGCCCCGCTGAGGAGCGATCGATGCGATATCGTTGGTTCGGTGTGATCCTTCTGACCTCCCTGACCCACCCCACCCCCGCCTGCGCGGGGTTGTACTATTCGGGCGAGACGTTCGCGGAACTCCCAAGCCGATGGGGTGGGTTCCTGCTCGATCACCGTGCGCTGCGCACGGCCGGGATCGACCGCCCCGGAGCCGGTCCACCTTCTCCCCTTCGGAGCGAATACCGCGCGGCCGTGGGCAAGCTGGAACAGGCTTCGAAGTCTCGACTGCTCACAGCCGACGAGTCGGCCGACCTTGGCGCCTTGTACGTCCGACTGGGAACGCCCGAGAAGGCGGTCGAAATTCTCCGCCCGGCGGTTCGCCAGTATCCGGATCACTTCCGGGTCGCTGCGAACCTCGGAACCGCGTGGCAACTCGCTGGCGACCTCGAACAGGCTTCCACCGCGCTGGAAGATGCGGTCCGCCTGGCCCCGGAGAAACTCAGGGGGTTCGAGCAGTCTCACCTGAAACTCGTCCGGCTCCGACTCCGGGAGGGGCCAACAGCCCGCAAGCCCAACACCCCCGACGACCTCTTCGGGGTGAAGTACGTCGGAGAGTTCGGGAAGCCGGAACCCGGTCGAATCGCACCAGCCGAGTGGAAAAAGTTGCCCGACAATGCTGCGGCAGTGGTGCAGTCCCTTGCCCTCTCGCTCCCGGCCGATGGTCGGCTACTCTGGCAACTCGGGGAGATCGCGAACGCTCACGGGGATGTCCGAACCGCCGCCGCCATCCTCGACGGGTGTGTGACCGAATTCGGGATGGGGTCGCCCGACCTACGAGCACGGCGGCAAGTGTACCGGGCCGCAGCCGACGCCCTGGCGAAGACGCCCGACCACGAGGCCCATCGTGGGACGTTCCTGGCGAAATCCCCTCGCCCGCTCGTGCGGCGATTCGATCTCTCGACCTTGCCGCCGATTCGGGCGGACGGACCAAACCCGCTGCCGTGGGGCCTGGTTGGCGACACGACAGTCGGTGGGAAGGCCGGGCCAGTCTTTCCAAAGCACCTGGCAGAACTTGATGGCAAAACGGTGGTGCTAACCGGCTACATGCAACCGGTTGGGGACGGGCTGGATTTCGCCGGGTTCTTGCTCCTCGAATACCCGATCGGGTGCTGGTTCTGCGAGAGCCCCGGGCCGACCGGGCTCGTGAGCATCGACCTGGAAGTGGGCAAGCGGATCGGTCTGAAGCGGGGGTTGGTGAAGGTCACAGGCGTGCTCATGCTGAATCGCGACAACCCGGAGGATTTCCTCTTCCGGGTGAAGGACGCCCGGGTAGGCGAGCCGGAATGAACCGTGCAATCGCATGGTTGCATGGGTCAGACACGCCCCATTGAAAGAGATCAGTGTCAGTAGGAGCAGGCTGACCTCGATTTGTGTCGCCAAGGGGGGAGGCAAGAGGGCGCAGGTGATGATTGTACTAGTTTAGACAACAGTAGAGGCGAAATCCTATTTCGGACGACCCTCTTACCTCCCCCCTCGTGGAGAGTGCTGAAAAAGCCCATCGGGCCAAGCCGACCACCCACCGATTGTTCACGGTTTTCAACTGGTGATCTCATTCCAGCTGGCCTTTGGCCACTTTTCTCAACCTCGGCTCACCCCGGGGCAATCTCGGCGCGCACCGGTTGCCCGGAATTGGCTTGGTCCCCATTTTTCGCCCCCATCAACTTCACTATCCGCTTACATTGACCACTAGTGCCGTCAGCAGGCTCTGCACCAACGTCTTGACAATGCCTCGATACCGCGCCAGGCGGTTGCCGTGATGGCGGGCCAACTCGCCCAGTTTTCGCTCGACCTTGCCATGTTCCCGACGCACCACCGCGTACTCCGGCGTCGTTGCCTTTTGCTTCACTCGTTCGTACTCCACCTCGTAATCGTTCTTGATCACTGTGCGGCCTCTTTTGGTCTCTGGATTCTCCAAACACTCCTTCCGCAACGGACACTTGGAGCATTGACTCGCCGCGAATTCGTATCGATCACTGTGCTTATGTTTGTTGCGTTTACAGGTCGTTTGCCCATTCGGACACCTCAACTCACTGACATTTTTATTGATCACCGTTAATGTAAACCGCTCCGGTCCAAACGTCACACGCGACTGCATCTCTGGCGGCGGCACTGTCACATCCAGATTCAGGCCGTTCGGGTCGGTCAGTTCACGCAGCACCGGGCCGTTGAAGCCCGCCCCATCGATCGACAGACCTTCCACGTCGTTGCCCTGAACCTTCTCTTCTTTCTCGATCAACGTTACCGCGTCCGCCGCCTCAGCCAGAGGGCTTGAGGTGGAAACCGAGAAAGTGGATTTTGAGCATGCGAACGGGATCGATCGGAGGCCGGCCACTGTGGCTGCAGGCTTCCTCAAGGGAAGGGCGAAAACATTCAAAATCGACATGCGACACAACTTGGCCGAGGTAGTGATCCTGAGGAACGATCAGCGAGTACACGAGATGATCGAGTTCGGTCAGCGGTGTCGTGTGTTGGAACTTCAACATGACTCGTCTCAGTCGCGAGCGGATAGATCGAGATATTGTACAAAAGTTCAGAGAATTGGGGGGCTTTTTCAGCACTCTCCACAAGGGGGGAGGTGGGAAATGCATTCGTCATTTAGAGACAATCTAATCATAAAAGAAATTATATCTACTTATTATAAGTATTGATCGATTAATTATCCAAGAAATCACTTGATGACAACAATCCAGTTGAAACTCTGGCCATCCGACCACGGCCGACCGCTTTCGCTCGAAGCTTAAGAAGCGGCCAAGTACGAGCTGCGTTTCAATTACGAGATTATTGATGGAATGCTCTACGTGTCGCCCCGAGGCGAGTTCGTTGATAGCGTGTTGGAGAACTGGCTCTTTTGGAACTTGACCCAATACGAAGATGCTCATCCTGAGATCATCAATTTCGTCACGCCGAAGGCGCGGGTGTTCGTCCACGCCCGCCAGAAGGCGACGGTGCCACAACCCGACATGACCGCGTATCACGACCTGCCGCTGGATTCGGATTTTCGCGACATTCACTGGCGGGATCTGAGCCCGGTGCTTGTCGCCGAGGTTCTCGTCGAGGGCGATGCGCGCAAGGATCTGACGCGGAACCCGGACCTGTATTTTGATGTCCCCTCGATCCGCGAGTACTGGGTTCTCGACGGTCGCGACGACCCGAACCAACCGACCCTGATTCAGCACCGCCGCTACGGGAAGCGATGGGTCGTCCGAGAGTATGCGTATGGGTCGACATTCACGACGAAGATGCTCCCGGGGTTCATCCTCCTCATCGACCCGCGGGCGTGAATAGAGCCTCACATGCCGAGAGCAGATTTTGCCAAACTCTGGAGATACTGAGTTAGTAACGATATCGACACCGAGCCGAATTTTTCTTTCACTGTGCTTTTCGCTTTATTCCAGAGGCTGTCGCTCCTGGCAGCATCCGCAAATTCATGGCCTGCCCATGTTAATGATTTCGCGCGTACCTCCGGGCTGCTGCTTCCCTGCGATGTCAACGTAAACACAGTGATGAGTCCCGCTTCAAACATGATAGAAAGATGATATCCGATCTGTTCCTCCGTGAATCCCTCCACCACAATTTTACGTGGTGCGAAGCCATGATTAGATTCGTCAATTGCGAATACCAGCTTCCGTACGAGATCCATGTCTCGCTTCATATAGCCATCCAAAAAGGAGTTGATATAGGTTAACAGGAAAAGCCGGAGGAACACTGCCCGGGCTTTTCTGTTTTACCTGGGTGTGTCCTCTATCACATAGACTCTGGGTGGTTCCCGTGGTTCGACATTCGTTGCGCCGTTCGTTGCCTTGAAGGCGAAATGCGGCGAGTCCTTCCCGTACTCAACTGCGTTGACCGAAAACCGGCGGCCGTTGTGCTGAACCGGTTCTCCTATCGCTGGAATTCGGGGGTAGGGGAGCGCTTCCAATTCCTCTATCACGGAATCCTTCGGGGCTTTGTGGCCGCGTTCCCTTACACTGGTCAGAATCAGCATGAGGTTTCACCTTTCTTGAGTAGGCTCGCCCTACGATTATACCCCCTCACCTCTAGTTAACAAGCGTTCAGGTTCAAGACTTTTTCCCAGCTTGCATCAGGACGGACGAATACCCTACCAGTGTTGAACAAGGAGGGAGTGATGCCCGAAAACCGACCACTGGACTACCGGCCCCGTCTACCTCACCGCAAAGACTGGCGGATCGGTTGCGCCGGGGCCGGGTTCATCATGCGGGACTGTCACCTTGTCGCGTACCGGAACGCGGGCTTCAACCCGGTTGCGATTGCGTCTCGCATGCTTGCGACAGCGCGGGCGGTCGCCGACCTGCACCACATTCCCCGCGTTCACGAGACGCTCGATGATCTTCTCGCCGACCCCGAAATCGAGATTCTCGATGTGGCGGTCCCGCCCGACGCCCAGCCGGACCTGATCCGTCGGGCGGTCGCTGCGGGGAAGGGGCGGCTCCGGGGCATCCTTGCGCAGAAGCCACTCGCCCTGTCGGTCGCCGATGCGAGGGATCTCGTCATGCGGTGCGCGGATGCCGGGATTGTGCTGGCCGTCAACCAGAACATGCGATTCGACCAGTCGATCCGCGCAGCCAAGGATGTGCTCAATCGGGGCTGGCTTGGCGAGCCGGTTCTGGCCACCATCGACATGCGGGCGGTTCCCCACTGGATGCCGTGGGCACAGGGACTACCGAGCCTGTCCACGTTCGTCATGTCGATCCATCATCTCGATACGTTCCGGTACTGGCTGGGCACCCCGGACCGCGTGCTGGCGAGTACCCGACCCGATCCGCGGACGCGGTTCCCGCACCGCGATGGGATCAACCTGTACATTCTCGAATACGACTCCGGCGCCCGGGCCAGTTCCTGGGACGATGTGTGGGCCGGACCGTGCAAGGATGGTGTGGCCGGGGATGTCGGCATCCGCTGGCGTGTGGAAGGGACCGACGGGCTGATGCAGGGGACCATCGGCTGGCCCAAGTACCCGGCCCGGGAGCCGAGTACACTGGAGTACAGCACCCGCCAGCAGCCCGGTATGTGGTTCCGACCGCGCTGGGACGACGTCTGGTTCCCGGATGCGTTTGTTGGGACAATGGCCCAACTGCTCGTGGCGGTCGAGGATGGCACCGAGCCGGAAATCGGCGGGCGGGATAATGTCGAGACGATCGCCCTGTGCGAGGCCGTGTTCGCTGCGGCGACCGAGCATCGGGTGACCACTGTCCGGGAGTTTCTTCGCCACGATGGCGGTTCGTCATGAGTACCCCCGACCTTCAGATGTCCCAGGCCCTCGTCGTCGCCGACCCCCGCGGCGTGCGGGTGGTGGCGCGGTCGGAGGGCTTCGACGACGCCGAGGCCGAGCGAATCACGGTCCTCTTCGGCTCGCGTCCCGCCGGGGTGGCCTGTCCGCTCGCCCACTTCGCCTGTCCGTTTGGCAGGAGCCATGTCGCGGTCGTCCGTGTTGCCGACCGTCCCGATGGCTCGCTGGGATTCTGGTTCCTTGTCCTCGCTCGCGAACTTTATGGGCACCTCGGCGACCCGTTCGCCATCGCCGACCGTTACCCACCACCAGACGGGGTGGCGACGGGGCCGCTTCCCGCACTCGCCTGGCCGCTCGAAATCCTTCCGCCACGAACCGTCGCCCAGATTCAAGAACTTCTGAAAAGCAGCGACAGCGCACTCCTCCTTGGCGGCACGCAGGTGCTGGTCGATGGTGGGCGGGTGGTGGTCGAGCGGGCAGCGCCGGACGAGTCGCTCGTCCGTGGGCTGTGGCAACTCCTACCCGACCGGAACCGGGCCGACCTCTGGCCGGCGTCTTTCGCCTTTTCCGACGAACTCGGCTTCGATGCGGTGGCACTCCCAACCCTCCCACCGGTTCCGACAGGAGCTCATCACACCGAAGACGGGCTCCGTGATTACCCCCAATCCCACTACGAACTCGCCCTCCAGGTGGCAGTCGAATCCGGCGACCAGCGGGCGCTCGATCGACTCTTCGCCCGTCGGACAAGTGGGGATACCATCCGGCTTGGGCTGGCCATCATCGGTGGTGCGTTCCTCCTCGCGGCGATATTGAAGTTCGTGCTGCCGTAAGGCATGCGGCAGGAGAAAATCGACCAGGGGGATCGGGTGCCACGGGCGGCTAGTCCGCCCTTGTAGGCGTCGCACGGGCGGACTAGATCTGGTCG
>PLDW01000062.1 GCA_003136315.1 Gemmataceae bacterium | reverse complement strand
TACGACTTCATGTCGCGGCAGCGCCTGGTTCGGCTGCCTTATGATCTGTGATCAGGACCGTTTCGCTCTCCGCGATCTTGGCCGATGAATTTCGCCCGTTTGCCAATTCAAGACTGTCAACCCGAGCCCGTTCGCAGTCTTGATGACAAAGGGCATCACCTCTTCGATCTTCCTGGAGAGACCCAAGACGATGGTGCGATGGTAGCTCTGTCGCCGAAGCGGACCATCGGACCACACACCCTCATCGACCGTATCATCGGGCAAGTCGCAGATGCAAGGGTACCTGACGGTGAGCTTCTCGATCAATTCGTTGAAGATGGCCGGGTTCGGCTCCGTCTCCTCTCTCAGGCGGACCACTTCTTGTTCCGCCGCTTCAGCGTCCTCCGGCAACTCGGCATTGCATATGGCGAATGTGTAGCTCATGCTGCCCCTTCCTTCTCGCCGAACCAGGATTTAGCCCGCGCCCTCTGGCCGTGTTATTCCGCGCAAAGGCACGGATTTCAAGCAACTGTTAGATCCGCGCGCCGATCGTGATTCCATCGGCGAGTGTGCTTCGCACCTCGACACGAATCGACTGACCGCCAAGTGAAGGGGACTCCGTACCGGCAGCTTCGCCCTGGGCGGGTGTTCGAGTCCTGCCGGGCATGTCCAGGCGGGAGATCCAGCCGACCAAATCCACCGCCGCGATCATTGTGAGGGGGCGACTGCACCGCCGTCAAGCGAATTTTCAAAGAACTCAGTCGAGCGGTCAGGCCGGGCCAACGGTCATCGGCTTCACCTCGCCAGCGAGTCCAGCGGATACGTCGTGAGGGTACCCCAGCCTTCTGATACAGGAATCCGCAGGGGCTGTCGCATCTACGGATAAGACGGTCAGACATGCAAATGGGAGGGCGAGGCTCCTGCCGAGCCTATTACCCATACGCTCGGCAGGAGCCTCGCCNNCGCCCTCCCGTTAGACTGATGCTCGCTTCGGGACTGAGACAGCCTTAGAACCTCACTTCGCTTCCGGACGCAGGAGCGGGAAGAGGATCACGTCTCGGATCGTCTGGGTGTTGGTCAGGAGCATCATCAGCCGGTCGATCCCGATCCCGAGTCCGCCGGCTGGGGGCATCCCGTGACGCAGCGCCCGGACGAAGTCCTCATCCATCTTCGCCATCGACTCATCGGCCGGAAGCCCGGCCAGTTGCTGGCGAAACGTTTGCTCCTGCGTTACCGGGTCATTCAATTCCGTGTAGGCGTTCGCCAATTCCATCCCGTGGACGTACAACTCGAACCGCTCGGCCGTCCGCAGGTCGTCTCGCTTCCGCTTGGTGAGCGGGCACAGCGAGGCGGGATAGTCGTACACAAACACCGGTCCGACCAGTTTCTCCTCCACGAGATCCTCGAACAACTCCTGCACAATCACGTCGTGGGCCTTCCCGTCCGGTTCGATCCCCTCAACACGGGCAGCCGCCCGGACCGCCGATTCGTCGTACATGTCGCAGCCGACATGCTCCCGGAACAGCTCGGCATACTTCGCCCGCTGGAACGGTGGAGTGAAGGTCACCGTCTTTTCGCCGAACGGGATCGTCCGATCGCCGCCGAGAGCGTCGACGCACGCCACGATCAGCCCTTCGGTCAGATCCATCATGGTGTGGTAATCGCCGTAGGCCTGGTACAACTCCAGCATGGTGAACTCGGGGTTGTGCCGCGGGCTGATCCCCTCGTTGCGGAACACACGCCCGATTTCGTACACTTTCTCGATTCCACCGACCAGCAATCGCTTGAGTGGCAACTCCAGTGCAATCCGCATGAAGAGGTTGGCGTCGAGCGCGTTATGGTGCGTCTCGAACGGTCTGGCTGCGGCTCCGCCAGCGATCGCGTGAAGGGTCGGCGTCTCCACTTCCAGGTAGCCCTGGGCATCAAGGTGGGTGCGGATCGTCCGGATGATCTTCACCCGCTGGTGAGCCCGGCGGAGAGTGTCCGGGGTGTAGATCAGGTCCAGATACCGGTGGCGAAGCCGGTATTCGATGTCCCCCATCCCGTACACGTCTTTTGGGTGCGGTTCGAGCGACTTCGTCAGGAAGGTCAGCTTTTCGACCTGGATGGTGAGTTCGTCCGTCCGGGTCTTTCCGAACTCGCCGTCCACCCCGATGAGGTCGCCGAGGTCGAGAAGTTGCGCAAGTTGCCATTCGGTCGGGGTGATCTTGTTGACCCGGACCATTAACTGGATTCGGCCAGTCTGGTCCCAGATCTCCAAAAACAGCAGCTTACCGGCGGTCCGGTAGCGGATCAGCCGACCAGCAACCCGGACCTTCGGCCCTGGCCTGGCTTCGTTGAACGCTTCGCCTGGGAGCGCGCGTATGCTCCCGATCGGGGTGGTGTTATCGAACCGGTGGCCCCACGGATCGATCCCCAGGGCCTCGATCTGGCGGAGTTTCTCGGCCCGGACTTCGGCCAGGTCTTGTGCTTCGTCGGACACGGTGCATCCGTTCGGTTAAGGAGTGTGATCGGGATACCGGAGTTCTACCCGGCCAGGGGAGGCCGTCAATTCTTCTGGGCGTGAGATCGACCAGGGCTGACGCCCTGGGCNNCCTGGGCTACTATCTGCCGCCCCATTCGGGGCTCAGATCCAACGGATTTCGGCCCCAACGGGGCCTTGAGATAGGAGCCCAGGGCGTCAGCCCTGGGGGCGGGGTGGCTACACCTTCCTCCACCTGGGTTTGTTCCTCTTCTTGCGACTCGGCGGCTGCTTGCGGACCCACGTCAAGAACGGCCCCAGTTCCGGCGCGACCCGAAGTTGTTCCAGTGTCGGATACAGCGCAGCGAGGATCGTATTGGTAAACGTGGCGTGGATCATCCCGTGGCACTGGGAGCAGAGGAGTTCCACATCGTCGGCGGTGCCGCCGCGGGATTTCGGCTTGCAGTGGTGTTTCGTGAGCCGCGGCCGGGGGAACGGGCGCTCGCACAGGCCGCAGGGACGCGGGAGGGGATCGTCGGGGGATGGCATTGGTTTCGACCTCTCAGCGATCCAGCGCGGCGTGGTCCCGGCCGCACGCCTGACTATCCTGATAATATGAGACCCGACCCCCGCCACGGGTTCGCAACCTGCCCCGATTCACCTGGAAAGGAACCGCGATGACCGCACTCCTGTTGCCATTCGCTCTCGCCCTCGGGGCAGACCCCAGGGACGACTGGCAGGCGGCCGAATCGGCCCACCTCAAGAACATCAAGCAACTCACATTCGACTTCGTCCGGGCCGGCGAGGGGTATTTTTCCCCGGACGGTCGGCGGATCATCTACCAGGCCGAGGTCAAGGACTCGGGAAATCCCTTCTACCAGATTTTCGTGCAGGATCTCGACTCTGGCAAATACCAGCGGATCAGCCCGGGGGTGGGGCGGACAACGTGTTCGTATTTCCGTCCGGACGGGAAGCGGGTGATCTTCGCGAGTAGCCACGAAGATCCGGACGCGAAGAAGCACCAGGCAGCCGAGATGGTGCTGCGAGAAGAGGAGCGAAAAAAGGGGATACGGCGGCGATACTCCTGGGACTTTGACCCGTACATGAAAATCTATGAGGCGAACCCGGACGGGACCGACCTGAAGTGCCTGACTCCGAACGCCAAGGAGTACACCGCAGAAGGGAGCTACTCGGCCGATGGGAAGAAGATCGTTTACAGCTCGGGAACCGCGGGGAACGTGCAACTGTACACAATGAATGCCGACGGTTCGGGAGCCCGACCGGTGACGAACGTCCTGAACTGCTACAACGGTGGACCGTTCTTCAGTCCGGACGCGACGAAAATAATCTTCCGATCGGACCGGAAGGAGAAGGACCGGCTTCAGTTGTACGTGATTAACAGCGATGGATCGGGAGAGAAAGCGCTCACAACGAACGACAAGTGGGTGTACTGGGCACCGTACTGGTACAAGGACGGGAAGCACATCATCTACACCGCGGCCGATCACTCCGACCCCACAGCCCGGCCGAACTACGACCTGTTCTGGATGAACATCGAGACCGGGAAAACGACCCGGCTGACCTATGCTCCTGGCCAGGACGTGCTACCAGTATTCTCTCCCGATGGCACGAAAGTGATGTGGACCAGCAGCCGGGACGGTCGGTCCCCCACCCAGCTCTACATCGCGGACTTCATCCCCCCCAAGGATGGATGAGGCATTATACCTGTATAATAGGAACCAGATCCCTATGAAGCAGATATTCATTAGTTATGTGGAAGAGGATAGTGAAATCGCTCGGGCCATTGCAACATGCTTGGAGGAAGCCGGCTATTCAACATGGTACTTCGAGCGGGACAGCCTGTTGGGCGCGGATTATTTATGGCAGACCGGAGAGAGCATCGAGCAGGCTCCAGTGTTCCTGTTGCTCATCTCGCCGGATTCGCTTGGCTCGCGGCAGGTCACGAGTGAAGTGGTTCGTGCCCATGAGTGTGGAAAGCCGTTCCTCCCCGTTCTGCGCAACCTTACGCACACAGAGTTCCAGAGACGTCAACCCTCCTGGCGGCAGGCCGTTGGGGCAACAGGCTCGGTCCAGATCCCACCGCAGGGAGTTCCAGCCATCCTCACCCGTCTCCTTGCCGGGATACGTAACCTGGGACTTCAACCTGTGCGTCCTCCTGCGTTGGACCCGAAGCAGTCCGGAAAGGCCGGCACCGGAAAGACTGTCTCTCCCCGGGCTCGTTGTTTGCAAGATTTGGCCATCGATATTCGGAACCGGACGATCCAGTTGGTCCAAGCAAGCAATCCTGCGGAATTGACTTGGAAGCCACCAGGCACCTCAAACCATATTCTTTGGCATGCCGGTCACTCGCTCTGGGCAGAAGATGTGCTGTGCATCAAGCTGGTAACCGGGTCGAGTGAGTTGCCGCCGGGGTGGGACGAAATGTTCCGGATGGGCTCGCGGCCCGCGTCATGGAAAACCCCCTGGCCTGTCAAGGATGAACTATTAAGCCAACTGAGCGCTCAACTGCCCAGGTTGGTGGAGATAATCGGCTCCCTCGGCGAGACTCATCTGGATCGCAAACCGCCGTTTCCGCACCGGGGTGACACGCGCAGTCTTGGAGAGTCTATCAGCCACGGGCTGCATGATGAAGCCAATCACCAGGGAGAAATGTATCTGTTGCTAAAAATCCAGCGGCTCGCACCTGACCGAGGTGCCGGCTAACCCGAGCAGCCGGGTACCATGCCCACTGCTCCCCGTGGGCTTGATCTCACGGAGCGTTGATGGCCGCGAAGGCGGCCAAAGGATTTTGAGTGGGCATGTCGGCAGCAGTACTGTGCGGGTTCCACCATAACGGATGCCGATTGCCAGGGTCCGCTTCAAGACAGGAGCAGGGACACGAGCCACCGCAAAACTTCCAAACGGTACAACACACCCGGCCATGTCTTCTCACCTTTTCCTGCTTTCGGCGGCAAGCCTTCCTGAGCAGAGACAGAATCCGGCAATGGCTTATTGAGGGAATCGATGCCGGTGCTGGGAAGTCCTGATTCGTCATATTCAGTAGTTACCAAGTTTGCCGG
>PLDW01000399.1 GCA_003136315.1 Gemmataceae bacterium | reverse complement strand
CCAGCCGGCTGGTGGTCGACACGCGGAACGTGACCCGCAATGTGAAGAATGGGCGGGAAAAGGTTGTCCGGGCGTAGACGCGGAAGCAGGTCAGTTTCCGCCCAGGGCAGGTTACGAGAGAGATCTCGGTGGTGCCACGCTGGGAGATGAGAAGCCTACCGAGTTGATCATCAAGTGTGGGAATGTGACTCGACGGTGCCATGAAGCATGGCAGAACGATCGATCAGGCCGTCCCAAGGATTTCAGTTTTCGTCAAGTTGATGGCCCATGAGAGCGGTTCTGAAACGATTTCACAGCCCCTTTGGCATCCGCCGGGCACTGTGAACCACAGCCACCACATCGACACGATCTTCGTAAACACGATATATGATTCGATACGGGCTTTCAAACAGTTCCCGTAAGAATTCGTCATCGTATTCGGGGACNNCCCGCGCGGACGAAGATTCGTTCGACCATGCTGCGGCCGTACTGGGGCGAATGCAAGGCGATGTATGCCTCAATCGCCCCGAGAGCGGCCAACGCTGCCTCGGTCCAGTTCACGATCATGGCCTATAACCCGAATCGCTGACGGGCTTCCTCCTGAGTCACGACGCGGCCCTCGCGTGAGTCCTTCAGCCCAGCCTCGACAGCTTGGCGGAAATAGATCTGATACTGGATGTCTTCCCAGGTGGCGTCATCCGGGAGGCGATCGACCAACCGGCGCGCCTCATCTTTAACGGTTTCGCCTGTCATCGAAGGCACCTNNCCCCACCCGGCCCGCAAAGCCGGGCCGACCTCCCCCACAAGGGGGGAGGTAAGAGGGTGGTGGCAGTTTTGGAAATCGCCTAATGAGCTTCATAACCTGTAAGAATTATCGGTCAAGCCTTCTTACCTCCCCCCTTGTGGGGGAGGTCGGCCCGGCTCTGCGGGCCGGGTGGGGGGAAAACCTCACCGTATCGGGGACGCTTACGGTCCAATTCAGCAACGATTGGCCCCCAGATCCGGCCGGTATGTGAGTCGATCAGGCCGTCCCAGGGAGTGCGGTTTTTCTCAAGTCGGTAGGTCATGAGAACGGATCGGCTCCGCTATGCGAACTCACCAGCCAATACGTTAAGTCCTCAATGCCTAATTAGACCTATTGCCGCCTCACTAACAAGCATTATTTTAGCGAGATGAGATATTTCTTGCGCTCTTCATCCTCCGCCGCGCAACTTCGATACATTCGGTTGGGAAGAGGGCCGATATCTGCGTAAGAATATGCGCTGACCCATGCATAAAGACTCCAACCAAAACCCCATACAAGCAACATAAGCGAAAATTTGAGAAATCCATCATCTAGAGCACTGGCAGCTGGCGAGTATCGATCTGCGGTCAACAAGAATAGGATATAGTAAAGCGACAAAAGTAATAGCGTAAAACCACCGACCAACTTACACATACGCTTGAGCATAGCCCACAATGCTCTGGAGTGATCCTTGTCTCTCAACTCTCGGGTACGATAGGCGAGATACTCCATTCGAAGCAGCTTATCTTCAGGACTCTGTAAAACCCGGTTGCGAAGTTTGCTCGATAGTCGGCTTTTTGCCTCGGCTGCATTTTCTCCAGTGGGGAACTCGGCTAAATATTTTTTATATCCGGGAACTGTATCGCGTTCTTTTATTACTGGCCAGAGTTGTCGTTCTCGGTATTCAGGATCGTCTACATTCGGATCAGTTGTCGCTGTGCCTACGCCACCAAGATCGCGGACGAGTCGCTCAACGTCACGCTTGAAATCAGGGTGCAAACGTAAAATCCTACCATGCCGGAAGGCTAATTGATTGATCGTCTGAGGTAGATCATCTGATTGGGGCAATGATGCATTTAGGACCAGAACAGGCACTACTGGAATTTCACGATTGAGAGCCGTTTCAATCTCGATTCGAACGTAATCTCCAGGCTGATCGAGACGACGACACCCATTCTCGTCTGATGCGGTAAGCCAATTAGGGCCAATTACGACCAATACTGCAGCACAGCCCACAAGAGCCTCGTCCAACTGGACTCGAAAGTCACGTCCTGCACGCATCGTATCAATATCAAAAAAGACGTTTTCTGATCCGAAGTGCGCAACCAATTGGTCGTTAAGATGGCCCGTGATTGCTTCACTGTCTTTCCGTCGGTACGAGATAAAGATTTTGGGCATACATGACACCGATTGCTATTTAATCGCAAATGTAACCGCTGAGTGCCGTTCGGTCTTGTGCCGCCGAACGCAAAAGAATCGATCTACGCGGACGCAAGCGAGTCCGGACGGCTGGCTGAGGTCCGCATCGCATCGATTCCGGTTGGACTCACTCATCGTTTGGAGAGCCGGTGAGGCGACCCGTTATGGGGATTCGACCCAGACGCATCGGATCACGTCCCCATTTCACCCCCCACCGCGACCCGATGCAACCCTTTTTTCACCTCCCTGCGCACGATTTTCTCCCCCCTGGGGTGCTCGAACTCGGTCGGCCTGGCTGCGCGATGCGATCCCCGCCCCCACCTGCCCAAATGTCCGTTCGTGCCCTCAAGCCGTCCCATCTCGCCGTTATCCACTGAATTTACAAAAGAATTCTTTTTGTGCAAGATCGCGAAGCCTCCGGCGAAGTATTATACAGAGGAGCCCCGCACGAACCGTGGCTCACCTCCTGTCTGCGAGGCGTCGCCGCCCGGGCCGGCCGCACCCACACGTCACACGCCCGGTTGAGGTCTCACCAATGGTCGCTCCCGCCCACCCTGGAATTCCGGAGGAGTCGAATCCCGGTCTCCCGCTCGGCTGGCGGCGGCCCCGACCGTTGGGACTCGGGTTCAGCCGACTCCCCTCCACAGCCCCAGCCGCCGCTCCAACTGCTGACCGGATCGACTATTCCGGCGATGCCCACCTTCTGACTGTCGCCCCGACGGGAGCCGGGAAGGGGCGCGGGGTGGCGGTCCCGACGCTGCTCACCTACCCCGGCCCGGCGGTTGTGTTCGATCCGAAGGGGGAACTCTACCCGATTACCGCTCGTCGCCGCCGGGAACTCGGCCAGAAGGTGTACTGCCTCGATCCGTTCGGGTTGGTGAGCGAATCGTCCGACGTGCTCAACCCGCTCGACCTGTTCGCCCTACCCGGGGCCGACCTCGACTCCGATGCCCAGATGCTCGCGAACTTGCTCTCGATCGGCAACCGCGGGGTAAAAGATCCGTTCTGGGATCTGAACGGGTGCGGCTTACACAGCGGCGTGATCGGACACCTGGCAAAACTTCACCCCACTGACCCGCAGGGGTTCGCCCGGGTGTGCCAGTTGCTCATGTCGGACGATGTGACCTACAACCTGGCGGTTCTCCTCGACACAGTCGGTAAGCAGATGCCGCCGATGGCGTATCGGGAGATCGCGTCCTTCCTTCAATTGTCCGAGCGAGACACACGGCCGGGAGTGCTGGCGACCGCCCAGTCGTACATCAAGCCGCTCCACGGGGAGCGAGTGACCCGGACCCTGGACCAGTCGACCATTCCGCTCGACGGGATCGTCCGCGGCGATCCGATGACGGTGTACATCGTGATCCCACCGGACAAGCTGGACAGTCACAAGGGGTTGCTGAAGCTGTGGGTCGGGACGCTCCTCAAGGCGGTCACCAGCCGGCGGCAGATCCCGGCCATGCGGACTCTGTTTTTGCTCGATGAGATTGCCCAGATTGGGCACTTCCCACTGCTGGAGACGGTGATCACTCTTTGCCGCGGGTATGGGGTCCAGTGCTGGACGTTCTGGCAGGATCTGGCCCAGTTGCAGGGGCTGTATCCAACCGCCTGGCGGACGATTCTGAACAACAGCGGGGTGGTGCAAGTGTTCGGAATGAACAACCTGAAGATGGCGTCCGACTGGGCCGAGTATCTGCCGTACCCAGCCGAGCACCTGCTGTCGCTGGGGCGGAACGAGCAGGTGCTTTTGCTCCAGGGCGAGGAAGCCGTGACGGCTGGTCAACTCGACTACCTGCGCGATCCGGCATTTATCGGGATGGCCGACCCGAACCCGTTCTTCGCGGGACTGGGTCGGGGGCGATAAGTACCATAACACCGTACACCGACGGGTTTGCACTCGGATACGCACCAGGAATGTCATCTTCATCAATCGAAAGGAAACGCCATGCCCACCATTTACATCTTCGGCTATGGCTCACTCGTTCAAATTGAGAGCCGTACTCGTACGGTGCCCAGTGCTTTCGCAGCGGCACCTGTCATCGTCAAGGGCATCACACGCGGGTGGTACGCTCAGACGGGGGGCGTCAGTTTGAACCCGACCTACCTTGGTGCGGTCCACCAGGAGAACGCCACCACCAACGGCGTGATCTACCCCGTCACGCCCACGGAATTGGCCGCCAACGATGCGCGCGAGATCGGCTACGTGCGCGAGAAGATCGACGCTGCTGCGATTACGAGGCTCGATGGCGGCAAGGTTCCCTCCGACGCCGAATTCTGGTTTTACGCCAGCAAAGAGAAGAAATTCGCCAGCGCGGAACATCCAATCGTTCAGTCGTATGTCGATATTTGTATCGATGGTTGCCTGGAGATCGAGGCGATGTATCCACTGGCGGCGGAATACCACTTTGCCGAGCAGTTCATCCAGACTTGCACCGACTGGAAAACACCCTGGATCAACGATCGCATTTACCCGTATCGGCCATTCATCTACGTGCCGCGCGCTTCGAAGATCGACGAACTTCTCTCCAAGTTCGTTCCCGACGACTTGTTCCACAAGATTACGTTTAAATAATTTTATTTCTAATTGGCGCAAATGCAATTCCGCTGGAGTCAGGCATTCCACAAATCGGGTGCCATGCCCACGGCTTTGCGTGGGCATGTCGGCAGCAGTACTGTGCGGCTTCCACTATAAGGCTGGATCTGGTCAAGTAGGGCGGGTGATCCGGGAATCCGCGTTGGGCCGTTCCGGAGAGATCGGGAATCGCTGCCAGTGCTGGGAAGTTCCTGATTCGTTATGGTGTCGCCATGCCCACTCAAAGCAGTGGGCATGGCACCCGGCGGACTCGGCCTCTGTGAACTCGGTAGGATTCAAGTGCGTGCCTTGAATTCCGAGTCGGCCCGGATGGCCGCCATAATTGCCTTCTTCGTTGCCAGGTCTAACTTTTCAACCGGCCACACCCAACCCCAAATTTGTGGCACCTCACTTTTCAACTCGGTAAACTAAGCGAGACGCCGAGGTTTCAGCGACACCTGGGCGTTGCCCATTGCCACCCAG
>PLDW01000258.1 GCA_003136315.1 Gemmataceae bacterium | reverse complement strand
GGCGACTTCTTTGCGTTCAACTCGACCTTGCGGGATGGAGCGTATCTGGCGATCGGTGATGTGCTTGGCAACGGCCAGCAGGATTTGATCCTGGGGCCGGGTGCGGGTGGACCGGCTGAGGTGGAAGTGCTCAGCGGAGCGCAGATCGTCAACAATGGGGCGGTCGCAGCCATCGCCAACCCGGTCGCGCTCTTCACCCCCACCGGTTTGGGGCCGGATGGTTCGGGGGTGCGAGTGGCGGCCGCGGGGAGTGGCGTCGGGGACCAGGTAAATGTGGTGGTCGGTGCCGGTCGAAACATGCCTGGAGTGGTCAAGATTTATCCGGGGACCGGATTCACCAGCGGAAGTACCAGCGAACCAACTGGGGGGCAACTCCTCAGTCCATTCGGTGGCGCGGACCTGAGTGATGGGATTTTTGTCGGCTGACCACGACCGACTTGGTGGCGGGTGGTGGGCCTGGTCAGTTTGTCGGCGGTTGGCGTTCACGACCCTTTGATTCGCGACCACTTGAAGCTGAACCAGAACTCGCAGTGCCTGTAGCCGATGGACCTGGGCGAGTTCCCCAACCGCTGCGGTCATCTGCTTTGGAGCACAGAAATTCCCCTGCCCCGGAACAGGGTTATCCGGCCTGACGAGTTCGTTCAAGTAAATCTACCACGACCGACTTTTCCGCTGATAAGCGACGCGCGAACACCCCGAGCCAAGTGGCAAGAAGCTCGGTCGCCACCAGCTTCGGGGCGAGGGTCACGCCGATGATCTGGACCGTCTCCTCGACCGCGTCTTCCCCCTTCCCAATCAATCGGCGTGTGGTCATTTGCACCTTCATTGAGGCTATCGCCCTGCCGAGGACATGTGGGATTCCGGATGGGGGCAGCGGTTGGTTGTCCGGTCCGAACATCTTGGTGAAATTCGAGAAGGCGACCCGAGCGAGTTCCACGAACAGGCGGTCCTGATCGACCTTGGGGCAGAAGCTGAACACCTCGTCGGCGGTCTGGGGCTTGCCTGAGTCCTTTCGCGTGGCCTAGTGCTTTTTGCGGGGCTTCTTCTTGGCTGCGGGCGGGAATGGTGTGGTCACCCCACCCGGAGGCAGCAAAGCCGACAGGGCCGTGTCATCGTGGAGTGGGTGCGCTCCGCGGGATTGTTGCCGCGGGTCGGTCAGGGGTGGTGTCGGGAGACTCACAGCGCTCACCTCTCAGCACGTTGGGGATCGACTGCTTCGAGAAGTGAGGAAGAAGCCGCGGCCACACGGGAGGCCCTCCCATCATGCTGCCCTTAGCACCTGTCCAGAAACAACGCCGTGAAAACAGTGGCACGGGCATCTTGCCCGTGTGGGCTGAGCATGGCCAAGATGGCCATACCACATTCCGAGCGGCCGGTTTGCTCCTGTTCGCCTTCTCCGTGAAAAACACGATCTTGATCTTGGACGGGTTCTTAGCGATTCTCAGCCGGCCGAATCAGCGATTCCGCCTCCCGGCGCAGGACGCTCGCCTCCACCCAGTTGTGGAGGTGCAGTCCGACCTCCGCTTCGGCAGTGGGTGGTAGCCCGTCCCGGTACTGATCGAGCCACTCTGTAGCCTTCCCCAGCCAGCGCCGCGCCTCCTCGGTCTCGCCGAGGCGCTGGTGGGCCAAAGCCAGCCATAGCCAGTTGAGCACCGCATGCCCGGGCGTGGAGTCGGACTTCAGACTCTGCTCGAAGAGGGTGACCGCTTCATGGAACCGGTCGGCCCTGTATGCCAACGCCCCCTGCTGGGTCAGGGACCAGGACTGTTTGGCGGAGCCCTGGAGTTCCGTCTCGGCCAGGCGACCTGGCAGGGAGGGCTCCCGGACAGCGTCGGGCGCCAGGGTGCAGGAGCGGGCCATGTGATATGCCCTTAGGCCCGGCACCCTGCCGCACCGCTCGACCATCTGGGCGCAGGCATTCTCGTAACCTTTGCGGTCACCGGACAGGAGCAGCACGGCGGCATACTCGAACCAAAAGTGGCCGTCGTCCGCCGCGCTGCGCTCCAGAGCGCGATTGTAGCAGCCAGCGGCCATCTTCCATTCCCGCTTCGCAGCGTGCGCCAGGCCCTGGTCCAGAGGGTCGGCGGCGAGCAGCGCAGACACGTCCGCCCAAAGGCGCTGCCACTCCTCGCGCTCGGCTTCGGGCAACTTGGCCAGCGCCGCCCCGTCACGCACGTCGGCCAGGGCAGGGCCGGTTTGCCAGCCCGAGAGCGACCAGCCGCTCAAACCGTGCAAGTCCGCCGCCTTGCCCTCCTTGATCAGCGTGGTCCTCAGCTCCAGATCGGCCCGCAGCCAGTCTAGCGCTTGCCGACGCAAGCCGACTCGCTCCTGCTCCCCGGGCGATGTTTCCTGCCGGCCCTGGCCAGCCGAGCCTCGGAGGGCGGCACAGGCGGCGGCGTAGAGGCAACTGTAGAGGTGTCGGCGGGCCATAGTCAGCTTGGGGTCGAGCTGAAGGGCTTGCTGCAAGTGGCCGATGGCCTCGTGGGGCTGATTCTTGGTGCGGAGAGCAGAGCCGAGGTAGAAGTGGGCCAGGGCCGACCCTTTCGGGTCGAGCCGGATGGATTCCTGGTGGTGGACGATGGCCTCGTCCAAACGGCCCTTACCGCGCAGAGCAGCGGCGAGGTTGTTGTGGGCCTTAGCCGAACCTTTCGGGTCGAGGCGGATGGATTCCTGATAGTGGTCGATGGCCTCGTCCAAACGGCCCTTGCCGCGCAGAGCAGCGGCGAGGTTGTTGTGGGCCTTAGCCGACCCTTTCGGGTCGAGGCGGATGGATTCCTGATAGTGGTCGATGGCCTCGTCCAAACGGCCCTTGCCGTACAAGGCAGCTCCGAGGTTGTTGTGGGCCAGGGCCGAGTCTTTCGGGTCGAGCCGAATGGAATCCTGGTAGTGGCCGATGGCCTCGTCAAGACGGCCCGTGTCGGACAGGGCAGAGGCGAGATTAGCATGGGCCCGGGCCGACCCTTTGGGGTCGAGCCGAATGGAATCCTGGTAGTGGCCGATGGCCTCATTTTGCCGGCCCTTGGCCCACAGGGCAAGCCCGAGGTTGTTGTGGGCCTTGGCTGACGCATTCGGGTCAAGGCGGATGGATTCCTGGTAATGGCTGNNTGGTAATGGCTGATGGCCTCGTCTTGCCGGCCCTGAGCGCCCAGGGCCGAGCCGAGGTTGATGTGGACCACGGCCAACCCCTTCGGGTCTAGCCGGATGGCTTGCTCGAAGTGGCCGATGGCCTCGTCCAGCCGGCCCTCGTCGCGCAAAGCCGAGGCGAGGTTGTTGTGAGCCACAGCGAAGTCGGGGTCGATGTTGATGGCTTGCTCGAAGTGGCCGATACTTTCGCCCCCACGGCCGAGGGCAAGCAGTGTCACGCCGAGGCCGTTGTGGACCGGGCTGGCCTCCGGACGGAGCGCGAGCGCCGCGCGGTAGAAGCCAAGGGCCTTGTCGCCCTGCCCGGACCTGAGCAAGGCCCATCCCAGCTCAAAGTTGAGCCAAAAGTCCTGCGGGTAACGGGCCTGAGCCGCGCTGAGCAGAGGCACCGCGTCCCCCCCCGTATTGAGCAAGACCCGACCCAGGGCGGTCGTTAACTGTGAGGACAACTCATCCGCCGATAACTCCTTCAAGAGCTTCGTCAACCCGGGGCCGTCGTCCCACAACTTCGGCTGGCGAAGGCGGTCCCGGGACGTGTCCGGGTCCGCTCCGCGGGCCACTGCCAACAGCCACTTCCGCCGCGCCGAATCCGGCGTGATGCTGGCCCAGTCATCCAGAGCGGCGACAATTTCGGCCCTCATGCCCGAGTCCCGCACTCGCGCTGCCACCGCCTCGCTGTCGTCCCCGGGTCCGCCCAATCCTGCCTTCGTCAATGTCTCCTCGTACAACGACTCGGCGTACAGCGACCCGGCTCCGACAGTCTCGAACCTCCCCACTATGGGGGTCGCCGCTCGCATGCGGGCCGCATCCAGGCTCTCTGCCAGTTTCAGGTCGTCCCGTGCCTGCTCCACCTGCCGGCGCAGGTCGTCCGGACCGGCCGGCCCCAACTGTCGCAGAGCCTCCTCCAGCAGTTCCCTCGCTTCGGAAAAATGGAGCCGTTTGCGGAGACTCAGGGCCTGCGACACGGCCGTGCCGACCGCGCTGCGAGACTCCGCCCGACGCTCGGCCCGCTGCTGCACGAGCCAGGCCCCACCGCCGATGGCAAGCCCGACCATGGCCAGCGCTGTCGCCACCAACGCTGCCCGCGTGGGATGACGCCGCGTCCAACGCAGCACGCGTCCTGCCGGCCCGACGGGGCGTGCCACGATCGGCTCGTCCCGCTGGAACCGCTGAAGATCTTCCGCGAGGGCCGCAGCGCTGGCGTAACGCTGCCGCTGGTCCTTCTCCAGGCACTTCAGGCAAATCGTCTCCGGATCGCGCGGCACCGCGGCGTTCAGCCGTGACGGCGGGACGGGCGCCTGGGAGACCACCTGCCGCAACGTCTCCGCTGCCGTCTCTGCGAGGAACGGCGGCCGCCCTGTCAGCAACTCGTACAGGATCGCCCCCAGCGCGTACGTGTCCGCCGCTGGCCCCACGTCGCGCAGTTTCCCCTCGGCCTGTTCGGGGGCCATGTAGCTGGGCGTCCCCAGGGGGGCCCCGCTCTGGGTGAGGCCCGCCGTGCCTTCCAGATGCCGGGCCAGGCCGAAATCGGTGAGCTTGGGCGTGCCGTCGGCGGTCAGCAGGATATTGCCCGGTTTGAGGTCGCGGTGAACGATGCCGCGTTGATGCGCAGCGTGGACGGCCTCGGCCACCGCCGCCACCAGTGCGGCAGCCTGCCGGGCCGGTTGCGGCGTACCGGCCAGTTGTTGCGCCAGGCTGCCTCCTTCGACGAATTCCATCGTGAAATAGGGTCGCCCGTCCACGTCGCCAGCCTCGTGTACTTGCACGATGTTGGCGTGGCGCAGGCCAGCCACCGTCTCCGCCTCGCGCAAGAACCGCTCTAGCTCCTGAGACTGGGCATAGGCGCCGGCCAACAACATTTTCACGGCGACCGGCCGCTGGAGGCGGCAGTGCCAGGCCTTGTAGACGACACCCATTCCACCGCGGCCCAGCACCTCTCGCACTTCGTGGCCGTGGATGCGCGGCAAGTCAGCGGTCGGCAGGTGTGAGTTGGCGCCGTCGGACACCTGAGCCGGGGGAAACAACACCCCGACCTCGGCCTTGACGGCACGGAGCCGTTGCCACCTGGCCCGGACCTGCGGCAGTAGCTCAGGGCATAAACGGCAAGCTTCGTCGGGGGTCCCGCCGAACTCGAGGAGTTCCTCCAGCAGCTGTTCCACACGTGGATTGTTGGACATGGTGGGCCCCTCGTTCTCTAGTTCGGGCGCAGATCATCCAGTTGATCGGTCAGCAAGACCAGGGAGCGGGTCAACCGCCGCTGGACCGTCCTGACAGAGACACCGAGCACCTCCGCGGCCTCGCCTTGCGTCAACCCCTGGATGTGGACAAGGCCGAATACCTCACGCTCGTCCTCTGGCAGGTTGTCGATCGCCTCCAGTATGCGGCGGCCGTCGGGGCTCAGGACGGAACCGCTACTGGCCGGAGCCGGCATCACGTCTTCGCAAACCTCCACAGCGATCGGCTGTTCATCTAGGCGGCGGGCCACGTCATTCAGCTCCCAGCGCATATGCTGGTGGACCAGTGCGAAGAACTGTCGGACGGTCTGAGGACGGACGGAACGCATGGCCTTGAGCAAGCGCTCGACCACGGCATTCAGCATCTCCTCGGGCTGCAGGTTCACGGGTGGCAAGGTCAAGCGCCGGTACTTGCGGTACAGGAGATTCGTGCAGAGCAGTTGCAAACGGCGCACCGACCGGTCGAGTAGCGCCCGCACGATCGGCTCGGCGGGTTGGTCCCCGGCCAGGGCGTTCAGGTAGCTCTGGACCGCGGCGGTGGTAGGTTCTGCGCTCATGCCGAATCCCTCACTCAATGCCGTGGGCCACCGAAGGCCTTCCAAGCAACTCCGCTGTCGCCCCCCTCCGCTCAGGTAAGCAGGCCGGCCAAGAGCTGATTCCGGCCCGGCGTGCGTCACACGCCTGGAATCGCCCTCCAGAGGAGGATCGTACGTCAGCGGCAGCCGCCAGGTACGAGACGGACCATTCGCCTCCGCACTCCTTCCGGCTGGCAGCCGCAAGTCGAGAGGAAATGAGCGTCGGCCGTAACGCGGTGCTGGGCTCGATCACGTCCGGGCGGGTTGACCTGACGTCATTGTTCTCGATCTCGGCCTGCGCGACCAGCCCGGGCTGGAGGTCGTCAGCCAACGACAATGTGAGCGCCGATTTTACTCCGAAATGATTCGGGAAGGGCCTGGCTCAAAACAATCGCCGGAGGCGTGCGCCGCCGGAGTGAATTCCACCGATCCGGGTGTCGGGTCGGGGATGTGATCGCGGTTTCCAACCTGGAGAATCGATGAAGAGGCTCGCGCGAGTGTTGATGGGCGGAGGGGTGATGGTTGCCCTGGGGATGGGGCTCGGATCGCTCGTCGGTTGCGGGGGTGGGTCGCCAACGCCCGCCAAGACGGACAAGATGGGCGATAAAATGGGCGATAAAATGGGTGACAAGATGAAGGACGATAAGATTGGTGATAAAATGAAAGATGATAAGATTGGTGATAAAATGAAAGACGATAAGATGGGCGACAAGAAGTAAGTCTCGTCTCAGAAAGAGGGTGCTTCCGGGGGGAAGGTTTGTTCGCCCGAAGCGGGCATCAAATCGCGCCCTCCGGGCGCTCGAACTGTCCACCCACGAGGGTTTGAAAATGAACCACCTGGAGCACAAGCACGACCGGGCGGTTCGTTACTTCCACTGGGTGAACGCGCCGCTGCTTGCGGTGATGATCTGGAGTGGGCTGTTGATTTACTGGGCGTATGACCCCTATGAAATCGCAATTCGTGGCATCGTCCTGGTCAAGTTTTTTCCTGACTGGTTTTACCACCACCTAGACCTGAAGTTCGGGCTGGCGACCGGGATGGCGTACCACTTTGCGTTTATGTGGTTCTTCGCCGTGAACGGGCTGCTCTACATCGGGTACACGGCCTGGTCCGGGCACTGGCGCGACCTCCGCCCAACCCGGCGAACGCCGATCGAGGCGTTTCACGTCGTCCTGCACGACCTCCGGCTCCGCAAGGAGCCGCTGCCGCCGGGCAAGTTCAACGCCGCCCAGAGACTCGCCTATGCCGGGGTGGTGATGATGGGGGCCGGGTCCGTGATCTCGGGGCTGGCAATCTACAAACCGACGCAGTTGGCGTGGCTGACAACCTTGCTCGGCGGCTACCAGGCCGCTCGCCTGGAACACTTCGCCCTCACGGTCGGTTACGTCCTCTTTTTCATTGTCCACATCGCCCAGGTGATCCGGGCGGGATGGAATAACTTCCGCAGCATGGTGACCGGGTACGAACTGATCCCGGTTGCCCAGGAGGCCACACCTCATGTCCACCCCAAACCCGAGCCTGCCGCCAGTGCCTCCTGAACCAGCAGACAAGGACATCGCCCGACAGCAGATGTGGCGAATGACCCGCCGTGGGTTCGTCCGCGGAGCGGTCGCTGCATCTGGGGGGGGCCTCGGGTGGTGGTGGCTCCAGTCCCGGTCGACGGACAACGGCATTCCGTGGCCCCTGCGCGCCATTCATCGCCTGAACGAACGACTGTGGGGCGGGGCCTACTCCCAAGGCCGACTCGCCCCAGAGTTTCCGCCCGCGATGGCGGCGGAGCCGAAGCCGAACGGTGTGTATGGCTGGCCCGACGACACCGACCCAGCGACCTGGACACTTACCGTTTCCCAGCCCGAGGCTGTGGGCCGCGTGTTCCGACTTGCCCACTTGGTGGGCCATCCACGGGTCGAGATGACGACCGAACTCAAGTGCATCGAGGGTTGGAGCCAGGTCGTGACCTGGGGTGGTGTGCGGCTGGCCGATTTCCTGACGGCGCAGGGACTGGGGCAGCGGCCCGGAGGCGACTGGTATCCTTACCTCTCACTGTCAACACCGGACAGCAAGTATTACGTCGGGATCGATATAGCGAGCGCTCTACATCCACAAACACTCCTCTGTGACCGGATGAACGGCGAACCGCTCCCCGGAAAACACGGTGCGCCGCTGCGGCTTGTGATCACGGTGAAGTACGGAATCAAGAACATTAAGTGGCTGAGTACGATTCGCTTTCAGGATGAGCGCCCCGCCGACTACTGGGCCGAGCGGGGGTACGACTGGTATTCCGGGTTGTGAAACAACCCACCGGAGTCGCCACGAATACCGAGCGAGCACCCACCGAGATGACCAACTGTGCACACCAATCGAGCCGTTGCGGTGAGGGTACTGGGCCTGACATTGGGGCCTGGGGGGCGGTCGGGATCGGTCGAGCGGACCGAGACAGGCCAGTCTCGGCCCCGGAGTTCACCGGCATCAAGGACTGATTGAACACCAAGCTGATCAAGCTGGCCGAGCAGAAGGGGAAGGTGGTCGTGGTCAACTTCTGACCTCTCGCGGCCTGGCACCCGCCCCACGAATGGACAGGTACCGGGCCGCAAGCAGGTTACAAGGCGACCCCGACAATAGCGATTTCTCCCCGACACCTTGCTGGAGTTCATCATGACCATCGAGTCCGTTAAGAACCTGGTGATCGGTAGCGGCGTCGCGGGCAAGATCCTTGCCTGGACGCTCTCGAAACAAGGCCAGAAAACTGTTGTCGTCGAACGGTCGATGATAGGCGGCTCTTGCCCGAACGTAGCCTGCCTACCCAGCAAGAACGTCATCTATAGCGCCAAGGCCGTGTCGCTCGTTCACCCGACCGCAGGCCTGGGTGTGGTGACCGGGTCAGCGCATGTGGACATGGCCGGCGTCGCCCGTCGCAAGCGAAAGATGGTTGACGAGTTGGTCGAGCTGCACCTCACCAATTTCAGGGCCACCGGCGCGGAGTTGGTCATGGGCGAGGCGAGGTTCACGGGACCGAAAACAGTGCGCGTGGCCTTGAACGTTGGCGGCGAGCGGCTACTTCGCGGCGAGCGTGTCTTCATCAACGTCGGCACCCGCGCCAGCGTACCCGACGTACTCGGGTTGGCCAGCGCCGCGCCAATGACGCACGTCGAAGCCCTGAACCTCGAACGCCTGCCTGGCCACCTTGTCATCCTTGGCGGCGGTTACGTCGGCCTGGAGTTCGCCCAGGCGATGCGGCGGTTCGGCAGTCGCGTCACGATCATCCAGCGCGGCCCGCGCCTCCTTATGCGAGAAGACCCGGACGTGGCGGACGCGCTCCGGGAGTTGATGACGAATGAGGGAATCGAGGTCTTGCTGAAAGCCGAGGTGCTCAGCGTCACAGGGCGCTCGGGCTCGGGGGCGGCCTTCCGAGTGCGCTCCGGGGCGATGGAGAGCATGATCGAGGCCACCGACATCCTGGTGGCGGCAGGCCGAACGCCCAACACCGACCGGTTGGACGCGGCCCTGACGGGCGTCGAGTTGGATGCGCGCGGGTACATCCGCGTCAACGACCGACTACAGACCAGCGCCCCGGACGTCTGGGCGATGGGCGAGTGCGCCGGCAGCCCGCAGTTCACGCACGTCGGCGAGGACGATTGTCGCGTCGTCCAGGACAACCTCGCCGGCGGCAGCCGGACCACGCGCGGCCGGCTCATTCCCTATTGCCTGTTCACCGACCCGGAACTGGCCCACGTCGGTATGACCGAGTCGGAAGCCTGTGCTCAGGGCGTGCCCTACCGCATTGCCCGGATGCCGATGGCGATGGTCCTGCGGACGCACACCCTGTCGCAAACGCGCGGGTTCCTGAAGGCGCTAGTCGGCGCCGACGACCGCCTCCTGGGCTTCACCGCGTTCGGCGCGGAGGCGAGCGAGCTGATGGCGGTCGTCCAGACGGCGATACTCGGTGGTATGCCATATACCGCGCTGCGCGACGCGATCTTCACCCATCCGACGGCCGCCGAAGGTTTACTCGGCCTATTCGCCAATCCGCCCATAGCGCCCGCACCGGGCAGCCGGGATTTCGGTAGCACCGACCAGTGATGGGGTAGGCAACACAACCTGCGGTCATGTACGCACCAGTCATCGTGGTTGCCGCAGCAAACCAAGGCTACTTGACACGGGCGGCGCCTGCTCATGCAGGGCTGGGGGAGGGGCTCTCATGCGAGCGATTCTCAGGACGGCGTTCGGCGGCCCCGACGTGCTGGTCATCCGGGATTTCCCGGAGCCGGAACCGAAAGCCGGCCACGCGGTGATCGAGGTCAAGGCGTTCGGCCTGAACCATGCCGAGTTGCACATGCGGAAGGGTGAGTGGGCTGAGATCGCCGACGTCAGCGGGATCGAGTGCGTCGGCATCGTCAAGTCCTGCCCCGGCGGCGAGTTCGCCCCCGGGACCAAGGTGGCGGCACTCATGGGTGGGCTGGGCCGGACGATCAACGGCAGCTATGCCGAATATACCCGCGCTCCTGTTTCGAATGTCGCGCTCATCGAAGCGGATTTGCCCTGGCCCGAGCTCGCAGCGATCCCCGAGACCTATGCGACCGCCTGGACGTGCCTGTTCCGCAATCTTGAGATCCAACGTGGTCAGTTGGTCGTGATCCGCGGTGCGACCTCCTCGTTCGGTCATGCCGCGCTCAGACTGGCCGTCAACGCCGGCGCCCGGGTGATCGCGACAACCCGCAATCGGGAACGCTTTGTGCTGCTGGAGAAACTGGGGGCCGAGCGCTGCGAGATCGAGCGCCCGAACCTGTCGAAGCATATCCCGGAGGCAAAGAAGATCGATGCGATACTCGACTTGGTGGGCAACAGCGTTGTGCTCGATTCTCTTGCGATGCTGCGCCGCGGTGGCCGCTCCTGTCTCGCTGGCTGGCTTGGCGGCCTCGACCCGATCCCCAACTTCAACCCCCTCCTCCAGATGACGAGCGGCGTCTACCTGACGTTCTTCGGCAGCTTCGTGTTCGGGACGCAGGGCTTCCCGCTCTCGGACGTTCCCCTTCAACACATCATCGCGGAGGCGGCGGCCGGTCGGCTCGAAGTCAAGCCGGTCAGGATCTTCGGCTTCGACGAGATTCAGGAAGCTCACAGTGTCATGGAGGCCAACCAGGCCGGCGGAAAGATGGTCGTGGTCCTTAACTGACGCCCATCCTTCAGGATCGAGGAGATGTCAGATGACGAAGTCAGTTGCCATCGTCACAGGGGCCAGCCAGGGGATCGGTCAATCGACGGCGATCCGTCTCGCCCGCGATTTCTCGGCGCTGGTACTGGTCGCGCGGAACCGCGCCAATCTGGAGCGCACGGCCGAATCGGTACAGGCCGCTGGCGCGGAGGCGCTGACCATCGATGAGGATCTGGCTCGGCCTTCTGCCGCCCAGGCGGTGGTCGATCAAACCTTGCTGGCCTTCGGCCGGATCGACGCTCTGCTCAATATCGCCGGTGCAGTGCCACAGATCGACTTATTCGAGATGACAGACGAGCAGTGGGAGGCCGGCCTGGCACTCAAGCTGCATGGCGCCCGCCGCCTCACCATCGCGGCCTGGCCCGCGCTGAAGCAGTCGAAGGGCTCAGTGGTGCTGATGTCCGGTAATTCGGCGATCTTTCCGAAGGCGCCCTACGCTGCGGTCGGGACCATCAACGCAGCGATTATCGCGCTGGCCAAGGCCTTCTCCGATCGGGGAATCCAGGACGGCGTCCAGGTCAACAGCGTGCTGCCGGGAGCGGTGATGACCGGCCGTCGCCGCTCCTACCTGGAGCACTGGGCTCCCCTCCACAAGATGACGGTCGAGGAGGCCACCGCCAAGTTCCCGAAGGAGGCCGGAATCGCCCGCTATGGCAAGCCCGAGGAGATCGCCGAGCTGATGGCGTTCCTGGTGTCGCCGGGTGCACGCTGGATGACGGGTTCGACGCTACGGATGGACGGTGGGGAGGTAAAGTCGATCTAACGGAAGCAGGTCGGGTGGGGCTTATACGCCGAGACAAGTGCTATTGCTTGAATGACTGGAGCAGTCCTGACGTTGAGCCTTACCACCGCCCCTGCGGCGCAAACGACCTACGAGCCCCATATGGAAGAGGTGCTATGATGTCTTCAAATAACGTGAGTGCCGTGCTCGTCCACGGCGCCTGGGCCGATGGATCAAGCTGGGCAAAGGTGATCGCGCCATTCGCGGCCGATGGCATCAAGGTGGTCGCGACTCCGTTACCGCTGACATCGTTCCGAGATGATGTGGCAGCACTCGATCGAACGCTAGATCGCGTGACGGGGTCCATCGTTCTCGTCGGCCACGCATATGCCGGCGCTGTCATCGCGGCAACGCGCGACGAGAAGGTGATGGGGCTCGTCTACGTGGCCGCTCTGGCCCCGGACGAGGGCGAAACCGTCGCGGATGTCTTCTACCGCACCGAGCCGCACCCGAAGGCGCCCAAGCTGGCCCCCGACGATCACGGCCTGATCTATCTGCCTGAGTCGGCCTTCGCCGCCGCCTTCGCCCAAAATGCTGCTGCTGGGGAATTGGCCGTACTGGCGGCGGTTCAGCGGCCGATCGCGCTGGCGTGCATCACCGTTACCGTCAATCGACCGCTGTGGAAGGACCGCCCGACCTGGTTCCTCGTGGCCGAGCAGGACCGCATGATCGTCCACGAAAATCAGCGATTCATGGCCCAGCGGATGAAGGCTCGAGTTCGCGCACAACCCGTCGATCACACCCCGATGGTGACCGCACCGTCCATCGTCGTGGACGTCATCCGCGAGGCGATTGCCGAGGCCGCAGGCTGAACGAGACCGCCCAGCGCAGGCGCAAGACGCCAGGCAAAAAGCTCCGATACCCACGCTCATCTATGTTGAGGTGTTAGCTTGATAGCCCACCAACCCTATTGATCGATGCAAACTGGTTACGCCCTTCACGGAGAACAATCGCGATGACTGCCATAATGTATCGAACTGTCGAGGTGGACGGCTTCAACATCTTCTGTCGCGAGGCCGGTGTGACCGGCGCTGCGAAACTGCTGTTGCTCCACGGGTTCCCGAGCGCCAGCCATATGTTCCGGGACCTCATCCCACTTCTGGCCGACCGCTTTCACATCGTCGCTCCCGATTTGCCGGGCTTCGGGAGATCCGACATGCCGGGCCGCGGTCATACCTTCGAGCGGATCGCGGAGACGATCAACCGCTTCACCGAGGTCGTCGGCTTCGATCACTATGCCGTGTATGTCTTCGATTACGGCGCGCCAACCGGGTTCCGGCTGGCTGTGAGGCACCCGGACCGGATCACGGCGATCATCTCCCAGAACGGCAACGCCTATGAGGAAGGCCTGAGCGACGGCTGGAACCCAATTCGAGCTTATTGGCAAGACCCGTCACAGACCAACCGCGATGCCTTGCGTACATTCCTGGCGCCCGAGACGACCATCTGGCAGTACACGCACGGCGTCCCCGACGTGACGATGGTCTCTCCGGACGGTTACTCACTCGATAACTTCTACCTGACCCGGCCTGGCGCGGGCGAGTTGCAACTCGACCTGTTCGGGGACTACAAGAGCAACGTCGGGCTCTACCCGACCTTCCAGAAGTATTTCCGCACCTACAAGCCGCCCTTCCTGGCGGTGTGGGGCAAGAACGACCCGTTCTTCCTGCCGAAAGGGGCCGAGGCGTTCAAGCGTGATATTCCGCACGCAGTTGTGAGCTTTTTCGACACCGGGCATTTCGCGCTGGAGACGCACGCCACGGGAATCGCAGCGGCCATCCGCAAGTTCCTTCCCCACTAATTTCGCAAACCAGGCTTACCCACGCCGTCTCGCTGGCGGGTTGCGGATCATTGGGGGAGGCATGACAGGCGCACTCATGCAGTTGCCTCACCCAGCCGGGAGGCAGATGTTCGCATGCGTCAATTGGATACCTGCGCCACTGATCCGAAACTCGCCTGCGTTCACTCTCTGCTTGTCTCTGCACTCCAACCGACTGGCGACGTCGCCAGTGTGCGGGAGGCACTAACCGATCCCGCACGACTCAACAAGAAATACCAACCGTTGCTGATGAGGTTGCCGCCGGTGGCCGCAGCGGCGGCGCCGCTTGAGGTGAAGTGACTGTTCATCCCCGCACCGAAGGTGATCACGTCCATTCGATTTCACCCTCAAATTCCATCGGGCGACCAGTAGGGGGGAATGAAGGTGATGGAGAGGATGATTCGCCCTCCTCCCGAATTTGTCGGTACCCGCTAACCGTTCGTGCCGATGAGCGCCAGGACGGCCCGGCGGAGCGGTTCAGGGAGTGTGTGCCACGCCTCGACCATTCGGCCGAGGCTGGGGTCGGCGGGGCTGGTGCATCCGGTGGAGCGGACAACGCGGAAGTACCTACAAAGACTGGGTTTGCGTCGATCGACCACCGCTTTGCTAATGCGGAGTAGGGGTCAATCCACTCTGCCGACCACCTCGGCAATGACCTGATCAACGCAGGTCTGCCGCTGGGTGTGTCGCTGGCAGGTGTACCATTGGCCGGGGGGCAAGATCGCCAAGTCTCGGAGATCGTTAACCTCCATACATCGCCAGTCGTTCGGCGGGCCATTTGTTGGGTCAGCGGGGGTGATGATGGTGCCACTATTACTCTCTGGCATACTGGTACGCGAGGAGATGGAGCTTGCCGTTCTTATGGCCCTCCCCAAGGTTCGTGGAGTCCAAGTTAAGGGTGTAAACTCCCCTCAAGGAGAACACCAATGGCAGGGCCAGCGCGAACTTTGG
>PLDW01000225.1 GCA_003136315.1 Gemmataceae bacterium | reverse complement strand
GTCTGTCACGCGTCCGAACGAGTCTTTCATCTGCGCCGCCGGCGCATACCAACCTGGCAACGATTGGCACCCCGCGCCGCTGGGAGCGACGCTCTCCAGCGTAGCGGCCACGCCGACAACCCGCAATGGTCTGCCAGCACGATTTCCGCCCGTTCGTACACGACCTCCACTTGCAAAGTTCGCGTCGGCGGCTGCTGACCGTCAGCTCACTGGTGGCTGAGTTCGCCCCAGAGTCGGTTGGCCTCTCGCTGGCTCGCCCCCCACGCCTTCATCGTGGGTACGTCTGGCGCTGTGGTCCCATCCAGCATATGAAGGAGTTGATCGAGCGACTTTCTCCTCGCATCGACAAACGCTTGCGCTTTGACCCTCTGGCGGTCGACCAACTCAACCCCAGTCGGTGGGCCTGACAATCGGGCCGCTGCATTCGTTGCGACAGTCTGTAACTGGGTGATCGCTGTGCGGGCACGGGCCGCCGTTACCGGCCGCCTGGCGGGATCGATCGCGCACACCTGGACAGCGACTGTTTCAGCCGGGCGGACCCGCTCCGGCGCGAGCTGGTCGAGCAGAGGGGCAACTTCGCCATTGAACGTGGCGACAGGGTTGGGCGGCGGCTCGACAACGGGCTGGGGACGAAGCCGTGCCCAACTCTCCCCCGATGCCATCATCGTCACCAACCCACCCACACTGAGTACCGGGATCGCCAGAAGGAGCACCAACGCCACGGCACGCCGAGCCAAACTCACCGTGGGACGAAGGGCATCGAGCAGGATGGCCGCAAGGAAGCCGACAATCGCGCCGCCCAGGTGAGCCTCCCCGCTGATCCCGGGCAGAAAGCTCACGCCAATGTTCAAGAGAAACGTCGGGGTCAGCTTGCGGATCAAGAGGGCCACCACATCCGGAGGCTGGCTCCGGCGGTAGACCAGGAGCCAGGCCAGGAGTGACATCCCGATCCCCCAGACCGCCCCAGACGCCCCGGCCAACAGCACCGGAACCCCAGTCCCCGGCTCGACAGGCCGCAGCGCCATCGCCAGACAACTGCCTGCCAGCCCGGAGAAGATATACACCACAAACACCCGCCACCGACCCCACACGAACTCTGCGATTGGTCCGGCCGAGGCGAGCGAGAACAGGTTCACGACCAGATGAATCACCCCGATATGGACGAAGCAACAGGTGATTAGCCGCCACCACTCCCCATTCAGCAGTCCGGTGCAAGACACTGCGCCAAGCCTTCCGAGAACCGTCGGATCACCCTGCAACACATACGTTCCCAACGGCACCCCAAGCCCAGAAGCGAGGAACAGCCCAACGACGAACCAGATCAGATTGGCAAGGACCATCGCTGGAGTGACGATCGGCGCCGGGCCATCGTCCGACGTGGTTTCGAGCGGACTCGCTGGCACCTCGGTCGGCTGGGTGATCACCACGGCGGTTGGACCGCAGCGGGCTGCCAGCTCCCCTTCGGGTGTGAGTCCATACCCCTGGCCTGCCCCGCGGACCCATGTGACAATCCGCACCAACCCGGCCAGCCGGAGTTCGTTCAGTGGTTCATCCAGGTCGTTCCGCGGAATCCCGGTCTTGCTGGCGTGTGCAGACGGGAACCACGGTTCGGGTTGGGCCGTCATGATCCACTGAAGGACGGCTTCGGGCGTCGGTTGATTGGAGCCGGGAAGCGGTTGGGTGGGGACGGATGGGAATGGGCCAGCCGCCCCCGCCACTTTGCGTGGGAGTGGGGTTGAGTCGGCAGGCGCGGGCGAATCCACCTCGTTTCCCTTGTTCATCTCTGGCATTATGGAGCGATTGCGCGTCGTTGTCGATCCATTTGCGCCGATTGTCCGAACCACCCGAGCGCCGCATGATTCCACCCTGGCTGAAACTCTCCGATGAGGTCGCCGCCGCGATCATCGCCAGCCGCCCGGTTGTGGCCCTGGAATCGACCCTGATCGCCCACGGATTGCCCTGGCCAACGAATCTGGAGACAGCCCGTGAGTCGGAGGAAGCGGTCCGAACTGCCGGAGCGATCCCCGCGACCATCGCGGTCTGGCACGGCACCCCGACAATCGGATTAACCCCGGAACAGACCGAGACGCTTGCTCGAACACCTGGGGTGGTGAAGGCCAGTCGCCGCGACCTGGGAGCCGCGGTCGGGCTGAAACAACTGGCGGCCACCACGGTTTCGGCCACCATGACGCTCGCCCATGCTGTCGGTGTGCGAGTGTTCGCCACCGGAGGCATCGGCGGTGCCCATCGGGGGGAACGCGGAGCGTGGAGCGTGGAACGCGGAACGGAACTCGGGGAACGTGGAACGCGGAACTCGGAACGCGGAACGAAGGCTGAGAAACGCGGAGTGAGGAACGGGGAGCAGGGAGCGGGGAACTCGGAAGGCGGAGTGGGAGGAGGGCCTCGGGGTGAATTCCGCGCTTCGCGATTGGTGATCGAGACAGCCCTGTGGGACATCTCCACTGACCTGACCGAACTTGCCCGGACTCCTGTCCTGGTTGTCTGCGCGGGGGCAAAGAGTATTCTCGATCTCCCCCGAACCCTCGAAATCCTTGAAACCCTCGGCGTCCCGGTGCTGGGCTACCAGACCAACGTGTTTCCCGCATTCTATGTTCGGGATGCTATGCCTGGAGACCTTGTTCGGGTCGGGCGGGAACGGCCAGGGTTACCTGTTTCGGCCCGGGTCGAATCGTCCGCAGACACCGCGGCGATCTTCGATGCCCATGTTAGAATGGGTGGCGGGGGAGCGGTCCTTGCCCAGCCTTGCCCGGCTGACGTGGCGATCCCGCCTGATGAGTTTGAAGACGCCCTCGGTCGAGCCCAGGGAGAGGCCGATGCAGCCGGGATCAGCGGCCCAAAGGTGACCCCGTTCCTGCTCGCACGACTGGCCGAACTCACAGGGGGTCGGACGCTCATCGCCAACCGCGCCTTGATCGTCCACAACGCCCGGCTGGCCGGGGAAGTGGCGGTGGCTCTCACTGGTCAATCACACGGGGGATAGTCGCAGACTCGGACGAATCCTCTTCTTCTGCGTCCCTCTGGTGCCCGCCCGCTTCACCCGCTACCCTGGGCAGTGCCTCTCCGCCCGCCATTGAGGGCCACCCATGATCCGTCCCCTGGTCGTCACCTGTTGTCTGATCGTCCTTCCCATCTCCCTTCTGGCTGCCGACTGGCCGCAGTGGCGGGGGCCGAACCGGGACGGAATCGCCCCCGGAGCCGAGTTGCCCAGCAAATGGCCAGCGGAGGCTCCCACCGCGAAGTGGAAGGTCGTTGTCGGCGGGGGGTATTCGGGCCCGGCCGTGACAGGGGGAAGGGTGTTCATCATGGGGCGGGTGGAAAAGGATGAACAGTGTCTCTGCTTCGATGCGGACACCGGAAAGGAACTCTGGAGGGTTGGGTATCCCGAACCGTTCAAGGCCCCGGACCCGACCGCTGGCACCGGCCCCAACGCGACCCCCACGGTCGATGGCGACCGGGTCTATATGCTCGGCCTGGGCGGGGTTTTGCAGGCCCTGGATGTGACGTCTGGCAAGGTACTCTGGAAGCACAATTGTCAGAAAGAATACTGGGGGGAAAAGAAGGGACCGCTTGGTGACGATGCGTGGTTCCCACCCTGCGGAGCCTCGGCGTCCGCGCTGGTGGATGGCGATACGGTGATTGTTCCGATCGGTGGGCCGAAGGCCGGAGCATTCACTGGCTTTGACCGAAAGACCGGTGACATCCGCTGGAAAGCCCTCGACGACCGGAGCAGCTATGCTTCTCCGCTCATCGCTGCACCGTCTGGAGTCAAACAACTGATCGGGTTCACCGGAACCCGAATGGTCGGGCTCCGCCATGCCGACCGCGAACTCCTCTGGGATGTCCCGTTCCAGGCCCGCTACGAGCAGACCATTATCACCCCGGTGGTCTGGCGGGATCTGGTGATCGTGGCGGGAGAGGGAAAGCCGACGACTGCTGTCCGGATCACCGAGAGTCAAGGGAAGGTCGCCAAGGAGATCGCCTGGAGGAGCGATGACTTGAAGGTGTACTTGACTACGCCGATCGTATTCCAAGATCACCTGTGCGGGCACGATACCCGGACGAACCGACTCGTGTGCCTGGATCTGGAGACCGGCAAGTCTGTGTGGAGCTCCCCGCGCATCACAGGGAAGTACCATTCTCTGGTACTGGCTGGCGGGGTAATTTTGATGCTCACGTCAGAGGGCGAACTGGTTGTCTGCAAGGCAACGACTGAGGAATACACCGAACTGGCTCGGTGGAAAGTGGCCGAGAAGGGAACCTGGGCGCACCTCGCCGTCACCGGAAATCGATTGTATGTCAAGGACAAGGAATATTTATACTGTTACGAGTTGAATAAATAGAGAGAAAACGACTCGATTGGTACGATCGAGATGACTTTCTGGCGGACGACTTCCGCCGATTGAAGCCATGTCGTGCGAGGTTCCTGCCGAGCGTGAGGGTGGTCCAGCTTGGCAGAAGCCTCGCACTCCCGTGCGTGCGTCTAATCGTTGTACCGTCGATGAGGCACTGCGACCGGGTTCAGGTATGAGTCCGGGGTTTCGCGTCGAGAGCGTTGCCCGCGTGCCTGAGGAAGAGCACGAACAACGTGCCCATGACGATCGTGGCCGTCAGCAGGCCGCCCAGCCACGCCCACCTCTGGACTCCCTCCTGGGCGATCGGGATGGCGATGGTCGCCATCGCGAGTGTCAGACAGATGCAGGCCAGCGCGACAATCAGCAGAACTTTCCAGACCGGCATGGTTGCCTCCTGAGAGGGAGAGCGATGTGAACAGCGGGGAATCGCTGCTTACCAAATTATTCTAAAGGATTTATAATTTTTAATCCAATCAATTCCCGCTCTCACGAGAAGAAAGTCCCCGATGTCCTCGACTCCTGCCACATTTCGCGTCAGCCGGCAGATCGCTTCAGCCCATGCGAGCCGTGCGAACCGCCAGCGACGCAGGTAGCGACCCAGAGCCAACGCCCAGAGATGGTTGGAGCCGCCCCAAGGGACGGCTCCATCGCAACCTGCCTGGGCAGGGTTGCGTCTCCGTTACTTCTTGCGGACCAGTTTCATGGTCGCACAGTGGGTTTCTGCCGGCTTACCACCCTCCCAGGCGACCCCTGCAAATTCGATGTGGTCGTCGTCGACGAAGGTGAGCGTCCCCTCGTGCATGTGCATGTCCTTCGCCGGGTCCAGGTTTGATCCCCCGGCGAATCGGAAGCGGATCTGATTGGGCGGGGAGGCCGGGTCGGCCTTCATGCGTGGCTGGTTGCCCAGGACGCAGTAGTGCGTCATCAGCAGATCGGCCCCGTCGAGGTGGTAGATCGACACCATCTCGAGCGGCTGGCCGGGAAACAGCGTCTCCTGGACGGCGCTGCCCCCCGCCGTGATCTTGATGACCGAGACGACCTGCTCGGTCGGCTTGCCACTCGCGTCGGCTGCCACCCAGGTGCCGGCCAGTTTCTTCAACCGCTCCAGGCCCGGATGCGTGGATGCCGCCGGAACCTTGCCGGGCTTGTCGTCGCTGCGGGCTCCGACACCGAGGGCAAGAAGCATCAAACCGACGACCAAAAACCGTTGCGCCATGCCGTTCTCCCAAAGGGGTTGTGAGGGCGAAGCATACCCCCTCCCCAGGACGAGGTGGTATACTCCTGTCCTCTATCGGCAAGCAGCAAGCCCGTTCTTGATACTGGAGGTCGTTTGATGTCTACTTCACCCCGCTTTTTTCCCGCGCCGGACGGAATTCGTCCCCGGGGTTCCAGGTTGGCAGGTGATCGGCATTGGCGATGTCGCGGGCCACATCGATCGCAAAGCCCGCCAGAACGACGAATCCCGAGTAGTCCCATTCGGGTCGCACCTCGTCCTGCGGCGTGTGGTACGCCTTGTCGTTGAAATCCTGCAACGCCTTTCGGGCGAAGTCTGCCGGCTTGCCCTGGATCTTCATGCCGGCCGCGACGGAAAACGCGGGGACGCCCGCACGAGCCATCGAGAAATGGTCTGAACGGTAAAAAATGCCCAGGTGCGCCCGCTGGTCGGCTTCGATTTCGAGATGATGTTTGTCTGCCACGGCTTTGACGGTCGGCCAGGCGGTCGTCCGTTCCGAGCCGGTGACGACGATCGATTCCGGTACGCCGAGGGGGAGAATCATATCGAAATTGAGGTTCAGGGCGGTCTTGCCCAGCGGGATCAGCGGATGCTGCGCGTAGTACTTCGAGCCGAGCAACCCCTTCTCTTCTGCCGTGACGGCGAGGAAGAGTGCAGACCGCTTCGGCTTGGGCGACTGGGCCGACCAGGCACGGGCGATTTCGAGCAGCAGTGCACAGCCGGTGGCGTTGTCCGCGGCGCCGTTGTAGATCGTATCGCCGAGTACGCCCCGGCCGACGCCGAGGTGATCCCAGTGAGCCGTGAAGACGACGGCTTCCGACTTGAGCGTCGGGTCGCTGCCTTCGACCATACCGACGACGTTGTTGCTGGCGATGTTTTCGATGCGTGTCGGGATGTTGCCCTTCAGATTGACACCGAGTGAGAACGCCTTGAATCCCTTGGTGTCGGCTTCTTTCAACGCTCCATCCACTGTGCGGCCAGCAAGGGCCAGGAGCTTTTCGCCAGCCGTGCGGGAGAGCCAGCCGGCGAAGGCGAGCGCGGGCTGAGCGGGGTCGCGTTTGAGCTGAGCACCGTCGAGCGGCCGAACGACAGAGTACGGGTAACCGGCCGTTTCCGACGTGTGGATAATGAAACAGGCCCTGGCACCGCGGCGAGTGGCTTCCTCAAACTTGAACGTCCAGCGGCCATAATAGGTGAGTGCCTTGCCGCCGAAAAAATTCGGGTCGGTGGAAGGAGGCTCATTCGTGAACAGGACGACGACTTTGCCCTTCACATCGACGCCCTTGTAGTCATCCCAATCGAACTCGGGAGCAGTGATCCCGTGGCCCAAGAAGATTGCCTCGGCGTCGAACTGTTCGAGCTCGGCCTGCGTGTGGCTGGTGCCGGAGAACTCCTCGTCGCAGGGGATGTCGAGTTTCACATCGCCCTTTGTCGCCTGGAGCGTGGATTTCGGATTCGTGAAGACTCGCACGAGGGGGACGGGCTGGAAGTACGTACCGCCCTCGCCCACCGGTTTGAGGCCAGCTTTCTGGAATTCGCCCGCGAGGTATTCCGTGGCGAGTTCTTCGCCGCGCGTGCCGGGTCCGCGCCCTTCGAGCCGGTCGCTCGCGAGGTACGCGACAGCGGCCTTGATCCGCTCGGCGGAAATTATTGCGGGGGGCTTCTCATCCGCTCGCGCCAGTGCGGCGAGCGCGAGGAATGACGTGCAGAGGATCGGCAACCATCGAGATATCACGGGGATGTCCTCATCGCGAGCGTGCGGCGTGTGCGGAGAGGTCGTTTACTCAATCATTATGCGAAAAGCGAACTCCGCGTTGGAGAAGTCGCCTGCCTTCGACATGGTCGAGGGCCGTCCAGGCGAGCAACATCCGTAGGAGCATCAGAAGGCAGAACGTCTTGTAGCCGCAGGCGTGAGCGACCACCAGACGCCAGAAGCTGGCCGAGTTCGCAGGCTCAAGCCTGCGACGACAGGCATTTCGGGCTTGTCCAGGAACAACACAGGGATTTGGGGTGTGATCCGAATCTTCGGCCTGAAAAGCCATTCCTTCCAGCCCAAGCCGAAGGCCGGGGTATCGGTTACGGATCGAGGATTGGGAACCGAGCCGGATCACGATTCGACACTCTGACGAGTCTATTCTGTTACACTTTCGGTATTGCCCCGCTTGTGCAGCACTTGAACACTCTGACGAGTCTATTCTGTTACACTTTCGGCGTTGCCCCGCTTGGGCAATACTTGAATAGTCTGACAAGTCTATTATGTGACA
>PLDW01000287.1 GCA_003136315.1 Gemmataceae bacterium | reverse complement strand
AGGCCGGTGAGTGTCCCCAGCGGGCCGACATCCCTCAGACCCTTGCAGTGGGATAAGTTGAGAGTGGTGAGCCCGGTGAGTGTCCCCAGAGAGCCAACATCCCGCAGGAGGGCGGGGCGAATACCGTCATATTTCCATTCCAGGGTGCCGTCTTTCCAAACCGGCTTCTCCCTTCCAAGGGCCAACACCTTGAGTTGATTCTTCAGAATGCGGATCTCCCCAGGCACCGCCTCAATCGGCAGGTCACCGAGATCGAGCCACTCCGCCCCAGACGCGCGGACCTCGTGGATGCGCCGGATGGCCTCATCGTATGCAACTTCGGGCGTCATGGGTGGCTCGGGAGGTGGCACGCACGGCCGACGGGCGGGCGGCACGTCCTCCATGCTATCAGCACACCGATGCGATCTTCAACCCGAAGAGGGGGTTGGGGTCAATCGCCTTGTTGCGTCGATCGGAAAATCGCCCGGGAGATAGGCTGGCAAGGGAGGGTTCTGCTGTAGCCGGGGTCTGTGACCCCGGATCAGCCCAGGCGGCGGGACCAGCTTTACGACAGAAGATCGGCCTTGAGAAGACCGGCCTCATAGAGGCCAGCTACAGAAATACGACACGACAGAAGACCGGCCTCACAGAGGCTACAGGAAAACCTCACGTCAGAAGACCGGCCTCACAGAGGCCAGATGAAGACCGGCCTCACAGAGGCCAGATGAAGACCGGCCTCACAGAGGCCAGATGAAGACCGGCCTCACAGAGGCCAGCTACAGAAATACCAGGGGTCGTCCGCGTCACCCGGCCCCCAGCAACCGCGTCAGCGCTTTCACTCCGGCGTCGGCCACCTGGGAGGCTTTCACCTGCCACAGCACCGGGTTCATCAGCTCCAGCGACACGTACCCGCCGTACCCGATCGCACGGAGTCGGGCCAGCACCGGACCCAGACGGAAATCCCCCTCACCCGGGAGCACACGGTCGGAGTCCGTCATCCACTCGCGGGGCACACCGGCCACGTCGCACACCTGAACATGCGCCAGGTTCGTAGATGTCAGCCGGTCCAGATCCTCGGGCTTGCTCGGACCCTTGTAATAGTGGAACACATCCAAACAGACACCCACATTCGATTCGCCACACTGCTCGACCAGTGAGATCGCGGTGTCCAGGCAGTTGCAGAACGTGTCGGTCCCGCGGAACTCCAACCCGAGTCGGACCCCGAACCCCGCCGCCCACCGGGCCGCCTCCACCAGCGACACCACCGCCCGGCCGAGGTCGGTCGGCTCCGGTCGCTGGGCGAAATCGGCGACGAGCAGAAGCGTCGGGATGCCGAACTGCTGGCACAGGTCGAGACGTCGTTTGAAGTGGTCGAAGTGGGCCTTTCGTTGCGTGCCCTGCGCCAGTAGCAACCCGCCCTGGTAGGCCGCCGCGGCCAGAACCACCCCGTTGTCGGCGAGGAGTGTCGCGGTGTCGGAGGCGGAGGCGGTTTCGAGGTGCTGTTCCAGCTTGGTGAGCCACACCTCGATGGCGGTACACCCGCCCGCAGCGTAGTCGCGGACATCGTCGGCGAACGGGTTCGGCAGGGTGGTCGCCTGGCTGATGCAGGGTTTCATGGGGTGTTGGCCTCCGGATGTCGGGCATTGCCCCCACGTCCCAGGGCGTTGGCCTCACGTCCCAGGGCGTTGCCCTGGGCTGCTATGAAAATAGCGGTCCCAAGGGTATAAATTGAGAGCGGGCGCGAAATAGTTAAGGCGGGCTCTCAATTTTCATGCGTTCAGGGTGATCACCGATCATGACCCCTATTATCCGCCGACCCTTCGGGGCGAAAACACAGAAACAACCCCTCTTCTGAGGGAAAGGAGAGGAAAACCGCCTTCCGGCTCCCCCTTCCTTCCTAGGGAAGGGGGTTGGGGGGTTAGGTTCTGATCTACTCCCCCTTCCTTCCCAGGGAAGGGGGTTGGGGGGTTAGGTTCTCCCCCTTACTGTCCCCGGTCCGGTGGCTTGGCTCTTTTGTCTTTCTTGTTCGTATCCTTCTTGTTCGTGTCCTTCTTGGTGGGGGCCGGGATCGGGTCGGGTACCGACGTTCGGTCGAAGACGTTGAACACGAAGGCCGCCAGACAGAACGTCACCGCGCTGAAGTGCAGGATCAGACCCAGGATCACGAGTAGCCGGGTGCGGGCCTTCTCCTTCTCGGTCCGGGGCTTCCGCTGCACCGGGCCGGCCGCAGCCTCCGAGGTCGAAAACGCCTCCCCGGCCCCCCACTCGTCGGCCGGAGCCACCTCATTGGGTAGGATCTCGGCCACAGGTTCACCCGCCTCGGCCGTCTCGGTCACGGGAACGAATGTCGCCGCGGGACCGTCCACCCCTGGGGCAGATGCGGGGGCCGGGGCCGATCCTGGTCGGCAGAACTTGGCCAGGGCGGTTTCCACATCCCACGCCGTCGGCGGGCGGTCTTCTGGCCTCTTGGAGAGCAGTTGATGCACGAGCGCGACGAACTCAGCCGGCAACTCCGGCCGGAGTGCCGCGAGCGGGGCCGGCGGGCTGGTCCGGATCTTGTCCATCACCTCCGTCGCGTTGGATCCCGTGAACGGCGGCCGACCGGTGAGCAGGTAATAGAGGCTGGCCCCGAGCCCGTAGAGATCGCCGCGGAGGCTGTAGACACCCCCGTCCACCCGCTCCGGCGGGAGATACGCGAGCTGCTCAAGCGGGGGCGGAGCGCTGGCCGCCGGGGGTCGGATCGGCACGAGCCCGAGTTCCGCTACCTTCACGGTCGCATTCGGGGCCGGTCGACGCTTCACCGTCCCGTCGGCTGAAGTCTTCACGGCCATCGGGCCAACCAGGAGGTTGACCGGGCGAATGTCGCCGTGCCACATCCCGCGTTCGTCCACCACACGCAGGGCCGATGCCACCTGCTGACCGTATCCCGCAGCCAGGAATCCGGGGGTCGGGCCGATCTCGCGGACCAGAATGTCGAGCGTGGACCAGTCGATCGGCGGCTCGAGCGTGGCGTAGGGTTCGTCCTGGTAGAACCCGGCATCGACCAGCGTAACGAGGTGCGGGTGGACACTTGTGAACGCCCTGGCCCGTTGGATCAGGGCGGCCGGGTTGTCGGCCGGGAGGAGGGCATCGGTCCGGAATCGGCGGAGGACAAGCGGGGTGCGGAGCGATGGGTGGAGAACCCGGTAGGCCGTACCGCCGGGGCAGGGGCCGATCTCATCAATTACCGGATAACTGGCAAAGGTGAGTTCCGACCCGCGGCCACCGCGGAGCATGTCTGCCTGAAACCGGGTGAGGGCACCACGGTCTTCCAGGTACGCACACAGAGCGTTCAGATCCGACTGGGGAATGTCCGGCTGGCGGATGAGCTGTTCAACCTGTTCGGGAAACAGCACACGGTTCGCCCGGGCCTTGTCGAGGAATCCGGCGATCGAATCAGAGGGCATCAGCAGACTCGGGGAACTGGAGAACAGGGCGGGCAGAGGGGGGATGTGTAGAGATTCTAGCACCCTGCCCTGCGGAGAGCCAAGCTGAACCCGCCGAGGACCAAAATTGCTGGGCCAAAAACGGCAGCAGCTCCGCGGCCCAAAACCCTGACCTGTGCGGCCGTAGGCCGCTCGTTTTTCGCCCCGGATGGGGCGTTCGTTCTGATTCAGGTACCCGCTGAGTCTGTCGCATCTACGGAAAGACGATTGTACGTATAAACGGGAGGGCGAGGCTCCTGCCGAGCCGTACCACCTTCACGCTCGGCAGGAGNNCCCGTTAGACCGATGTTTGCTCCTGGAATGTGATAGCCTCTGCGGGTTCCTGTATGAGCAGGCTACTTTCCCTTGAGCACCGCATCGATCAGCTTATACGCTTTCTCCCGCATCTCTTGCGGGAAGTCGTGGTCACAGTCCGGGTGTTCGACCCACAGCCGGTCGGCGTGACCGTAGAGTTCAAAGACCGGCCGCGCAGCGGCAACGATCCGATCGACGCTGTCGGCCCGGAAGTTCAAGTCCTTCTTTGGGGCGACGATCAGGACATGCCGCGGGGCCAGAGCGCCGATCAGTTCGTGGAAGTCGAACGGGATGTCTGCCAGGCGGCCTTTGTAGGTCGACAGCTTCGGCATGTACCGGGTCTGACACCACCCTTTCTCCAGGTTCCAGTTCGCGGGATTGCCGTTGTAATAGTCCGGGAACGCATCCAGCCCACAACTCGACACGACCACCTTCAGCCGATCATCAAGGACGGCCGTGAACACCGAGTTGTGCCCTCCCAGCGAATGCCCGATGGTGGCGAATTGCTTGTCCTCGACGAATGGAAGCGACTCCAGCAGATCCAGGCCGCGGATGTTGTCCCACACGGCTTTGAGGGTGCCACTCTCCCAGCCCAGTGCCCTCACGTCCGGCTGGTATTTGGCGAGCAACGGGTAGTTCGGAGCGAGGGTAACGTACCCTCGCTCGGCCAACTCGCTCGCATAGGCCCGGTTGGCACGACCCCCTAGCCCAACCACCACCCCATGCCCGATCGTGTTGTCGGTCGGGTGGAGGCAAAGCACCGCCAGTGCCTTCTTCCCGCCCTTGAGTACCGCCTTGGGAATCAGCAAGTAGGCCTGTACCCAGGAGCCGGGTTCGGAGGCGTAGGTCACCAGGCGGCGAACGTAGCTCCCGGCGTCGACCTCCTCTTCCGTCTTCGGTTCGAGCGGGCATCGCTTCTCCGGGCCGGGGAGTTTGCCCATCACCGCTTCCATCCCGCGGACCACCTCTGCTCGACGCTGTTCCCAGTCGGCGACGGTCTTCACCGGCGCGGACGATCCCTCCCCGGTGCGATAGACGAGCAGATTGTCCCGCGGTAACCGGGCCGGTGGGGCAGGGTCGGCTGGGAGTGCCACAACAGCCGTCACCAGAACGATCAGACACCCGCCCAGTGAACGGGTCATGATGCATCTCCCTGCGACAGGAACGTCTGAAACTTCTCGCCGAGTGCGAGTTCGATATACGGTGTCACCTGCCAGAACCGGCACAGATCCCGGTACTCGGCAACGAACGCTGCCTCACCCGCAGGCGCGGTCCGGACGGCCCGGATCATCAGATTTCTGGCGGTATGTTCCGGGCTAACGAACTCGACGACATCCGTGCGATACCCCATGATCCGGAGCGCCAGCGCGCGGAACGCATCCGTTATCAGGTCGGCCGTGCGCTGGTGGAGGATGCCGTGCCGAAGGATCGGACGGAGCACACCGGCCGGCCCATCCGGACGGATCGCCTGGTTCAAGTGGTGGTGGCAGCACGGGACGCTCAGCAGGAGCCTTGCTTCTCCCCGGACGGCCTGGGCGATCGCATCATCCGTTGCGGTATCGCAGGCGTGGAGGGCCAACACAACGTCCGGCTTCGCCTGGATCGACCCGATCTGTCCACACGCAAACGCCAACCCCTCGGCCCCGGCCCGGTCGGCCGTTTGCAGACTCTTGCGAATCACCTCGTCGTTCACATCGACACCCGTGATCCGGGCCGGGATGTCGAGCACGTGATTCAGGTAGTGATGCGCAGCGAGGGTGAGATAGCTCGATCCGCACCCGCAATCGAGGATCTCGACGGGCCGCCCGAGTCCCCGTAGCCCGGCATCGTCGAGCAGGTGAAGGAGGTGCTTGAGGAACTCGTTGATTTGCGTGTACTTCGCCCGCATGGTCGGACGGACCTGACCGTCCGCGGTCAGGATGCCGAGAGCTTCGAGGAGTCGGTCCGCGCGGCCTTCCGGAAGGGGCACATCCTTCGCCCGGTTGTGAGTGCGGGCCGGTTCGTCTGCCTCCAGAGCGGCGGGTCGTCGACCAACGTGGATTTTGCCTTTTTTGCTGGTGCGAAGGTCGATCTCGTCCGCCTGGGTCGAGAGATGGACCCCGGCGAAGCCGAGGACGAGCACCTCATCGAGCGGAGGTCCTGCGTCCCGGATCGAGACGTTCCGTGTCACGCATTTCGTACGGTCGAAATACGAGAACTGGAGGTGGGGTTGGCCGCGGAGGTCGATCGGGCGGATGACGACCCGGACCCATGCCGAACCGCCTCCCCCGCGGATCGCCCCGCCGAACGTGGCGCGGCGGAATGTGGGGTCCGTCACGGTTTCTGTCACGAGTCGCCGCGCGGCATCGCGGTCCAGGTCCGTGGTCTTCATACGGCCATGCTACGCGAGAGCGGCCCAGCGAACCCAGGTGTCCGCTGGAAACCCGCTCGAATCAGCACATCATTTCTTCCGGCTGGCGAAGAAAGCCGCGATGAGTTGTTTCGACTCTGGCGATCCGGCCAGTCGCAGAAATGCCTCGGTTTCGAGTCGAATGGCTGCGACGAGTGGGAGGACAGCCCCTTCCCGGATCACCCGCAAGACCTCACGCACCGCAGTCGTCCCGTCCGACGGTGAATCGGTCATCGCTTCCCGAGCCGGCTCGGGAACGGGTTGCCGCCTGGCTTGTCGGCGATCGGCCCAGTGATCGGGGGTTAAGCTCAGTAGGAAGGTGGCTGCCGACTCGGTGAGGTCACCGGGCGTAGGATGTCCGCTCACAAGGTTCCACTCAGAGGCTTGGGTCGCGTCGATTGGCGCTCCGCTCCGGAGCATCTGGGCCGCGGATGGAGGGTGGATCAGGCGAGTGAGCCGCTGGGTACCTCCCCATCCCGGAATCAGCCCAAGCTTCACTTCCGGCAACCCGAGTTGGACCTTCGGGTTCGTGCCAACAACCCGATAATCACACGCCAGCGCGACCTCCAACCCGCCGCCCAGGGCCACGCCATCGATCGCAGCGCAGGTGGGGAATGGGAGAGTTTCGAGTTTCTCCAGAACGCGAAGGCCCTGTTCGATGAACGCCCGGACCGCCGGGTCGTTCGGGGTCGCGTTCACGAGTAGCTTGAGGTCGGCCCCGGCGATGAACACCCCCGACTTTGCACTGGCAACCACGAGTCCCCGAAGGTCCGTCCGCACCGCGAGCGAATCGACCGTTTCCTCCAGTTCCATCCAGAGCGTTTGCGTCAGGACATTGACCCGGCTCTCCGGCTGATCGATGGTCAGGATCGCGACAGCATCGGGTCGGAAACTCAGCCGCACGGCTGCAAGAGACATGGCTAACCCCCCATCGCACGGCCTCCGACGGGACTGGCCCGTCGGCTGCCATTCTATCACCGGTGGGGAAATCCGGACTCCGCGGATCGGTCCGGCACGTTACCGGGCCGTTTCTGTGTCCCCGGTGGCTCGCAGGTGGGCCTTGCTGAGCTGGTGGAAATCCGGAACCTGATCGCTTGCCAGGCGGTTGGATCCGGCCTCGGTGACGACCCAGCCATCGTCCCAGCTCCCGTCGTCCTCGCGCAGTTTGACGACCCGGCCAGCCGCCGCGTGGGGTTCCGGAAGCCACGATACTTGAACGATTTCCCCGGTCGCAGTCCGTTTGACCAGCCGACATTGGCGGTAGAATACGTCTCTTGCCATCGTCACCCCCGGTTTGCGACTCGTTCGTCCCGCGCTCGGTGTCGCGGAGTGTCCCCGCCAGGAGTCGAACCTGGTCCCCGACCTTCGCAGGGTCGTATGCATCCACCACACTCCAAGGACGCTGTCCTGGGTAGAGACCGGGCCGGGCGAGTCAGGGTTCGCGCTTCTGATTCAGGAACTCGCCAATACTGTCGCTTCACAGGAAGACGAGTAGACGCGCACACGGGAGTGCGAGGCTCCTGNNCTCGCACTCCCATTATACCGATGTTTGTTCCTGGGATGAGGCAGATCGACCGGGTTCGCGCATCCGAAAGCGACCGCTGGTGGGCGGACCGGAGCCGACATGACCGCGCGGCATCAATACACTTTGACTGGACGATTTGATGAATGACAAGATGGTGGCAGTTGCACTGCGCACGAGGCTGGCTACACTGTCGTTGTCAGGACGATTCCTTCCTCTCGTCCCGGAGTTCCATCGTGTCCCTTAACCGGATTGTCTGCCCTGACTGTGGAGCTGGCCTGGCTTCAAAGGCTGGGTTCGTGATCGGCCAACGCCTGACCTGCCCGAAGTGTGAGACCTCTTTCAAAGTCAGCGCTCCGTATGAGGAGGTGGAAGAGGAAACACCCTCGGCCCCAGCGAAGGCACCCGCTGCGGCGAAGAAGACGGTTCGCGCGGCCGTCGAGGCGGTCGAAGACGAGGACGACCGCCCCAAGAAGAAAAAGAAGAAGAAAAAGCGGGACGATGACGAGGACGAAGACGGCTCGTCATACCGGAACTCGTGGATCCGCTACACCATCCTCGGCATTCTGGTGACAGTGATGCTGGTTCTCGGGTATTTCCTTTACGACAAATGGAAAGTTCAGAACGAGGACGCAGCACCCCAGGTCAAGGCGAACGAGGCTCCCTTCGCCCGCCCGATACCCCCGCCGGGGGTTCCTGGGAAGGGGCCCGGTCCGATGGGGAAAGGTCCCGGGTTCCCAGGACAGGCGCAGCCGAAAATTGGCAGCGGCGGCCAGCAAGGCCCCACCCCGGGACTGGGGTTCAACCCATTCGGTGGTCCCCTGGGAATTCTGACCCCGGCCGAGAGCGAGAAACTGACCGCCGGACTGGTCCAGAAACTCATCGGCACCTGGGAAGGGAAAGACCCGGAGGGGGCCACACACCGGGTGGAATACCGTGCCGATAAGACGTTTAGCCACAAAGTCGAGGGGGGCAGCAACAGCGGGACCATGACAGGGACATACGCGGTGGCCGGGCGCCTCGGTGACAAGGTGCTGACACTGACCCGACCGCTCGGAAGTCTGAAACAGGTCAAGGTCACGTTTGAGGATGATGAACTTATCCACGACACCGCCACTCCGGGCCAGTCGGTCATCCTCCGGAAAAAATAGCGATCAGTGGAACGCGGAATGCGGAACGCGGAACGCGGAACGCGGAACGAAATACGAAGAACGCGGAGGGGGAATACAGATCGGTATCTGCGTTCCCCGTTCCGCGTTCCGAGTTCCCCGCTCCGCGTTGTTCTGTTCCGCGTTCCCCGCTCCGCGTTCCGCGCTTGAGAAGTTTCGGAGTCGAGATGTCATTGCCATCCCGCCGTCGATTCCTACGCACCTCCGCCGGGTTGGCTGCGGGCGCGTGGCTTTCCGGGTGTGGCGGGCAGCCGTCTGGGGCAGGACCATTCGCCGGGCAGGAACTCCGGGTGTTCTGCTACGCTGGAGGACACGAGGTGGCCATGCGGGAGGTGTTCGTTCCCGCCTTCGAGGCCGCGACCGGGGCCAGGGTCAGTTTGTTCCCCGGATGGTGGGACGGCATCCCAAAGCTCAAGGCCGCGCCACCCGACCAACCGCCATTCGACCTGATGATCTCGGATGCCACCCAGGGTTTCCCGGCCGCACGGGAAGGACTTTTCGCGCAGCTCTCACTCGACAACATCCCCAACCACAAGACCCTCACCCCCGCCGCAATCGACCACTGGGTCTTCAAGGAGCGGTACGGGATCACCTACCCCGACTCGGTCATGACCCTGGCGTTTCACAAGGGTCGCGTCCCTGATCCGCCCCGGCGATGGGCTGACCTCCTCCGCCCGGATATTGCCGGGAAAATCGGCCTGTATAACGCCTACTACATGTCCCTCTTCACGTTCGCCTGCATCCGTGCTGACGCGGACGGGAAGCCCGGGACGGCTCACGACCTGCTGCGTACCGATCTGGACGGGGTGCTACGGTTCGCACGGGAGAATCGCCGCCCGGTGAAGCTCTGGTGGCCGACCTCGACCGACATGATCCTGGCCCTCGCCAATGGCGACTGCGCAGCCGGGAATATGCACAGCCCTGAATACCTCCAGGCTCTGCGAGAGAAGTCAGACCTCGGGGCTTCCGTCCCGGACCGGGACCGAGCGTTCGTCCAGGTGTTCTGGGCCGTGCCCGCCGGAACGCATCGCAAAGATCTGGCCGAGAAGGCAATCGACGCGATCTTCTCGGAGGAAATGCAACTCGGGTTCGCCCGAAAGGGATCGGCCACAGCGGTTCCGGCGGTCGCCGCCCGGATGGCGGTCGAAGATCCGTTCTGGAAACAACTCTATCCGCACACCCCGGAGCAGTTTGCCGGATTGCGATACTATCCGTACGATCTTTATGCCGAACACAGTTCGCACATCGCCGACACCTGGGACCGAACCGTCCTCCGCGACGGTTGAGGCGCAGGCGTGGGTCACGGTCGGCAGCGTCTCGTTCAGGTACGGGGCTGCGCCCGTCGTCCGGGATCTGTCATTCACCCTCGGGAAAGGGGGCTTCCTCACCCTCCTTGGTCCGTCCGGGTGTGGAAAGACCACTCTTCTGAAGCTGATGGGTGGCTATCTCATCCCTTCTGCTGGCCGGATCGGCTTGAAGGGACGGGAGATCACCCGACTTCCCCCGGAGAAGCGGAACACCGGGATGGTGTTCCAGAACTATGCTCTGTTCCCGCACCTATCGGCCCGGCGGAACGTCAGCTTCGGGCTGGAAGTCCGGGGGGTCTCCAGGGCGATTTGCCAGGACCGTGCCGATGCGATCCTGGAGCGAGTGGGAATCGCCCCGGCGGAACGGGACCGCCGCCCAGCACACCTCTCGGGTGGGCAGCAGCAGCGAGTCGCACTCGCCAGGGCTCTGATCATTCACCCGGACCTACTCTTGCTCGATGAACCATTCGCAAATCTCGACCGGCATCTACGGGAGCAACTGCGTAGCGAACTGCGGCGGCTCCAACAGGAAACGGGTGTGACCACGGTGATGGTGACCCACGACCAGGAGGAAGCCCTCGCTGTGTCGGACTGGATCGGGGTGATGAACAATGGTCGGTTGCTCCAGTTCGGTACACCACGGGAGGTATACGACCGCCCGCGAACGGCGTTCGTGGCCCGTTTCCTCGGAGATGCGAACCTGATCGATGGGGTGCTCTTCGGCCATCCGCTGGGGAGCGTCGTGATGGTCCGACCCGAACGGTGCGTCGTGGGGCTTGACGCAGCGCTACACCGGCGGCGATGGTCGGCCCAGGTGCGGAGTCGGGCGTTCCTCGGTCCCGATGTGGTGGTCGAACTGGAGAGTCCCAACCGACCGACGATTCGGGCTCGCTATCGACCCTTGGCCCCGCATGACCGGCGGCCGCAACTCGATGTCGGTATCCCGGACGATGCTGCGTGGCTGATTCCAGAAGCGGACGCCATTCCGTGAACCGCTTCCACCCCTATCTTCTGTCGGCCCCAGCCGCCGCTTTGCTCGTCGGGCTTTTGCTCGGCCCACTGGTCCTGCTCTTGCGGGTCAGCCTGTACGAACCCGCCTCGGGTCGGGGCTTCTTCACTCCAGGAACATGGACCCTGGAGAACTTCGCCACGGTTCTTGACCGCTACGGTGTTCGGCTCCTCGCATTCACCACGGCGTTTGGCATCGGGGTCGCAGCGGTGTCGGTATCGGTGGGCTACCCGCTCGCCATGTTCATCCGATCACTATCTGAAACCGCCCGGCGGGTCGCAGTGGCTGGGGTGTTGCTCCCGAAGCTGGCGAGTGTGCTGGTTGTGGTGTTCGGGCTCCAACAATTGCTCAGCGCAGCCGGCCCGGTGAGTCAATTCCTCGTCGTAACGGGAGTGGTGAACGAACCGGTGACCCTCTCGCGGTCGCTTTTTGCGGCTGTGCTCGCGGAGGCGTACCTGATCCTCCCATATGCCGTGCTCGTCCTGCTGATCCAGTTGCAGCGAATCGATCCGACCCTGGAGGCCGCCGCGCGGGGCCTGGGGGCGAGTCGGTGGGCGGCGTTCCGTCGGGTCACGCTGCCGATGTCGCTTCCGGGGATGATCCTCGCGGGCCAACTCGGACTGGTGTGGGGGATGGGGGCATTCCTCGGCCCGATGTTCCTCGGAGGGCCGGAACAGGTGACGCTGTCGGTCGAAGTGTATCGCCAGGCGTTCGAGTACAACCGGTGGCCGCGGGCCGCGGCTGGGGCGGTGGTGCTGTTGGTCGCGGTCGGCGGGTCTCTGGGCGGATATTCCGTCTTCACCCGTCGGGTACGGGGGGCCGCCTGATGCGACTTCTCGGCTGGCTGGTCGTCGCTGTGCTGCTCGCCCCGGTGGTGTTCGCGGGGTGGGTGTCGTTCTCGCCGGATTCGTTCCTCACCCCCCCCACGGGGGACTGGTCGGGACGCTGGTACATGGCGTTCGCGTCCGATCGTCGCTGGATCGCGGCACTCGGTCGTAGCCTGGTGATAGCGACACTGGCCGCGGCGGTTGCGCTGGCTGCGGGTACTCCGCTGGCAATCGCGGTGGCGCGTTACCGATTTCGGGGGCGGTCACTGGCTGCGGTCGGGGCGGTGCTTCCGGCGTGTGTCCCTCCGGCCGTCCTCGGGATGGGGCTCCTTCCTTTACTGTCCGCGGCTGGGCTGTGGGGGAACCCGGTCGGGCTTGTTCTGGCTCACGGATTGCTCGGGCTCCCGGTCGTGTTTCTGATCGCACGAAACCACCTCGACCAGACCGGCCCGGACCTGGAAGCCGCCGCCCGTGGGCTGGGAGCAGGACCGTGGCAGGTGGCGCGACGAGTGACGCTCCCACTCCTCCTTCCCGCGCTGCTCGCCGGGGGAGCGACTGCATTCGTGATCTCCCTGAACGAGGCAATGGTCACCGTCTTCCTGTCGACCCCGGATACCGAGACTCTACCAGCTGCCGTCTGGCCGCAGTTGCGGTACGCAGCCTCCCCGCTTGTTGCGGTCGCGTCGGGGGTCAGTACAATCGCCGCGGCTATGGGGCTCTGGGCGATGCTCAGGCTCGTCCGGCGGTGGAAATAACGACGTTCGACCACTGGAGGGCCTTGGGGTGGTGTACCTATTAACCCGGGCTCAGGGGCCGGCCGGGCTTGAGCCTCGCTGTTCGTGGGGCACATTTACTCGGCATCTGGAGATTGGCGACGACAGATATGTGCTCCGGCATGTGGACCTATTCGAAAACGGGTACGCCGTGCGGTACGATCGGGTCCATTGGGTGGACGACTTGGGCATGCTGGCGGATATGCCGTATTGCCCGAGGGCCTGGGAAAAGTGGTGGGGGCCAGCCATCTCGTTGAGGGCCGTGGAGTTCGAGTGGGTGTGGACTACGGTAGAGTCGTCACCAGCCCGACCGCTGCAGCTCGCAACCGCCAAGATGGGTCGCTGGGGCGTGGTGCCACCCTGGCTCGTTCGGCGAGGCAACGCCAAACCAGGTGCTACACCGGACTGCGGCAGCGGATAAGCTTTTTATGACGCATGGCTCCCCGAGCCGCCCAGGAACCCGCTGAGGCAGTCGCGTCTATGGAAAGACGATTGGACGTANNCGCTCCGAGAATGAGACAGCCTCAGCGGCCTCCTATATCAGTGACACCAACTCAGTTCATCTCGACCATTGCCTTCACAACTCCCGTTTCGGGCTTGAGCCAGTTGGTGAACTCCCCGACCATCCCGTCGAATGGTGCGGTGTGGGTGATCCACGGGCGGGTGTCGAGCATTCCGCCCTCGATCAGTCGTATGATCCGGGTAAATTCCGGGCTCAGGGCGTTGCGGCTGGCCAGGAAGGTCATCTCCCGGCGGTGCATCAGCGGCTGGGTGAACGACAACCCGTCCTGAGTGATGCCCACCCAGACCAGCCGACCCGTGAAGCCGACGAAGTTATACGCGGTGGACATGCTCTTGGCGCTGCCGGTGGCATCCACCACCACGTTGCCGAGTTTCCCGCCGCTCAGTTCGGTGAACGCTTTCACATCTGCGTCCAGAGTTTGGGCGAGGATTGTCTCCTGGACTCCCATCTTTTCCCGGGCGAACGCCAGCCGCTGCGCGTTCAGGTCCATCGCGATCACCCGCGACCCCGCCAGCTTGGCGAACTCGATCACGCTCAGCCCGATCGGCCCGGCCCCGATCACCAGAACTGTTTCCTCTGGTCGGGGCAGTGCCCGGTTGATCGCGTGGAGCCCAATCGCAAGCGTCTCGACCAGGGCGAGTTGCTCGTAGGTGAGCTTCGTCGAGACGTGGAGTTTCCGGGCCGGGATGGTGAACAACGCCCGGAGGCCGCCATCGCAATGGACTCCAAGGGTCTGGTGGTTCTCACAGCAATTCGTGTGGCCGCGAGCGCAGGAGTAGCAGTTCTGGCAGTTGATGTACGGCTCGACCGAGGCCCGGTCACCAGGCTTGACATTCGTCACCCCTGGCCCGACCGCCACCACCTCGACCCCCAGTTCGTGCCCGGGAATCCGGGGGTAGCTAAAGAACGGCATCTTGCCGAGGTAGCCGGAGTAGTCGGTCCCGCACACCCCGACCCGGTAGACCCGGACGATTGCCTCGCCCGGCCCAGGGGCCGACGGTTCGGGCACATCGATGATTCGGAACTGCTTGGGCTCGGCGAGCTGGATGGCTTTCATGGGGGAGTTATCAGTGGTCAGTAGTCAGTTATCAGCCAAACCGGACATCCGGCCTGCGGGCAGGGCGGTTGTCTGGAGTCCAGAGGCTTTCTAAGCGAACCCTCAAGGATTGACTATCGGCAATGACCTGTCGACCGAAAAAGCCGCTGGCCATCGGGTGCCATTTGGTTTGACTGAAAACTGAAAACTGAAAACTGAAAACTACTTCAAGATGTCCTTCACCACCACCCCCGATACGTCCGTGAGGCGGAAGTCCCGGCCGCTGTATCGGTAGGTGAGTTTCTCGTGGTCGAGACCCATCAGGTGCAGGATCGTGGCGTGCAGGTCGTGGACGTGGACCTTGTTCTGGACCGCTGCGAAGCCGAACTCGTCGGTCGCTCCGTAGGCCATTCCGCCCTTGATTCCGCCGCCGGCCATCCACACGCTGAAGCCGTGGTTGTTGTGGTCGCGGCCGTTTCCCCCCTCACTTGTCGGGGTCCGACCGAACTCGCCGCCCCACAGCACCAGGGTGTCGTCGAGGAGACCACGTTGCTTCAGGTCGCGGAGTAGCGCCGCAATCGCCTTGTCGCTGTCTTTCGCCTTGGTGCGGTGGCCCTTCTCCAGATCCCCGTGGTCGTCCCACGGCTGCCCGCTGCCGTAGAAGACCTGGACCATTCGCACTCCCCGCTCGACCAGCCGACGCGCGGCCAAGCAGGCGTCACCGAAATAGCCTTTCCCGTACTCCTCCCGGATTTTCAGAGGCTCGCGGTTCACATCGAACACTTCGGTGGCTTCGGTTTGCATCCGGAAGGCCATCTCCAGCGACTGGATTCGCGCATCCAGTTGATCGTCGCCAGGCCGGGCCTCCATGTGCATCCGGTTCAATCCGTTGAGCAGGTCGAGTTGCTGTCGCTGGGTGTCAGCGCCGAGGTAGCGGTTCTGGATGTGGTCGATCACTCGCTTCGGATCGAGGCTCTGAATGTGACAGCCCTGCAGCACACCAGGCAAGAAGCTGTTATTCCACAGGGCCGGGCCGACGACCGGCTTTCCCGGGCACATCACGACGAACCCGGGCAGGTTCTGGTTCTCGGTGCCGAGCCCGTAGAGCAGCCAACTCCCCATGCTCGGTCGGATCGGCTGGGTGTTCCCGCAGGTCATCAGCAGGAGGCCAGGCTCGTGGTTCGGGATATCGGTGTGCATCGACCGGACCACGCAGATATCATCGATCTGCTTGCCGACCTCCGGGAAGATCTCACTGACCTCGATCCCCGACTTCCCGCACTTCGCGAACTTGAACGGCGACTTGAATAACCCACCGGTCTTTCGCTCGGTCTTCAGTCCGGCCCCGGATGGTTGCTGGCCGTGGTATTTCTCCAGCGCTGGCTTGGGGTCGAACGTGTCGACCTGGCTCGGCCCACCACCCATGAACAGGTGGATAATGTGCTTCGCCCGCGGCTTGAAGTGCGGGGCTTTTGGAGCGAGCGGGTTGACCGAGACCGTCGCCGGGGCGGCCTTGAGGTCGTCGGCGAGCAACCCGGCCAGACCGAGCATCCCGAGCCCTGTGCCGGTCCGGCGGAGCATCTCCCGACGGGAGAATGGCAGGTGAGAAGCAGCATCATTTCCCATCGGTGGACCCCCTCAACTGGTCCCTAGGGCTAACGCCCTAGGCCGGGTGCCATGCCCACGGCTTTGCGTGGGCATGAAAGCAGCGTGACGAATCAGGAACTTCTTTGGCACTGGCAGCGATTCCTGATCGATCCGCAGCGGCTCAGCACGGATTGCCGAATCATCAGTCGCCATTGACCCAAAACCGTTCCGCTTTCGCACACAACTGGCGACGTACAGCATTATTGTGCCGGTACTTGATCTGCCCCAAGGCTTCCTTCATGCCCACGCAAAGCCGTGGGCATGGCACCCGGCGTTCAGGGTGAGCCCCGAACATGACCACTATTGTCTACCGCCTCTTTGGGGCTCAAAACCCCTGGGGCTCGTCTCAATCGACGTACATCATCTCATTCGAGGCCAGCAGCGCCTGTGCGTATTGTTGCCAGCGGGTCAGCTTGTCGTCGGGCCTGGTCGGGAGTTTCAGGAAGGCTGCCGCCAGCACCATTTCGCGGTCAGTCGGGGGGCGGTTGTACGCCAGTCGGTACGCAGCCGCCACCCGCGATTCGTCGCTCGGACCGGCCTTCTCCAGCCGGGCTGCGAAGGCCTTAGCCTGGATCACCATGAACTCGCTGTTAAGGGCGAACAGTTGCTGCTGCGGGACGGTCGTCACGCTCCGCTTGTCCGCCGTCACGTTTGCATCGGGGAAGTCGAACAGCCGCAAGAGCCCATCGAGTTCGTGTCGGCTCACTTTCGCGTAGACCGTCCTCCGCCTGGCGTTCGCATCTCGCAGGTCATACGTCGGCCCGCCCGCTGTCCGGTCCAGGTTGCCCGAGACCGCCAGAAGCGAATCCCGCCACGCCTCCACATCCAGCCGATGCCGGGTGGACCGCCAGAGGTAGACATTCTCGGCATCAAGTTTGTCATTCGCTGCATCTGGCTGACTTCCCAGTTGATAGGTCGATGACAGCATGATCTGCCGGTGCAGCCACTTGACCGACCAGCCGTTCTTGACGAATTCGACCGCCAGCCAGTCGAGCAGTTCCGGGTGACTCGGCTGGCCGCCAAGTTTCCCGAAGTTACTCGGGGTGTTCACCAGTCCGCGGCCAAAGTGAGCGTGCCAGACCCGGTTGACGAAGACTCGGGCGGTGAGCGGGTTACTCGGGCTGGCGATCGCGTTGGCGAGATCGAGCCGGGTGAAATCCTTGACTGGCTTCCTGTCGGGGGTGGCCAGCACCTGGAGAAAGCCCTTGGGAGCATCTTCGCCCTTGGTCGCCGGGTTCCCACGGATGTACACTTTCATCCCCTGACCCTTCCCGGACACGACCGCTGCCTGAAGCGGAGCGGGAGGGGACGCCTTCTTCCGCTTCTCCAGTTCGGTCCGCATTTCGCTGAGCTTCGGCTTGTCGGCATCGGTCAGGAACAGCTTCTCCGCGTCTGCCGGAGCGACAAACAGCGGGGCCGTCTGATCGAGGAACATCACCTTGGCCAGTGAGTCGGTGGGTTTGGGTCCGCCTTTGCCTTTCCTGGCGACGGGTGACGAGTCCGGGAGTTCGACCTCGGCAAGTTTCTGTTGCACCCCCTCCGCCGCGGCCTTCACGTCGTCGGGCCTGGCGTCTGCCTTCAGAGCGAACCAGTCCTTGAACAGGGCGGGCATTTTGCTCGCGTTCGCCGGATCCACAAACTTCACCCAGCGATCAAGGAAGTAACGGCTCAGGCCATCGGCCTTCGCGGCCTGGCCCGCGTTTACCTTGCCCTCGCGAACCTTTCGGGCAGCGATCAGGTACTTCGCGGTCAGCGCAACGGCATCCTTGGCCGCGACCCGTCCGACCTGGCCGAGAAATTTGTTGACCGTGTCGTCCTGCTCCTTGACCTTGGCCTGGGCGTCGTTGTACGCTTTGAGTTCGCCCGGCGGGGCGAGCGGAGAATCGGAGAGGTTGGTGCCGTAGTAGATCCCAGCGATCGAGTAGTAATCACGGGTGGGGATCGGGTCGAACTTGTGGTCGTGGCAGCGGGCACAACTGACGGTCAACCCGAGGAACCCGCGAGTGAGGGTGTCGACCCGGTCGTCGAGTTCCTCGGCGATCGCCTGCTCCTTGGCCGTGTTCTTGTAGTAATCGGCGCCGAGTCCCAGGAACCCGAGACCAGCCAGTCGGGTAAAGATATCCCGAGCCTCGGCCTCGGGAACCAGGTCGCCCGCGAGCTGAAGCCGGACGAACGTGTTGTATGGCATGTCCGAGTTGAACGCCTTGACGACCCAGTCGCGATAGAGGTAGGCGTTGGTCTTTGGCTTCACGGCGAACGTATGGGCCTGGTCCTCAGCGTAACGGGCGACATCCAGCCAGTGGCGAGCCCATTGTTCGCCGTACTGCGGCGACGCAAGAAGCCGATCGATCACCTTCGCGTAGGCATCGGGTGAGTTATCTGCCAGGAAGGTATCGACCTCCTCAGGGGTTGGAGGGAGGCCGGTCAGATCGAAATACGCTCGGCGGATAAGGGTTCGCTTGTCGGCGGGCTTGACGGGGGTCAGTCCCTTCTCGTTCCACTTGGCCTGGATGAAAGCATCGACAGGAGTGTTGACCGCGCCCCGCGGTGAGGGGATGTTCGGAACAGCGGGCAGGCGGGCTGGCTGGAGCGACCAGAACAGGCGGCCCTTTTCGAGGTCGATACCGGCCACGGTCTTGGTTGCGGTGGCGTCTCCGCGGGGGTCGATCGCTCCGCCTTTCACCCACGCTTCAAAGTCGGCGATCACGCTCGCGGGCAACTTGCCCTTCGGGGGCATCTGGGTGTCGCCATCATATTTCAGCGAGGCGATCAGAGTTCCTTCGGCTGGCTTGCCAGGGACAATCGCCGGGCCGGTGTCGCCGCCCTTTTGCCAGTTCGTTCGGGTGTCGAGCTTCAGTCCGCCGCGAAGCTTCTTCTCCTTCGCCGCATCTTCGGAGTGGCACTTGTAACACTGTTCGACCAGCACGGGCCGGATCTTCGTTTCGAAGAACTCAACGGCCTTCGGATCATCGGCCGTCCGGCCGGACCCGACGACCATGACGAACGTCACGAGGACGAAAATTGAGCGGACGATCGAAGTCATGGAACGCCCCGGCGGCGGGAAGAAGGCGTGGGGTGGCGCGCGGAGGGAGGAAGCGCGACGGCAGGTTCAATACCTCAATCATACCAAACGGAAAGTCGTCTGCAACAAATTACTCGCCCAGATTGCGATTTGCCTGGAACACCGACAAGCCTCCGGCGAAGCTCGCTGTCCAAATCCGAATGGCGGTATCAGTAAACTCGGGATCACAGAACGACCCCGGAGGGGTCGTAGCGATTAGCCGCTGGTTGAGCGCAGCGATACCACCGGCGGCGGTGACGGAGGCTTTGACTCAAGCACGATTTACCCCAGCGCAGCGCGAAGCTGGGGAGGTGGGGGTATCGGGGTTGGGGCGGTTGTCCCCGCAAACCGGTGGTGGAGCTGCGCTCAACCACCGGCTAATGGCTGCGACCCCTCCGGGGTCGGGATGATACGAGTGCGACACCGGATGGAACCTGACAAAGCTGGACCCCCCAGGCCCAGAAAGAGCGAAATCCCTGTTGCGACACAGGGGAGAGGTGGTAATACTACTAAGATGACAATGATTGTCATCAATAATGTGAAGCCCGCACCCCAGGCCGCGGTGGCTGTTCCGACCTCCCCCGGACAGACCGGGGGGTCGAAGATGGCTCCGGTCCCGCTTCCTCCTCTGGATGCCAGCCGGCTGGGGAGGCTGGAAACGTACGCCGATCAGTTTGCGGACATTTTCACCCGGGCCGATCAGTCCCGCTGGTTCCGGTTGTATCTACGTGGCCTTCTCGATGGGATCAACCGCAAGAATGTCGAGGCGATCGCAACCCGGGTGAAGGCGGACGATACGGGTACGACCAACTTTGCCCAGGCCCTCCAACATTTCGTGAGCAACAGCCCGTGGGACGCCAGCCGGGTGCTCGCCCGGTATCGCGATTTGCTCCCCATGACCGTTCGCGAGAACCCCGGGGTGTGGGTGGTGCACGATGGGGTGATCCCAAAGAAGGGGCGACACTCGGTCGGAACCCAGAGACAATTCGCACGCCCGTTCGGCCGGAAAATGAATTGCCAGATCGCGGTCGTGGTCGGGCGAGCGGGGTCGTTCGGCTACACTCCCCTTGCTACCCGACTCTACCTCCCCGGTTACTGGCTCCGGGAGCATTCTGCCACCGTTGAAAAAACGGTTCCAGACGGCTTTCGTCTGCCAGTGGGAAAACCCGAAATCGCAAAGGGGTTACTTGAGGAATTGGTCCGCGAGGGTTGGGCGGCCACGGGTGTTGTTGCGGACGAGGGGTATCACGACGGTCAGACGTTGCGGGGCGGATTGGGGGCGTTCGCGGGACCGGGTCTGAGGTCGGAGGGCACGCCCGAGAACACGCCCTTGCAGCAAGCCATCGACCGATTCGAGTGGCTCAAACGCACTCTCGGGCTCGATCACTTTGAAGGCCGGACCTGGGTGGGCTGGCACCACCACGCTTCTTTAGTCCTGGCTGCATATGGATTTGTGCAGTCGGATTCAATTTGAGTTGACTATTCCGACGCGAATAAGGAAACTGACAGAGTCAGTCCTTGCCCATCTATTGGTCCTGGCCAGGGACGGTCGAAACATGTATCTGATAGGGAACTGAAAGCGAAACCGGACCGGCTGGAACACCGATCCGATTTCGCGATGTCTCGTCGGCCGAGGAGTTAATTGAGCGAAAAGGCGGGCGGGAAGATCCGGGCGGCCTCGCGAAGTTGGGCCTCGGTCATGGCCCGGGCCAGTCGGTAGACCTCCGCCACTAATGCTTGCTGAGGAAGGCTGAACCCCGCGAACACCGGACATGGACACGGGACGAATCCAACCGGACTCGGGGCAGCGGTCAGAACCGCTCCGGTGGATGGGGCGAAATATTCCCGCAACCGGTGCTCGAACATGACAGCCTCGGAACGGAGTTCTCAATCCTGTGACAGGAGACAGCGACAAGTAAGATCATCAACTTAGTCGTGATCTCAAGATACTCTACCCGCCTCCAGGGCGAAAGGCAAGTTCCTCTGGGAATTTACCTGATTTTCTCGGTCCTTGGGATGGCCGGGAAAGGGATCGATTCGTGTTCGTGGATCTTGACCCGGAAACTGTGACAGAAGGAGCGACAATCATGACCGGTACGATGATGATGGAACGTCCGATGAACGGGATGACCGGGATGGGGACGAGCCCGATGATGCCCGGGACCGCAACCCCAATGTCCCCGAATATGGTCATGGTGCCCCGTTGCACCATGAAAATGGAGAAGTGTACTGGTGGCATGAAGGTCACCTGCACCTGCACCGACCCGGCAAGCTGCGCCATGATGCAGAACCTCTGCACCATGATGGCCGGCGGGATGTGTACCTTCTGCTGCATGATGAACGGGATGATGGTCTGTTGCTGCAACATGACGATGGGCATGTGCAAGTGCGAGATGACCAAGGACGGCTGTATCATCACCTGCACCAGCGGCGACAAGGGCTGCTGCGACATGATCCAGGGCTGCTGCGACTGCGTGATGGCCTGCATGAAGGCCGGTTGCACCTGCTGCATGATGATGGGTGGCACCCCGGTGTGCTGCTGCACCTGCTGAACCACAAATGGAGACGATCGCCGTTTCTGACGATCAGAGAATCTGGCAAATATCATCCCCTACGGCACAACAAGAAACGGTCACTCGCTCTGCGAGTGACCTACTTTGGCCCGTTCCCCTTCCCAGCGGGTTCCGAAGAGTAAGCGGTTCCACTTCGACTGATTCATGTCTGGGATCCAACACTCGTTATTGGTTGGCGGACGGTTGTATTTTGGGATCAGGCCACACCCACCAGAGGTGATGGAAATGAGAACCAGAAAACCTATCCGTCCATAGCTTTGCATCTCTTTAGGTCCGAACGGTAGGTGATCGATTCCTGCCCCTACAGTTGGCCATATACCTCAGCTACTGGGCAGCCACTAGCCTAAAGGCAATACCGTTGCACGAGAAGGA
>PLDW01000520.1:15221-49420 GCA_003136315.1 Gemmataceae bacterium | reverse complement strand
TTTGATCGGCGAAAAACACGGCTGTGATCTTGGACGAGTTCTTACCAAATCAGGTCAGCCGTTCCGCTCATGACCCCGCCGAGCCGGAGGCAACGTAGGATACAGCAACGAGAAGGATGGCCATGTTGGCAATCGCCACCGCAAGGACGGCGAAGACCACGAGGGCGAAACCATTCAGAGTCCTCACCCATTCGGGCACGACCCGACAGGTGTCGGAAGTCGGCCTGTAAGCCGGGCCACGGGGATGAGGTGGACTCCCAATAGCGGAATAGTCGGTCGTGTCGGCCCCGAACCGCGCTCGGGCTCTGGGCGGCAAGTCGTCCCACCATCCGGCCGGACCAGCTTCGTTGTGTCGGTTCTTCATCACCATCGATCTCACCCTCTCCGGCAGCGATTGGAATTGTACACCCTCCCCCCCACGGATGGGAACGGGGTTTTGTCATGTGCCCGGAATTCCCCGACCGCTCAACAGGAGTGCAAATAGCGATCCACGCACTCCTCACTCGCAATTTCCGGCCACAGGTTGCATTCGACCCTCCGGTCCGGGTAGGATCTCATTCAACCGGCCCCTGCGTGGGTCTGGGGTCGGTGATCCGATTCGCGCCAGGAGGGACACGTCATGGATCGCAATCGAAGTCCGGGGTTCCGTGAGTTCGTGCTGGTCGTCACTGGGCTGGTGATCTCCGCGGGTGGGCTCCTGGCCCAGCCGGGACCAGGAAGCAATCTGCCACCACCTGTCCCGATCCCGGCGACACCCGGGGGCGTGCCGGTCGCGCCACCTCCAGTGAGCATACCCGGGTTTGGGTCGCCGACCCCGTCACCAGCCGAGGTCCAGAGGATCATGGTGGACCGTGCGATCGTCCAATTTGCACAAACCCCGCCCCGGTTCCACTTCACCATCGACCCCAAGACGCCGGTCAAGGATCTCCTCCCGACCCCGCCGCCATCCGCCCCACCAGCCGGGCCAGCCCTGACCGATGACCTGGCCCGGGTGCCCGAAGTCGGATTCCAGTCACGACCGGCGAAGATCGACCCGAACGAGCTGACGAAGCAAACGGCTCATCAGCTCGCCAAGATGAACCACCTGAACGCGACGAAATCCGACGGGTTCATGGTCGCCCTCCTGGAAAACCGCCCCGACCTTGCCGGGCTCCCCTTCGCAATGGGCGACGACTGCCGCTCCTCCGGCGAACGGACCCGACAGTTCAGCGCAGCGGTGGGGCTCGTCCGGCAGGCTCTGAGTGACCAGATGATGATAGGCGGTGGCGTGAATAGCAACGCTGGCTTAACCCCACAGCCAGCGGTACCGCCACAAGCCTCTCCAGTGGCTGTCCAGCCCGACAGTTTTGGTGGACTGATTGTTCACACCCCCGGATTTTGGCAGAAATTTTCCACATTCTCCGACCAGGCAGACGCCTCCCGCTCCAAGACCGACAAGGCCCTCGCCGAACACGTGACCGTCGCCCGGATCGCAGCCCTCACCCAGATGCTCGCTGCCGAATCCCCAGAAATGCGACTGGGGCTCGTCAAGTACCTGACCGCGGCCCCCCACGTCGAGGCGACCAAGGCCCTGGCCCGGATGGCGATCTTCTCCCCCGAAGATGAGATTCGGTTCGCTGCGATCGACGCCCTGAAGGTTCGCCGGGACAAGGACTACACCGAGATCCTGCTGAAAGGACTCCGATACCCACTGCCCACCGTCGCGAAGCGGTCGGCCGATGCCATCGCTCGGCTCGACCGGTCGGATCTCATTCCTCAACTCGTGGCCATCCTCGACCAGCCCGACCCACGATTGCCCACGATGAGGGAGACCGGGGAGAAGAAGCGGCTGGTGGTGCGAGAGGTGGTGAAGATGAACCACCACCGCAATTGCATGATGTGCCACTCACCGGGGAACTCCGGCACGGTGTCGGCCGAGGCGATCACGGCCGAAGTCCCGATCCAGGGGCAAGCGCTTCCGACTCCCTCCCAGGGTTACCGCCAGTCGTCACCGGATCTCATGATCCGGGTCGATGTGACCTACCTGCGCGGGGATTTCTCAGCCACCCTGACGGTGGCCGATGCGCACCCGTGGCCGGAACTCCAGCGGTTCGATTTCTTCATCCGCGAGCGGGCCGTCACGGCCGACGAGGCCGAGACCTTTCGCGAGAAGCTGATCCCGAAGGAGATCGGGGTGTTGTCGCCCTACCACCGCGTCGCACTGACAGCACTGCGGGACTTGACCGGAAAGGACACGGCACCGACTGCCGAGGCGTGGCGGAAGTTGCTTGGCCTGACGGCAGTGACGGCACAGGATCTCAGGTGACCCCGTCGGTCAGAAGACATGGCCCGCAGATGACACAGACTTCGACGCAGATCAAATCCAGATAAGACCAACCGGGTTTTTGATCAAGATCTTATCTGCGTCGAAGTCTGCGTTATCTGCGGGCCATTGCTTTCGTCTGGATCAAAATTGAATCTACGACGATTCGCCTGTGGAACGGCCTCATGGTCCGCACTTTCGACGTGATCGTGCTCGGGGTCGGTGGGATGGGGTCGGCGAGCTGCTTCGAGCTGGCTCGCCGTGGCCGGCGGGTGCTCGGGCTGGAACAGTTTCCGCTCGTCCATGCCCGTGGGAGTTCCCACGGCCACACCCGGATTATCCGGACCGCGTATTCCGAGCACCCGGACTACGTTCCCCTCCTCCGCCGCGCGTTCACCCTCTGGTATGCCCTTGAACAGCGGACCGGCCGACATCTGCTCACCGGGTGCCCGTGCCTGAACATCGGTCCGGTCAACGGGGAACTCGTGACCGGGGTCCGGGCGTCGGCGGACCGCCACGGCCTCGCGGTCGAAGACCTCACCGCCCGGGACATCGCGAGCCGGTTCCCATTCCAGTTCGAGGACGGCTACGAGGGGGTTCTGGAGCAGGCTGCTGGCTTCCTGTACGTCGAAGACTGCGTCCGGGCTCACATCGATGCAGCAGTGGCGATAGGGGCCGAGATCCACCCGGAAGAACGGGTCCAAAACTGGACCGCGACCCCTGGCAGGGTGAGTGTCACGACCGACCGCGAGATCTACCACGCTGCGAAACTGGTTGTGACCGCGGGGGCGTGGGCGACGACGATTCTGGCCGATCTTCGCATTCCGTTGACCGTGATGCGACAGGTGCTCCTGTGGTTCGATGTGGGGTGTCCGTCTGGCGACTTCCGTCGGGATTGCTTCCCGATCTTTATCGCTGACGTTCCGGGAGGGCCATTCTATGGCTTGCCCGCGATCGACTCTTACGGGCTCAAGGTCGCCCGACATTACGGGGCACCACACCTTCCCGATCCAACCCGGGTGGACTGGAATCTGGTCCCCGATGATGAGGTCGTCGTCAAGTCCTTCCTCAACCTCCATGTTCCGGAACACACCGGGAAAATGACCAAGGGCCAGGTGTGCATGTATACCCTGACCCCGGACAAACACTTCGTGATCGATGTCCACCCACACCATGCCCAGGTCGTGATCGCAGGCGGGTTCTCCGGGCACGGGTTCAAATTCGCTCCCGTTGTCGGCGAGATTCTGGCAGACCTGGCGGAATCGGGCCGAACGGACCACTCGATTGAACTGTTCCGGGCGAATCGGTTCACGACGTGACATCTGCAGAATGGCCCGCAGATGACGCAGACTTCGACGCAGATAAGATCTTGGTCAAAATTCATTTGATTTGATCTGGATTTCATCTGCGTCCGTAGGTCAGCGTCATCTGCGGGCCATTCTGAAGCGTCATCTGCGGGCCATTGCTTTGGCTTTGATCCAGATTTATCCCACTCACGCCCCGGCGTACTTCGCGTACAGCGCATCGAACTCCTTGCTGGTCGACTTGGCCTGGGCCTTGAGTTCCCGGAGGAATTGCTTCTCCAGGTCGTCAACGACACCGTCAGCGAGGATGAATTTCTGGAGCCACGCGGCCTCCGTCGCGCTGATATCCCCGTCCGCCAGGATCGCTTTCTTGACCACGTCGAAAACGAACTGGTGGAACTCGGCAACCGCCTTGGGCGCGTTCTTGCGAAGATCCAGCAGGAATTCCGCCTCGGACTTGCTAATCATCCCATCAGCAAGCAACTCCTTCTTGATGATCTCAGTCTCTTTCCGCTCGATGTACCCATCGGCCAGAATCAGGTTCTTGGCCAGCTTCTTCCAGTCTGCCATCGGTCAGTCTCCACACGAAGAGGGTGACGAGGTTGGCTGCCGGGGATGTCCCGGCGAGCCGTGGCGTCGCAGCCGAAGGTGGGGTCGATGGGCACTATACCAACACGATTGGCCGAAAGCACGGGTTCGTTTACCGACTACCCGAACCCACCACTGCCCAGCGGCGTCCAACACCAGACGACGGAACTCGACCCCGACCACCCCATGAACCTTCGGCTCGACCACTTACTCGAAGAACTTCGCTGCAACCCCGCAGCCATTTTGCAGCGCATTGATTCCGACCCGCTTTTGGTCAAGCGGGTCAGCGGAGACCTCGTGCTGGCCAACGCCGGCCCCCTCCTGTTCACCCCACAGGAGCCCCATCAACTCCTTGCCAAGGGGGTTGTGTATCGCCGCGACCCGTTCGAGCTGGTGTCGCTCCCACTGGTCAAGATCTACAACCTGGGCGAGCGAAACGTCTCGGTCCACGACCTCTCCGGCCTGGGCGCCGCCACTGTCGACGGGATTCACCCCCGGCTGCACTTCCTCCGCAAGCTCGATGGTACACTGATTCAACGGTTTCAGCACGCCGGGCGGGTGTACTTCACCACCCGGGGAATGATCGAGGGCGGGCCGGGGTCTGGCCCCCAGGATGAGGATGCCCTGCCACGTCAGCGAGGATTCGACTTCCTCGGGGCTGCCCGCAGGGTAGCGGCGGAACGATACCCCGCTCTCCTTGAGCCTCAGCCAAAATGCGAGGGACTGACCCTCGTGTTTGAATTCCTCCACCCGGAAACCCGGGTGATCACAAATTACGGCGACCGCCAGGATCTCGTCTTGCTGGCTGTCTTCGACCGCGCGGAGTGGCGATATCAAACCTACACCGAGGTGCGGGATCTGGCCCGAACCCTCGCCCTCATCCCCGTGGACGAGTTCGCTCCGCCAGGAGCCACACTGGCCGAACAGATCGACAGCCTGCTCGCCTCAATCGCCGGGACTGACCAGGAAGGGACGGTCATCACCATCGAGCACGGGTATCAGGTGGTGTATCGGGTCAAAGTGAAATCGCCAGACTACCTGCGGGTGCTGAAGTTAGTGGTCACCTGTACCTACGCTCGGGTAGTCGAGATGGTCGATGCCCACCCGCACTGGCAAGGTTGGGCCGATCTGGAAGCCCACCTCCGAAACCTCGGTCGGGAACAGGTGCCGGAAGAAGTCCTCGGGTTCTACCACGAACATTATGAGACGCTCGTTGCCTACCTCACCGACTGCGAACGGCTCAGACAGTGGGCAGGGCGGGCCGTCGAGAGTCTCCGCCACGAGATTGCTGCCACCGACCGTGCTGACCCCCGACGGTTGCGGAAAGCGTTTGCGGCACGAGCGACGCAACTGCCCCACACCGCCCTGCTGTTCGCAGGATTCGATGGGCGACTCAATCTTGTCACGGTACGAGGGTACGTTCGGACCTTAGACGAGGCTCGAGCGGCGGTGAGGAATCTGCCCGGCTAGGTGAGAACTGGGGTTCAGGCCGTATCACGAATGGTTCACAGCTCACGACAAAATCGTTACAACATCCTATCGATCCGGAAATTGTGTCGAATCATTCAGCGCGATTCGGAAATTCTTCAGCGTCACAATCGAAGCCGCGGGTGAATTCGGCTCGGATCTCACCACACATGCATCAGGCCTGACCGGTGTTTGCTGCGCGGGGAGACCCGATTCTGACAAATTTTCCGTCTCACACTCGGTTTGGGGCAATCTGTTCCGCCTGTTTGTCCGTCGTATTTGGGAGTGGGTAGAAGATGGGACATGTGCCTCCGCATTCATCCACTCCCGCGCCCCATCCACGGTCAAGAGGTGGGGGACGGATCGATGTCCGACCCACCAACCTCGCGACTCGTCCACTGCGGCTCCCCGCCCAAGCACGATCCAATGAGAGGGGTACGAACGGTTTGCTGGACAATTCCGTTATTCCCCTCGTTCCCACGCTCCGCGTGGGAACGTGTTTTCCCCCGCTATGCGGGGCGTGCCGGTCCGGCGCGAACAACTTCCGTCGGACCCTCCGTTGCGCGTCCGGGTCGTCCAGGCCGCGACGCGAAGCATCGAAGACCGTGTTCCCACACTCTGAGTGGGAGCCAGGAGAGAAGACCCGCTGTCTGGTGCGAGATTCCTCGCAGACAGGTTGGAGAAGTAGGAGTGGTTTTCCAGGAAATGACGGAATGAGGGATTGTAGGAATGACGCAGTGTCAGGCGGACGTCATTTTGCTCGATCATTGGAGTCAAGGTTGATCTGTTCGACCGGACTACCGGGGTGCATTTTGCCCGGTTGTCTGGGTTGTGATCGTTGCACGGAGTTTAGTACGAAATCGGTTACTGTGATCTGCGTTGAATTCCAGGGTTACGTTCTGGCCACGTCACCCCGGCTGCGAGATTCTGGATCAGTTTTGTTGTTCCTCCTGAAGATGGCTGGTAACTTTCCATAACCGCTAATCTCGCCGGGCTTGGCGTTTTCTCCCCCAGCTTCACTCGGTTATCGCTGGAGTGCTTCAATGTTCAACACCGCCCGGGGTCCCCGCTCGACCGCCCGGTTTTCTCGCAAGCCCTCCTTTCTGCGTCCGTTCCCGTCCCTCCGGGTGGAGGAACTGGAAGATCGGGCGACCCCGACCACGTTCACCTGGAGCGGGGCCGGAGCCAATGACAACTGGAGCACGCCTGCGAACTGGGTCGGGAATCAGGCCCCCTCAGGAGCGGCGACGCAGGTCGACGACCTGGTATTCCCCGCCGGGCCGACCCAACTGACGGCGAATAACGACTTGACCGGTGCGCAGATCGATTCGATCACCTTCTCGGGTACATCCCAAACCGGCTATACTCTCAGCGGCAACGCGATCACTCTGGGCCTGCCAGGGGTTCCTGGGAGCGGTGCGCTGGTCGTTGCCCAGTTGTCGGTGAACAACACCCTGGCGATCAACACGGCCCTTGGAGCGTCGGCCGGCAGCGACCAGTTCTTCACGATCAACAACGGCGGCCTGCTCACCATCACTGGCCAACTCTCCGGGACCACCGGGTCAACCCTCACCAAGGAAGGGACCGGCACTCTCGTGCTGTCCGGGGATGACTCCGGGTTCACCGGCCCAGTCAAGGTGGACAATGCGTCCGGCATTCTTGAGATCACCAACGCCAATGCCCTGGGCAGCGGGGCCAACACGACCACTGTCGGGACCAACTCGACCCTCGCGCTGAGTAACGTCACTGGGCCAGTGAATGAATCGCTGATTCTCAACGGGTTCGGGTTCGGGAATGCCGGAGCCCTCCTGAACCTGGCCGGGACCAACACCTGGGCCGGACCGATTACTCTGGAGTCCGGTACAGCAGCGGTCTACATGGGGGCAAACCTCGGCAGCGTTCTCTCGATTACCGGTGTGGTGAGTAACACCGGGCAAAGCCAAAACCTGAACAAGGAAGGGACGGGGGAAGTCCAGCTCAACGCAGCGAACACTTACCACGGGGTCACGACCGTCGATGACGGGATTCTGACAGTCGGAAACAATCTTGGCCTTGGGGCGACCACCGCAGCTACCTCCGCCCCGGACCCGACCGAGGAAGTGATCGTCAACTCGAATCTGACTGGCCAGGGACAACTCCGGTTGAACGACCCGACCGGGAACCTCACCATCATCAACAAGATACTCACTCTGAACGGGGGTGGCGAAGCCGGACTGGCAAACGCAGGGTCGTTCACCAGTATCAGCGGGAACAACGAGTGGGCCGGGCCTGTAATCATCGGCAGTCCGAACCCGGACGGATCCAACGTCACCATCGGGACTGGTGCCGCTCCCGGATCACTCCTGATTAGCGGCGTCATCTCGTCCCCCGTCGCCCCGTACTCGGTCACCAAGGTTGATACCGGCGAGCTGATCTTCAACAACGCGAACACTTATACCGGAGCAACGATCGTTTCAGCCGGGACCCTGGACATCCGTGACTCGGAGGCACTGGGCACGGGGGGTGCCAGTGTTTTGAACGGGGCCACTCTCCAACTCGATGTTGAGGCCGGTATTCCCGGGGCTGCGCAAACCTCGCCACAGGGCAGGAACCTGGATGACGATTCGGTTACCCACGATGCCAACAAACTCCTCATCTCGAACCCGTTGACGCTTAGCGGTTTCGGATTCAACGGCGTCGGTGCTCTGTACAGTGCGACCGGCATTAACATCTGGCAAGGAGGCACACTCTCGTCGATCACCCTACTTGCTTCGGCGGCAGCGCCGACAGCCGCGATCGGTGTTGCCCTGGACACCCGAACCGGCCACCCCTCCTCGGATTCGACTTACTTCACCAGCGACTATAGCCTGACCGTGTCGAACGTTGCGGGGAACGGCTTCGGCGGCATTACCGACGCTCCTCCACCACAGACTCCGGCTAACCTCGCGAAAGTCGGGCTTGGCCAGTTGATCCTGCCGGTCAATAACACCTACACGACGATTACCTACGTCCAGCAGGGGTGGATCACCGCTCAGGCCAACATTGCCTTCGGTCCGTTCGTCAATACGCTCGGATCGACAGTCCAGGCTCCGGTTTACGTGAGCACCGGGGCGGCCGTTCACCTCAAGGCCCTCACCCCCACCAGTGGGTCGATCAACATCGACAAGAACATCAGCCTCCAGGGGGTTGGGCCGACAGACTTGAACTACTCATTTATCAACGGCAAAGGCGCGTTGATGAGCCTCGGCGGAGCCAATATCTGGTCCGGTGAGATCCTACTCGACGGGACGGGGGGGAATCCGGCGGGGAGCGGTTCCGGGATTGGGGTCGAGTTGGTCCCTATCCTGGTGAACGGGGTTGAGACGGCCCCCGTCAGCAACAGTTTGACGGTGACGGGTACCATCCTTGATGAAACCACCGCGAACCAGATCGTGGACGGTCCTAACGGTGACCCGAGCGGAATGCCCGGCGGATTGATCAAGTTTGGATCGGAGCAACTGATTCTGGATGGATCTGGAACATATACCGGGGCGACCGATGTCCAGCAGGGCATCCTCACCGTCAATAATAGTACCGCACTGGGGCTGTCCACCACGGGCACGACAACCACCCAGGAAGTGTACAACAACACCAATACCACGATCGAATCCGGGGCGGTGTTGCAGCTCGGTCAGTCGATCGCTGACCTGAACGGAGGGGTCTCGAGTGGTATCAATGTTACGAATGAGCACCTGTCCCTGAACAGTCCTGCTCAGCTCATCGGTGTGGCCGGTTTCCTCACTCCCGCCCCGAGTAGTTTTACCCTGACATTTCAGGGTGAGACCACCAGTGCGATCCCGATCGGGGCCTCGGCCCTCCAGGTCCAGGCGGCTCTGGATGCCCTTTCGGTCGTCCAGCATGGGGAACTCCAGACCATCACGGCGACGAGTCCCGGCACAGCCGGGGCGTTCACCCTGACGTTTAAAGGGCAGACGACCACAATCCTCCCTTACAACGCCACGGCAGCCCAGGTTCAGACCGCGCTCAATGCTCTCTCCACCATCGGCGGTGTTGGGGGGAGCGTGATTGTGTCGTCGGCTCCGTCCGGGAGCGGCCTTCAGTTCACCATCTCCTTCGGCGGCACCCTTGCCAATATGTCTGAGCCCGCGATCACCTACACGGTCCTCAGCATCACCAGCGCCATCCAGCAGAACGGAAGCACGACTCCGCTGCAACAAGATACTCAGACCATCAGTGATTATCTAACCGACGGTGCCTTCGCCGTCACGTTCAACGGGCAGACGACCACACTGGCGTACAACTCGACCGCGGCCCAGGTGCAGGCCGCGCTGGATAAGCTGTCGAGCATCAAAGCACTCAACATGACCGTGCTCGTCACCCAGGGTGCAATCCCAGGCGGCACCCAGTACACGATCACTTTCGAGGGCAGCGCCAGTGCGAACACGGCGCTGCCGCTGATTAATGTGACCCCCGTCACGGTTCAGACGCAGTACGTCTCAAATAATAATGCCACCGCTTCCAACGAACAAACCATTGATGTTTACCTGACGAATCCGGCGAGTACGTATACCCTCACGTACACCGACCCGACAACTCAGGTGACCACGACGTTCGCACCGTTCTCGGCCACAGCGACCGCCGCCAACATCAAGGCAGGACTGGCATCCTTGTTCGGTGCCCAGAATTTGACCGTCACCCAGGCTGCCCTGCTGCCCGGCGGTATTGCGTATACCGTTACCTTCGGGAACGGGCTGGCTCATATCAACCTCGGGTTGCTCACCCTCGGGACCGTCACCGGCAACCTCATGGTCGTCTCCCAGGCGACTGTCACGACGGGGTTGAACGGATTCTCGACCGTCACCGAGGTCCCGGTCGCCGGGGCCACGCAGTACAATATTCAATTTGGTGGCGGCCTCGCCGGTCTGAATCTCACCCTTCCAGCGAACCTGATCACCGCCACCGGGACCGGGGGTACAAGCCCGACGGTGACCACCACCCCGACCGTCGATTCCGTCCAGATCGTCGCGTCCACACTCACGTTTGAGCTGTCGTATAATAACGGTCCCTCGACTCCCGCGATTCCCATCACCGCAACCGCGCAGCAGGTCCAGGATGCCCTGAACAACCTGCCCAATTTCGTCGCCGCCAATGGCGGTAACGATGTGACAGTGACCCGTTCCGATGACGTGTTCACCGTCATCCTGTCCGACCATGCCACCGACATCAAAGCGCTCACTGCGACTCCCCAGGCAGACCAGACGACCAATCACATCGCCGAGGTCACAGTCTCGGGGATCACCACGGTCGATGGGAACCCATCGGAGGCTTCGCTGGTCATCGTGTCTCAGGACGACGCCTGGCGCGGGCCAATGACGCTCAGTGCAGGCACACGGATCGCCACCGATGCCAACACCCGGCTAGATCTGCTCGGGGCAGTCGGCGATGCAACGAACCAGGTGCTCACCAGCATAATCACGGCCGGGAGCGGATCGCAAGCCACTGTCGAATCGATCCAGGTGTACGGGTCGAGCGGCGGGTTCACCCTTACGTTCAACGGACAGACGACCCCGGTTCTCCCCTATAACGCGACCGCGTTCCAGGTCCAGGACGCGCTGGACACCTTGACAAGCATCAGTGGGGCCGGCGGGTTCGTGACCGTCACCCAATCCGCGATTCCGTCCGGGAGTCAATACACCGTCACGTTCGGCGACCTTCTGGCCACCACCAACATTTTGATCACCGGGGCCGGCGTCCCAGTGACCACCACCGTCGTGACGGCCGGTAGCGCCACACTGTCGGCTGTTCAGACGCTCAGTGTGTTCCAGACCTCCGGAACATATAATCTGACGTTCAATGGACAGACGACTGTGGCGATTCCATTCAACGCCACCGCCGCCCAGGTCCAAACCGCGCTCCAGAACCTGTCGAACATCGGACCCGGGAATGTGACCGTCACAGACCGGACCACGATCAACGGGACGGTTTACACCATCACGTTTACCGGCAGCCTGGCGAACACCCTCGAACCCCAGATCACCGTTGCCAGTAACGGCTCGGACCTCATCAAACGAGGTGAAGGGGAACTTCTTCTTGATGGAGCGGACACGTACGGCGGTACCACGTGGATCGACGCGGGGATCGTGACCGCCGGGAACAGCCAGGCGTTTGGCCAGGTCGGTCGGCTCCAACCGGACGGGTCACTGATCGGGGGTACAGTCGTTGCCAACCAGGCCCAGCTGCAATTGCAGGGGAGCCTGACAATTGCCGGGGAGCAGTTGACGGTCGAGGGAACCGGGGTGACCAACCCATCGACCCTGACCGATTCGTGGTTCAATGTCGGACCCGCCACGACTGATCAGTCCCTGGCACCGGGTCAACTGCCGACGAGCGGGCAAATCACCAGTGTTGCCGTTGATCCGACCGATTCCGACGTGATCTACATTTCCACCGCCGGTGGTGGAGCCTGGAAGACAATCAATGCCGGCCTGACCTGGACCCAACTGTTCGACAACACAGGCGACCCGAATGTCGTCCTTTACGGCGGATCAATCGCGGTCGCCGCGACGGATCCGAGCATTGTTTACTTCGCCACCGGTAATGATAACGGGCCTTACGACGGTATCAGCAACCAGAGCCAACCCGGCTTGCCGGACCAGACACCGAATATTCCTGTCCCAGCCACGGGGGATAATTTCGCTGGAACCGGGGTTTACATGTCGCAAAACAGCGGTGCGACATGGACCTTGCTCACTGGCCCGGACGCCTACAACCCATTGTATGGCCAGGGGATCACGCAAATCATCGTGGACCCGCTCGATGCTCAGCGGATTTACGTCGCCAGTGGCAACTCGACCGTCCAGAACGCCAACCCCAACGCCGTGCCTGGGGTGTATCGCTACGACGGCAGTATGAGCAACCCCACATGGGTCGACATAACCGCGAATGCTTCGCCGGCTCGGCTGAGCGAGACAGGGGACTATCCGCCTCCCATGGATGCGGGGCCAAACGATGACTATCGGATCGTATTCCCTCAGTCGGATGCGACCTGGAGCAGCATCTTGCTGTTGAAAGAGGGAGATGCCGCCAATGCGATCAGTTCAGGGAACGAAGACCCCAACAACGGCAGTGTCTATGTTCTGTACGCGGCCCTCGGCGATTCCCAGCAACAGTACGCCGTCACAGGCAACGGTGTGATCGAAGTGCAGGGAATCTTCAATGCGGTGTATCGGACCGAAGATCCGGAATCGGTCAACCCCTCATGGTGGCTGGGAACCGGCTCGATCTTCCCGCAGGCTCAGATTACCACCACCACGCCATCTTTTAACGTCATCCCCCCCCCTACCACACCTGATGGAGAAGGTGGCGGCTTCCCGATCGGTACTGTCATAGCGCCAACACCCTATGTTGACCCAGGCCGTAACGGCTGGATCAAACTGTCGGGGGTGGTCAACAGCTATTTCAATACTTTCCCGGTCGGTTATACCAATCCCGTCGCTGGAACTTCGACGCTGACTCCGCTATTTTACGGTACCGTGAATATGCATATCACGGTTTATGCAACGATTGCCTACCCGGCATTGGGCAACCAGGACGCACCGAACGGCCTAGTTATCAATTACGAAAACGGGCAGTTGTTCGACGTGGAATCGCCGGGCTTCGACGGTGGAGAGTCGAGGGGATGGGCGAGCGTGAGCGCTGGCCTGCCTTCGTTACTCGGCTCGACTCCGTTTGGGGCCAATTCGACGAACCCGTACGGCAATTACATCTATGATTCGACCTCGGGTCTTGCCTCATACGATAGCGCCCTGCTTGTGCCCGATTTTGATCCCGGGCTGGCGAATCCGGCCAACCCCACCAGCAATCCAATGATCGTCTACCTGGCAGGGGTCACCAACCTTTATGAATCCACCAACGGCGGGACATCGTGGAGTATCGTTGGTGCGGGTTCAAACGGTATTACTCCTGCTATTCACTATCACGCGCTCGCCGTTGCGAAAATGAGCCAGGCCAGTCAGCAACTGTACCTCGCGACCGACGGTGGGTTGTGGGAACAGCAGAATTCCGAGTTCACGGACTTGAACGGTGATATGTCGATCACCCAGTTGTACTCCGCCGACCCGTATCCAACCGACCCAACCCAGGCATTGGCAGGAGCGCAGGATAACGGCTTGCAGCAACTCGATGGCGGTCCGACCTGGACGGGCTCGCTTGTTCCGTCGGAACTCGACGCCGGGGATGTCGCCTACAACCCAACCAACCCTCAGATCGCTTACGCCTCGATAGAAGGGTTCCTCTACGAGACGACCGACGGCGGGACAATGTGGACGCTCATCCGGGCGGTAACCGACCCGGCCACGGTACTGGGTATCTCCGCGCCTCTGAGCTCAAACCTCCCGGCTCTCAATCAATTCCCCCTGATTGTTGGTCCGGCAGACCCGAGCCGCATCCTGATTGGTGGATACAGTCTCGAAGAGTCGCAGGATTCCGGCGCTTCGTTCGTGAACCTGAACGTGCCTTCCTACCTCAAGGATGAAATCACTGGGAACCCCATTCCCTTCAATGTGAACGCGATCGGGGCCGCGACTTTCCAGGGGCCATTTGTCGCCGACCCGTCATTCCCCACGGTCACCGATCAGGGATCCAGCACGGTTGACGATGGAACGATCTACGTCACCGATGGCACTCGCGTGGAAATGACGAAAGACTCCGGAACCACCTGGGTCAATCGTACCCCGGCGGTCTCAAGCACCGACTATCTGATCACATTCGACAATGGAACCGATGGCTATCTCAATTATAAAGACGTTAATCAGATAGTTGTGACCCAGGAATCGGCCGGGGTCTACACGACCGTCAGCGACCTCGTGAGCGGCTCGCCCAATGCGGGAGTCGGGATCCAGGAACTCGACGTGATCGGGTCGAACCCGGGAGGGACATTCACCCTCCAAATTAGCGGGACGTTCACCGACCCCTACACCGGGGTTCAGGTTTCGCCCACGCTTACCGTTGGGCCACTCCCCGTGGGGATCAGCCAGTTCGCACTCCAGAATGCGATCGACAGGGCCCTCCAGGCGTCGGGCACCCTGATTGGGGATGAAGTCCAGGATGTTTTGGCGGTTGACACCAGTGCAACCACAGCTGGCACATTCACTCTCACATTCGGCGGGCAAACGACAGCGTCGATCAACGTCGGTGCTCCCCCAGCTGCGGTTGCGGCCGCGCTAAACGCACTGACGTCGATCGGGCCGAATGGAGTTGTCGCCAAGGGAGATGGGAACGGCGGATACCTCATCGAGTTCAGTGGCCCCGCCTTCGCGGACATGACCGAGCCGTTGATGACCGGAACCGGCAGCAGCGCGAACGTCACGATCACCGAAGTCCAACAGGGCGGTCCGGCTGGTGTGACCGTACAGGGTAGCCAGGGCGTCATTCCGACCATCACGAACATTGCGGTCGATCCGAGCAACCGGGATATTGTCTACCTCACCGCTAAATACGAGAACGGACAGGCCGGGCCGACCGTATTCCGCTCGACCAATGCCGGCCAGACATGGACCGACATCACCGGGAACTTGCCGACTGTTCAAACCTGGACGGCGACTGTCGACCCTCGCACCGACACGCTGTACATCGGTAACGACAAGGGTGTGTGGCAACTGACAAACGCCTCGACCACCCCCGCATTCACCTGGTCCACCGTTGGGGTCGGGATGCCACAGGTGCAGGTGCATGAGTTGGTACTGAACGAGACCCTCAACACGCTCACTGCTGCCACCTTCGGGCGGGGCCTGTTCCAGATCTTTCTGACCGACTACGCTGCGAACACTGGGGCCTCCATCCGTACCATCAGCGGTTCCTCTCAGTGGACCGGTCCAGTCGTTCTGACTGGTAATACCACGATTGCTGCCAACGGAACCCAGAAGATTCAGGATGGGATTGCCGCGGCTTCCCTCGAAATCATCGGAGTCATCAGCGACAGCACAGCAGGGAATAACTCCACACTGACCAAGACCGGGCTCGGGACACTCATTCTGTCTGGCGCGAATACCTACGGCGGGCAGACACTCATCCAGCAGGGGGTTCTGGAGGTCAACAACCCGCAGGCCCTTGGTCAGGCGACCAAGACCGGCAACACCATTGTCTCGGCCGGCGCATCACTGGAGTTGGAGTCCGACCTCCAGGCCCAGGCGGTGACCATCTACGGGGACGGGATCGAGTTCAACGAGCACAACACCGGAGCGTTGCGCAGCGTTGCCAACGACAATACTTACACCGGGCAACTCACCCTCGGATCCAACGCCACGATCGGAGTCGACTCCGGCTCCACCCTGACCATCGGCGCGAATCCAACTCTCTACGGTAACGGGAACATCACCGACGACGGGGCCAACTACTCGCTCACCAAAGAACTGACCGGAACCCTGGTCCTGGCCAGTGCGAACACCTACGGTGGGCCGACTTTTGTCAACCAGGGTGCGCTGCGGGTCGAAGACGACAACGCCCTCGGTTCCGCCGGGACGACCAGTGGGACCTCGGTCCTCGACGGTGCCCAGATCCAGATTGCCCGCAACGCAATCACCCTGGCACCAACGGTCATCTCCGAGGAGCCGCTCATCCTGTCCGGAACCGGTATCTTCGATACTGGCGCTCTGGAGAATGTGCGCGGTGACCTGAACCCGACCGGCAGCAATGACAACGTCTGGGACGGGCTGATTACATTCGACTCGCTGCCGAACTTCGGTCCGCTGACAAACCCGGGGAACATCGTTGGGATCGGCGTGGCGGATTCCGGAGTTCCTGGGGTGACCGACACCCTGACGATTGGGAGCACGATCCAGCAGGATACACCCACGGCGTCCTACGGACTTGTCAAGGTCGGCGACGGTCGGCTCGTTCTCACGACGTCGAACGATTTCACCGGGACGACCACCATCGCCGATGGGTCGTTGCGAATCCAGAATCCGGACGGGCTCGGTTCGGCAGCTGATTCGAACGAGGTCCAGACTCTTCAGGTCGTCGGGACGACGGCCTCGGATACCTACCAACTGACGTACAACGGGCAGACAACCGGGAACCTGAGTGCGACCGCATCGGCTAACACCGTGCAGACTGCCCTGAATGGCCTGCCGACGATCGGTCAGAACGATGTCCAGATTCTGGCCGTATCCGGGACAGGAACGTACAGCCTGACATTTGATGGTCAGACCACCACTCCGATCTCGGCTGCCGGGGGTGCGGGTGCCATCCTGGCGGCCCTGAACGGCCTGTTGAGTGTCCGCCGTTCGGAGGCTCAAGCCATTCTGGTGAGCGGGACGGTGGGACGGTTCACCCTCTCGTACAACGGGTCCACAACTGCTCCCCTCCTGGCTGGGGCCACTGCGGCCCAGGTCGGGAACGCACTGGCCGCTCTCCCCGGACTGGCCGGCTTCATCACAGGGACGGGTGTGACCGCCACCTCGGTTGTCGGCGGGGTACTGTATACGTTCTCGTTCGGCACTGCTGGGTTGCCGAACCAGAACGTCAGTCAGATCACAGCGACCCCGGTCACCGTGCTCCAGACGATCGCGGGGAACGGAACCACCGATGAGCAGCAATCAGTCGACACGTTCCAGACCACTGCGACATTCACCCTGACATTCAACGGACAGACGACGATCCCACTCGCATACGGGGCGTCCCCAGCAGCGGTTCAGGCGGCCCTGGATGGTCTGTCGAGCATCGGCGGCGTGGCAGGGAATGTGACCGTCACTGCTGGTACAGTCGTTGGTGGAACCCAGTATCTGATCACCTTCGGCGGAACCCTCGGGGACCAGTCCCTGCCGTTGTTGAGCGCGGCCGGGACCGGTGGGCTGGTGACTGCCGCCGCCACCATCCAGGTCAACGTGGCCTTGACGGTTGCCGGGAGTGCGACGACGAACCAACAGGAGTTGGTCGACACCTTCCCGACCGCCGGCTCGTTCACCTTGACGTTCGAGGGACAGACCACTGCACCAATCGCCTATGGGGCGAGCGCGGCAAATGTTCAGACTGCCCTGGCTGCCCTGTCGAATATCGGCACGGGGAATGTGATCGTTACGCCCGGTGTGGTGAGCGGCGGAACCCGGTATCTGGTCACATTTGGCGGAACTTTGGCGGACCAGGCGCTCCCAGATCTGACCGCAACCGCTGTTGGAGGGGTTGCAACCAACACCTCCAACCCGCAGGATGGGCTCGGCGGATCGGTGACTGTGACCGGGACCGGCCCTTACACCATCACCTTCGGCGGCGATCTGGGCGACTCCGACCAACCGACCATCACCGCGACGACGGTCACCGGAACAGCGACCGCCACGGTGACTACCCACAACAACGGGTCTGGAGTCCGGGTATCCGAGACTCCGAACTCGAACGGTTTACTGCTGACGATCACCTTCCAGAACGATCTGTCGCAGGCCAACGTACCGCAGATCACCGCTGTGAATGTTGCGTCGAATCTGGCTGTGAACCCGGCCACCACCCAGCAGGGTGGGACCGGTATACTCGTCGTCGCCGGGGCGGCACTGGAGGTCGATGGTGACCCGACGAATCTCGGAGGTGGGACCGGGATCACCCTCAACAAAGTGTTGACAGTCAACGGGACCGGGGTGAGTGGATCCGCGAACGTGACTGCGGCCCCGTTCACCAACGTGACTGCGACCGGGACAGTCTACACTGTCAACTTCGATGGGGCTCTTGGAAACACCACGATTCCGACCCTCAGCGCAACGGGAACGGGCGGAGCAACCACCGCCATCACCAGCCCGACCGTCGAAGCAATCAATGTGTCCGGGACCGACGGGACATTCACGCTGACCTTCGGCGGACAGACGACGACCGCACTCGCGTACAACGCCAGCGCTGCCACGGTCCAGGCTGCCTTGAACGCGCTGTCCAGCGTGAACGGGTCCGGATTCGTGACGGTCACCGTGGCTGGGAGCCCGACCGACGACTCCCCGCCGACATCCGGTGGGGCAACGTATCTGGTCACCTTCGGCGGCGGTTTGGCTGCCACACCGCAGCCGCAGATCACGGCCAACTTCGTGACGGCTTCAGTCGTCATTACGACAATCGGAAGCTTGGCCAATGACGAAGTTCAGACCCTCAACGTGGCCGGAACCGGCGGGACGTATACCCTGTTGTTCGACGGGATTAAGACCAGCCAGATCCCGTACAACGAAACCGCTGCCAATATCCAGACGGACCTGAGCAGCCTCTTCGGTGTGGGGAATGTCTCCGTGACCGGGGCCTTCCCGACCTACACAATCACGTTTATCGGGACTCTGGCGAACACGCCGCTCTCGAACATCAATACCGGTTACTCCTCGGTCGAGACCACCACGGCCCCGGCTGGCACCCAGGTTGTGACAGTGAGCGGGACCGCCGGAACGTTCACCCTGACATTCAATGGTGAGACAACCCCGGCCCTGCCGTACAATGCGACTGCGGCCCAGGTTCAGGCGGCCCTGAATGCCCTGACCGGGATCGGCGGCACACCCGCCGGGGCCCTGAACAACATCAGCGGAACAAACATTTACTCCGGAGCGGTGACGCTTGGATCCAACGCGAGCATCGGGGCCGGGCCACTGACCACGCTGACAATCAACACGCTCCAGGATCCGACACCTCTCCAGGTTCCCGCCCCCACCTTCCAGAAGGTCGGTCAAGGGACGGTGGTGTTCCCGAATGGCAACCCGTATGGTGGGCAGTCAACCGTCACCGACGGAGTGCTCCAGATCCAGAACTCGAATGCCCTGGGTGTAGGCCGTGACGAGGTCCAGACCGTTAACACCTTTGGCACCGGTTCCACGTTCACCATCACTTACAACGGGCAGACGACTGGCAGCCTGCCTTACGGGAGCACGGATGCCGCCGTCCAGACGGCACTAAACAACCTGACCAGCGTTCAGCCGTCGGAAACGGAAACCGTTCTCATCACTGGCGCAAGCGGGACGTTCACTCTGACGTATAATGGGCAAACGACTGTCGCCTTCAACGCCCTCGCCTCGGGTGCCCAGGTTCAGGCCGGTCTCCAGGCTCTGTCGAATATCGGGGCCGGGAATGTCACGGTGATCCGCACGGGCGTTTCACCGGCTTTCACCTACACCATCGATTTCTCCGGCGGGGCCTTGAAGAAGCAGAACCTGTCACAGATCACAGCGACCACGACCGGCCTGCTCACCGCCACCACCACACCAGTTCGGGACGGTGGGTTCCTCGGAACCGTGACCGTGACATCCCCTACGGTCCAAATCACCGGTGGGATTCAGTACATCCTGACCTTCGGCGGCGACTTTGCGGACCGGAACCTCCCCCAGGCCACGGCAACCTCGACAGGGGGGTATGTCACCACGGGAACGACCACCGATGGCAACGGCGGAGAGACGCAGTCGATTCAGGTCACCGGGACAAACGGGGCGTTCTTCCTCACCTTCAACGGGCAAACGACCGGGCCGCTGGTGTACAATGCCACCGCTTCTCAGGTCCAGACCGCGCTGAACGCCCTCTCCAGCATCCAGCACTCGGAAATCCAGACGATCACGGAGGGCGGGACAAGCGGAACGTACACCCTGACGTTCAACGGCCAGACGACCGCTTCGCTCGCGTACAACGCCACCGCCGCCCAGATCCAGACGGCTCTCCAGGGCCTATCGAGCATTGGTGCTGGGAACGTGCTGGTCACCGGGACCGGGCCAACATTCACCGTCACCTTCAGCGGCACTTTGGCCAACCAGTACCTGCCGCAGATCACGGCACTGCCCAGCGGTGGTGCCACCGCGACCGTCGCAACACTCCAGGATGGGCTCGCCGGTAGCGTGTTCGTGACGCTCGCCGGAACCCCAATCGGACCTGGCGGAGCGGTGTACACGGTCCTGTTCCAGGGCGATCTGGCGACCACCAACCTCCCCCAGATCACCGCCACCACGAGTGGCGGAACGGTGGTTGACCCGACCACGGCGAATGACGGACCGGATGGGACCGTGGTCGCTGCAGGTGCCACACTGCAACTCGCCGCCCCGATCACCACCATGAGCCCGGAGGTGATAACGATCAACGGCCAGGGCTTCCAGAACATGGGCGCTCTGAACGTGGACGGGGCGAACGTCACGTGGAACACGAACTGGCTGATCCTCGGCAGCAACGCTTCGATCGGGACCACCCTGCCGACCGACACCCTCGTGTTCACCACCCCCATCACGGACGCGACTCCTCCAAATGACACTGGGGTCAGCAACGGGTACAACCTCGACCTCTACGGCCCGGGTACAGTCACGTTCCAGGCGAACGGGAACAACCAGTACACCGGGACCACCACGGTCCACACCGGGACACTCCTCCTTGACGAGTCGAACGGCAATGCGATCATGGGGCCGCTCGTGGTCGGCGATGGCGTGTCCACCACCCCGGCTCTCGTCCAGGAGTTGGCGAACAACCAGATCGCTGATACCGCACCCGTGACGGTCAACAGCAACGGCACGTTCGACCTGAATGCGTTCAGCGACACAATCGGGACACTGACGGTCAATAATGGATCGGTCTACACCGATGAGTCGGCCAACACGGGCGGGAATCTGACGACGGGCAACGTGACCATGACCGGCGGACAGATCGTCGTCGGGTCGAGCGGTTCACTGACATCCGGGAACGTGACGATGGGGGTGGGCGCGATGCTCACCGCCATTGCAGGAATCCCAGGCGACCCGACCACGGTCAGCACGTTGAACCTCGCCCTGAGCGGAGCCAGCATCGTTTCGATCGGAGACAACAGCACGCTGACGGACACCGGGACAGTGACGGCCACCGGGGGGAGTGCCATCAACTTTGGGAACTCCGATACCTGGACCGCGACCGGGCCAGGATCGGTCACGCTGACAAACAGTAGCGTGACGGCCGAGGACGCTTTGACGGCGAACATCGGGTCGGTAACGGCGACGGGAAGCGCAATCACTCTTGGGGACAACGATACCCTGGCAGTGACCGGGACGATCTCACTCACCGGCAGCGCGATCGGGCTGGCTGCCAGCGCGACCGGCGGGGAGACGGTGTCGACGACCGCTGCTGTCAGCCTGATGAGCGCCAGTTCGATCAGCCTGGGAGACAACAGCTCCCTGACAGTCGGTACGACGACTCCGGCCACACTGACCCTCAGCGGCAGCAGTTCCCTCACGTTCGGGAATGTGGGGACGTTGTCCACCGGGGCCGTCAGCCTGACGAACAGCAGCGTGACGGCCGGGGACAATCTGGTGGCGACCACAGGGGCGGTCACATCGGTAGCGAGCACCATCACCCTGGGGAATACCGACGAATGGACGACCACCGGGGCGGTTTCGTTCACGGCTTCCACGCTCACCCTGGGAGATAACGACACATTCGCAGTGGGCGGGACGCTCTCCCTGACCAACAGCTCGATCGGGCTGGCACTTGGTGCGACCGGTGGGGAAATGGTGTCGGCGACCGGCGGAATCACCCTGATGAACGCTGGCACGCTCGCGACTGCCAGTTCGATCATTCTGGGAGACAACAGCACCCTATCCACTCCGGTCACCCTGACCCTGACCGGTGGTAGCTCGGTCACCCTGGGGGACACGAGCACACTGACAACGGGGAACGAGTCGCTGACCGACAGCACGATTAGCCTGGGGGACTCCGACACCTGGACAGCCGGGACGGTGTTCCTGGCCGGTAGCACCTTCACCACCGGCACTGGCCTGACTGGCCCTGGTCCCGGCACCGGCCCAACGGGGGCAGTCGTCGGGGCACTCACTCTGACGACCGATGCGACGAACACCGGGAGCACACTCACCGTTGGCGCAAGTGGCAGTCTGTACACTGGCGATATCAGCTTGACCGATAGTTCGATCGGGATCGAGGGGAGCGGCCTGACAGCCGGGGTGGTCTACCTCCAAGGGAATGTGACCGCTGCTTCGACTGCGGCGGGCATGTCGGCCATCAACGGCCCAGGTACCCTCGACCTGAATGGGGCCGATCGGACGGTGACTGTCACCCACGGTGTCGGAGCACAACCAACAGACCTTCTGATCACGGCGGTCCTCAAGGCAACCGGGCTCGAGACGCTCATCAAGGCGGGGGCGGGCCTGCTGGAACTGGATAACCCGGCGGCCTCCCCGTTCCCGAACCTGATCGATATCGAGGCAGGGGATGTCCAGGTCGACACGGTCACTGGTCCAGTGGGCCTGGAGGGGTCGACTGCAACCCTCAGCGGCACCGGGACTGTCGGGACGATCGACAACGGCAGCGGTAGTGGGGCGGTCGGCACGGTCAGCCCGGGTGTGAGCACTGCGACGGATCCGGCCGGCATCCTGACAAGTGGCACCAACGCCAACCCGGTGGTGGATGTCTGGGGTGCGAACAGCAACTTCTCCGTCTACCTCGCCAACCCCAGCGGCACCCACCCGAATCCGATTCCGGGGATGGATTACAGCCAGTTGGATGTCAATGGATCGATCAATATCTCAGGCGCGACTCTGATCGGAATTGGCGGGCCTGGTGTTCAGGTGGGCGACCAGTTCGTGATCCTCACCGCCACTGATGGGGTGACCGGCCAGTTTGCCGGGTCTGGTACGATCTTCGTCGGCGGCCTGAAGTACACGATCGACTACAGCAATCCGGACGAGGTGGTGCTGACCAAGGTTCTGGCAACGACCTCGACAACGCTAACTGCATCTGTCGACCCTGCCCAACTTCTCCAACCGGTGGTGTTCACTGCCACCGTCACCCCGGAGACCGGGGCTGGAGCGATCCCAGCGACCGATACGGTCACGTTCACCATTGATGGGGGAACCGCTCAGCAGCAGGTGATCACGGTCAACGTGGTTCCGGTCGGTGGAAGCAGCAGTGCGGCCACCGCGACTCTGAACACGACCGCCCTGCCGGGCGGGTTCCTGGCCGCGGGTACCCATACCGTGACTGCGGTGTTCAACGGTGACACCTCGAACTTCCAGGCAAGCCCGGTGGCCACGCTCAGCCCGCCCGAGACAGTGGTGGCTCCCACCGCTGGAGCGGCCAGCGGCAGCGCGACGCACATCGCCTCCTTTGGAGCGGCTGGGTACATTTCCCCGACCAGTAGCCCGGGTGTCCAGGACACGTTCGTCATCACGGATACGATCGGTCAGGTGTTGTCGGTCACCCCGACCGCGCCGACCACGACGATCAATATCTACTCAAACGCCGGTCTCACCAACCTGGTCCGGTCGTTTGTCCCCACCGCCGGTCCGCTGAGCGGAACCAACTACCCGATCAGTGGAATCTGGGACGGCAAGAACACCTCCGGGACAGTCGTTCCGGATGGGACGTACTACGTGACGGTGAACTACACGGACCAGTACGGGAACTCAATCACAAGCGCGCCGATCACGGTGGTGGTGGACGACACTCCTCCGGTTGCCCCGCCGGTGGCCAGCTCAAACCCGGTGGTTTCTCCGGCGGGTGTTGGGAGTATCCCGACGACGACCCAGCTCACGGACACCTTGACCGAGGTCAATCTGAGCAGTTGGACAATCGCCATCTACAGCGGTTCGACGGCGACCGGAACTCCTGTGCGGACGTTCACCGGAGCCACCGACAATGTTTCGGCAGTCTGGAACGGAACGAACTCGGCCAACACGAATCTCCCCACCGGCCAGTACACGATTCAACTGACCGCCGACGACCTGGCCGGGAACCAGACCATCTCGGGGACGAGTACGGTCTACGTGTTCACCAAGCCGATCGTGACGGTGACCGCATCCAGCCCGGTCGTCTACGGGCAGTCGGTCACACTCAGCAGCACGGTGACCGTCGTACCCCCACTGGATAATGATCTGCCCGGCACCCAGGTGACGTTCTACAACAACGGGACCACCCCGTTGGGGACCGGCACCTTGAGCCTGGTCAATGGGGTGTACCAGACAACGGTCATCGTGCCGGGGACGGTATTCCAGGCCGGAACCTATCCCAACATCACTGCCATGTACGATGGGAGCAGCATCCTCCCAACCGGAACATCCCCACCAACCACTCTGGTCGTCACCCCAGCCCCGCTGACGGTGACCGCGACAAACACGACCAAGCAATACGGGAGCGCTGTCCCAACCCTGACCTACACGGTCAACGGGCTTGAGAACGGAGATCAGGCTGCGGCAGTGCTGTCCGGAACCCTGGCGACGACGGCCACCCAGGCCAGCCCGGTGATCGCAGCGGGCTACCCAATCACCCTGGGCAGTTTGACCTCGAACAGTAACTACACGATCCAGACGTTTGTCCCGGGCACCTTGACAGTGACCCAGGCACCGCTCACAATTCAGGTGAACAACGCCACCCGGTACGTCTACACTGCGAATCCGACGTTCACCGCAACGTTCGAGGGGCTCCTGCTTGGTGACACGTCGGCTGTGGTGTCCGGACTGACCTTCACAACGACGGCCACCATCAACAGTCCGATCGGCCTGTACCCCATCACCGTCAGCGGCACCCCAACCGCCCAGAACTATATGATCACCACAGTCCCAGCTACCCTGAGCGTGACCGCGGTTCCGACGGACTTCGGGGTCGGCAGCGGTGCCGGATCGCCGGCTCAGGCCGCCATTTACGCCCCGGATGGGTCGCTTTTGTACAACGTCCCAGCCGCGGATCTGGCCGGGTACGGGACCGGTGGGGTCCGGGTGGCAGTCGCGGACTTCAATGGGGATGGAGTGCCCGATATCGTCGTCGGGACTGGCCCAGGCGTGACGAACGAGGTCCGGGTGATCAACAGCCAGACCGGGGCGATCATGTTCGACACGAACCCCTTCTCGACCTTCACCGGCGGGGTGTTCGTGACCACCGGATACGTCAACGCCAATCATCAAGCCAATTTGATTGTCACGCCGGATCAAGGTGGTGGGCCGCGGGTGGTGATCTTCAACAATAACTTTACCCCGATGGTCAGCTATTACGGCATCCAGGATACGGGGTTCCGTGGGGGGGCCAGGGCGGCAGCCGGAGATATCAATGGTGATGGGTACGACGATGTCGTGGTGGCTGCCGGGTTTGAAGGCGGCCCGCGGATCGCGATCTGGTCCGGGGAGGCGCTGGCCAACCTCCAGTTCACCGAACTGGTGGGCGACTTCTACGCCTACCCGGACGTCCTCCGCAATGGTACGTTCGTCGCCGTTGGAGACGTGAACGGGGACGGATTCGGGGATCTGATCGTTGGGGCCGGGCCGGGCGGTGGGCCAGAGGTCGAAGTGCTCAGTGGGGCGACCTTGCTGCAGCAGGGGGCTTTGGCCGCACTGGCAAACCCGATCTCCACCTTCTACGCAGGCGATCCGAACAACCGCGGCGGGGTGAACGTCGCAGCGAAGAGCCTCTCCGGGGGTGTCAACTCCGACATCGTGACCGGGCCGGGCACAGGCGGCGGCGGACAGGTGACGGCGTACCAGGGCTCTGCGGTGGCACACAACGTGGCCAACCCACTGTTCGCGTTCGATCCGTTCGCCGGGGATCTCAACGGGGTGTATGTGGGGTAAGGATGTGTTCACGCCTCCGCCGTGGACTCAGAACGAACGCCCCATCCGGGAGCAAAGCCCGCCCAGGGCTTCCGCCCTGGGCTAAGAACGAACGCCCCATCCGGGGCTAAGAACGAGCGGCCTACGGCTGTAGAAATCAAGGTTTTGAGCCGCAGAGCGGCGGCCGTTCTCAGCCCAGGGCGGAAGCCCTGGGAACCTGGGGATTCCGGCCGAAGCCTCACCCCCACGAGGCATTTCGCATCTACCAACCGGCAGCAGTCCGCCCAAGCACCTCTCGAATCAGTTTGCTCGTGAACGTCGCGGCCCCCCGTCGGAGGGCGTGGTGAGAGTCGGCAAGCTCGTCTTCCGCCAGCCAGTCTCGTGCATCAATCACCGGCACCTCAAGCTCCTGCCCGACTCCAACCACGTATTCGACGAAACGCTGCTCGCAACCGGGACCGTACAGCCGACGGAAGTCGATGCCCTCGGGCATCATCAGAAGCCCGACCCGAGCCCCGTGGTCGCGGCACAGTCGGACCGAGTCACGGACCGCCCGGTCGGCCTCGGGCGGCACTGCAAAAGCTCTCAACAGCGGCCCGTAACAAACCGCCTGCTCCGCCACGAGTCGATCTCGCTCGGCGGTGTCGAACCGGTCACGCAGGCCGAGATATCCCCCCAGTGGACCATACTGCGTTGCCGGGTCGGCCGGGTTCCAGGCGCGTTGCACGACGCCTGCGAGATGGACTGTTCGCTCCCGCAAGTATTCCGGGTACAATTTGTCCAGAGGCACGTAGGGGTGGGCGACAGGGAGATCCCGGGCAGCACACCGGCGGGCGACGGCCGCTGAGTCTTCGCCTGCCAGAATCCCGGGCATCAACTCGATCAGCACCCAGACCGGCCGGATGTCGTCTCGGAAGAGCCGGGTGAGGGTCAAGTAGTTCGTGACTGGCCCAGCCCCCATCCGGGCGAGATTGAATGGGAGGATCGGCCGACCCTGCACGGTTGAGAGGGCTGGGAGGGTTTCAGGGGCAAACCCAGCAACCACCCGTGAACTGCCGACGACCAGGAACAGTGGCCGGTCCGGGTAGGAGGCGAGTTGGGTGCGCAACAAGGTGATCCGGGCACCGTACTCCGGGTCGACGGATTCTCCCCGCAGCCCTTCGGTGGCGACTGCCCCGACGACTGCCAGTGCCATGACCGCAAGCGGAAAGGCCCAAACCGCTCTCAGGGCTCGCTGCGTCTTCAAGCGAAGAGCAGGAGATGCCGCCGCTCGCAACGAACCGATCGTGAATGCGTTCCGACCCAAGTGCATGCCTCGCATCCTGGACAGATTTGAGTCGCTATGTACCCAAATCGGATTCTTACCGCCAGACGGGAATGCAGGCGGGGGCGGAGCGACCTTGGCCTCTCATCCAGGAACCCGCTGAGGCGCTCGCATCTCAAGAACGACGATTGGACGTATGTGTGGCAGGGCGAGGCTCCTGCCGAGCNNGCTCCTGGAATGTGACAGCCTCAGCGGGTTCCTGGATCAGAGCGGGCTCCAGGTGAGCCACCGGTTTGCGAACCGATCCTCTCCTCTGAAAGCCCCTGGCCGGGGGACGGTATCCTCCCCCACGCCGACCTCCCGGCCGGAAATTTGCTATTCGACAGGGTTTGCTCCCGACGGTGTCGCCATCCTAGAATGGAGTGGCTTCACACAATCCACACCTCGGGTTCACGAAGGCTGAATCATGCGCTGGCTCACCGCTGTCCCCGTATATAACGAGGCGAAGCATGTCCGCCAGGTGCTTGACCAGATCCGCCGGTACAGCCCGGACATCCTCGTTGTCAACGATGGCTCGACCGATGGGACGTCCGAGTTGCTCGATGCCGAGCCAGGTCTATTGCGAGTCAACCACCCCTCCAACCGGGGTTACGGGGCTGCGTTGATCTCGGCGTTCGCATTCGCCCTCGATCATGAGTACGACGGGTTGGTGACGACCGACTGCGACGGGCAGCACGAACCGGCCCGTATTCCGGTGTTGCTCGAAGCTATCCACGATTGTGAGATCGTTTCGGGCAGCCGGTACTTCCGCGATTTCCGCCAGGATACCCCGGCCCCCTCCGACCGGCGGTTCATCAACGCCACCATCACTCGCGAGATCAACGCCCGGTACGCGCTGGACCTGACGGACGCTTTCTGCGGGTTCAAGGCCTACCGTCGGGAAGCCCTCGCCCGGCTCCGGATCACCGAGTCCGGATGGGGGATGCCGCTGCAATTGTGGGTGCAGGCCGCGCGGTTAGGGCTGCGTGTGAAGGAGATCGGCGTTCCTCGCTTGTACCTCGATCCGAGCCGTGCGTTTGGCGGGGTCATGAATGATCCCGAACAACGGTTGGCCTACTACCGCGACGTGCTCGCGTCGGCCGAACGGGATGTCCTCCCGGGGCTAGCAATGGACACCCGTGTACCGACCTGTTCGGAGCGGTGTTAATGCCTTTGCCCCGTCGGTTCCACGCGCCCACCGGGAACGGTGACATTCTCGCGGACCCGGGGTTCGATGCAGTCCCCGCGCTCGTCGAAGAGAATCGCCGTCGGCTCGACAGGACCGATGTGATTGTCGGCGGACTGCCACTTCGGGATCTGCGTGTACTGGCCCGGCGGGAGGTGTTGGAGGCCGCCGGAGGTTACGCACCCGGTCCGAGGTTCTCGGTGGACGCTCCACTTTTGCTCGCAGGCCACCAGCCCGAGCTGTCGCATCCAGGAGTCTGGGTCAAGAACTTTGCCCTGAACGGTCTCGCCCGGAAGGTCGACGGCATCCCGCTCAACCTTGTCGTCGACAATGATACGCTCAAGACCACGTCGCTGCGATTCCCGGTCTTCCAGAATCGCGACGCGGACTCGGTCCACCTGCAAGCGATGCCGTTCGACCGGCTCGACAGTGAGGTGCCTTACGAAGACCGCCAGGTCGCCGATGGTAGTCTGTTCCATTCCTTCGCAGCGCGGGCGACGGATCTGTTCCAGAATTGGGACTGGCCCCCCCTCTTGCCCCAGGTGTGGCCTGAAGTTGTCCGCTGCCCCGATACCACCCCGATCGGTGAACGATTCGCCAATGTGCGCAGGAGGTACGAACGGAACTGGGGCTGCGCCAACGTGGAACTCCCGGTGAGCCAGCTCTCACAGACTCGCGCGTTCGTCCGGTTCGCGAGTCATCTCCTCAACGATCTCTCGCGGTTCCGGGACGTGTACAACGCAGCGATTAGCGCCTACCGGCGTGCCAATGGCATCCGGAGTGCGAACCACCCGGCACCGGACCTTGGCCCGGACGAAGCTCCGTTTTGGGTTCGGTCCGCAGGTGGCCGGCGTGCGAGGGCTGGCCCGGCGAGCGACGTTCATCTCCTCCGCCCCCGCGCGCTGACCCTGACCCTATTTGCACGGGTGTGTCTGGGGGACTTCTTCATCCACGGAATCGGGGGAGGGAAGTACGACGAGGTGACGGATACAATCATCCGCGATTATTTCGGAGTCGAGCCGCCAGCGTATCAGGTGCTCTCTGCCACCTTGCACCTGCCGTTTCCTGGCTTTCCGTCCACCGAGGCTAATGTGGAACGGGCCGGTCGCCTGGTTCGCGATCTGACCTGGAACCCCCAGCGACACCTCACCGTCGAGAATCGGGCCAGGCCAGACGTGCAGGCGATCATCGCCGAGAAAGCCACACTCGCGGCCAGCGAACCACCCTATCCGGAACACACAGCGCGTCGCGCGTGGTTCCGCGAACTCCAGAGTGTGACCGATCGAATCCGCCCATTCGTTTGGGAGCAGGTCGCCCCGGCAAAAGCCGCCCTCGCCCGCACCCAGGTCGAGGCTCAGGCCAATGCAATCCTCCGCCGACGGGACTACGCCTGGCTACTCTACCCGGAGGAAACGCTCCGGCCCTTCCTGCAACGGTTCCTGAACGTCTAAAACACGACCGAGTCGCGCAGTCTCATTCCCAGAACAAGCATCGGTCTAACGGGATAGCGAGGCTCCTGCCGAGGCGTACAACCCTCACGCTCGGCAGGAGCCTCGCCCTCCCGTTAGACGGATTCCTCCTTCTGGGTGGAGTATTCGTAGCTTGGGTCTCACAAAGCCTCGACCCAACCTCCACTCCGGCCCTGATCCATCTCCTCGCTCATAGAGGAGGCCGTCGTCACTTTTTGGGCTGGGCCACAGCCTTGATCATCTTTTCGGTGGCCGCGATGATCTCTTTCACCTGCTCGTCGGAGGGGCCATCGGCCTTGAACGTCCACCGCTTGGCGATCCGGAGTCGGTTGTAGATCACCACCGTCACCTCGTCGGTATCCTTGATCCCCCAGGCAGTAGCTGCCTCCGAGGAGACTGGAGCCAGACCAAAGGGGATGTTCGGGGCCTTTGCTGCGGCTGCCACATCTTTGATATCCGTTGCGTACAGATCTCGCTTTTCGTCATCCGGGTATTCGGCGTCCAACTCGACCGTTTTGTTCCCGTCATCCGGGCCGGTCAGGGTCACCGCCTTGCGGGGGCCTTCGATCTTCAGGAAGATCACGAATCCGGCCAGTTTATCAGCGCGATATTCGGGTTCGGGAATCAGCCGGTCGACGGCCTTGGCCAGGTTGACCACCCCGCTGGTCGCGAGCCCCTTCGGATCTGCCCGGACGAACACCGCGACCACCGGACTGAGCCCGTTATCGCACACCAGGCAATGCATTTTGTTCGTCCGGTCCCGGGGATCGCGGTCCTCCGGCTTGACCGGCGGGTTTACCTTGGAAGGATACCGGTCGTCCACCACCATGAATGACCGGAACGTGGAGGGAACCATCTCGGACCGACCCTTAGGGTCGGCCTTCGGTTCCTGGGCGGCGGCTGTAGTCAGCGCAGCCAATATCCCGAGCATTCCGAACAGTCGGCGGGTCGTCATGGTCGCTCTCCGGGCGATAATTCCCTATTCTACCCTGCCGTGACGGCATCGCGGCGTCAAGCCCCCGGATAAGTTGCGCCTTGCTCACCCCCGGCCAGACCCGTTAAGATCGATACGTTATCCACACATCCGCTGTTTTACCCCGGAGAGTCCGACCACATGGCTGTCGAACTGCGGTGCCCGGACTGCCGAACCAAACTCCGTCTCCCGTCAGACCCTGGGCCGGGCACCGAAGTCGAGTGCCCCAAGTGCGGGACCGTATTCTCGGCCCCAGACCCGGATACGGGTGAAGTCCCCGATCCCCGGTCCAAGTCCCTGAGTGGGGACAGCGACGACGAGGACCGGCCCGGCCCAGCCAAGAAAAAACGCCGGCCTGTCGTCGATGACGACGACGAAGATCGGCCACCACAAAAGAAGCCCGTGACCAGCGGGGGGAAGAGCCCCGACGCGAAAACGGCTGCCTCAAACAAGAAGCAGCCGAAACGACGCAAGACCAGGAAAAAAGAGACGAATAAGCCGGTCATGTATGCGTTGATCACCGGAGGAGTGGTCTTCCTCATCACGGTGATCCTCCTGATGGTCTGGTATCTGAACCGGAAACCGGCTTCCTACGAGATGATGACCTACCTGCCGGAGGACTGCAACGCTGCGGGTGGGTTCAACATGGGGCACGTTCAGAAGTACCCCGCGTTCTTCGAGAAACTCAAACCCACATACCAGAATCTCGGATTCAAAAAGGCTGCGGAAGCACTGGCCACAGCGTTGGGGACTGACATGGACCAGTTGGTCGACTATGTTGTCGAGGGGTTCCGTGGGCACTCGCCTGGGGCGATCGTCATTCGAACGAAGAAGGAGTTTGACACCTCTGCTCTGGCGAAACTCCCCGGCGCCCGGCCGTACACGACCGCCGGTCAGTCATGCTACGCGGTCAGCCGGATCGAGGGACTCGCCTACGACGATCTGCGGGTGTTCGCCCCGACGAAGCGGCTGATTGTGTTCTGCCCCGGGAACATCCCCGATGGGGTGTTCCAGAAGATGGTGGGCGGGAACAAGGAGAATAAAGAGAACACGTTAATGGGCCGAGTCGGGTCGCTCGGGACGCGCACAACGCGAGGAACGTACTGGTATTTAGGGATACTGGATGAGACCAACCGCCCAGCCAAAGAGAAGAGCGATGATCCGAATGCCCGGAAGTCGGAATTTCGGGACCAGATGGCGACGACTGCTGCAACCATCAAGGGCATCGGTTTCAAGGCGAGTGTCGGTTCCACGGCCGTTCGGTTTGAAGTGATTCTGTGGTGTCGGGATAGTGACGCGGCTGCGGACATGTACCAGAAATTCAAGGACAGCACCCTCTCGAAAGGGGACGACGACGAGCCCCCCAAGTGGTGGAAGGATTTCACCCAGAGCACGATCTCGAACAAAAAAGTCGCCCTCGAACTGCTCGCGACGATCGGGGCAAAATCGTCTGGAGACCTGTTTATCTACTCCGCTCGATGTAATACTGTTCTGTTCATGGAAGTGATTAATATGCTCGCGGGCAGATTGATCACTCCGAGACAGTGATCGGTCCGCCCCCTCGTGGATACCCCGCGACACCGGCCTCGGCCGGTGTCGCCATTTCTCGCCTGTGCTCGCCGGCCCTGGATGCCGATGCCTACAATTGGGGGGTGACCACACACTCCTCCACCTGCTCTTGGCCGCCGGCCGCTCCGACGACCCCGCTTGCTATCCTCGTCAGCGGTGGGCTCGATAGCGCTGTCCTGCTGGCCGAGGCTGTCCGGGTCTATCCGGCTGTCTACCCGTTGTACGTCCGGGTCGGGCTCCTCTGGGAGACGGTTGAGCGCGACTACCTCGATCGGTTCCTGGCCGCCGTCCATACACCTGCCCTCCGCCCACTCCAGATCCTCGATCAGCCTGCCACCGACCTGTATGGTCCGCACTGGAGTGTGACCGGAGACGGGAGCCCAGCTGCCGATGCTCCAAACGATGCCGATTTTCTCCCGGGTCGGAATGTGTTGCTCCTGGCCAAGCCACTGATCTGGTGCCACCTCAACGGCATTTCCGAAGTGGCCACTGCCCCGCTCGCATCCAACCCGTTCCCGGACGCCAGCCCGGCATTCTACGACGGGTTCGCCGACCTCGTCAGTCGGGCCGTTGGCGGACGGGTCGCGATTCTTCGCCCGTATGCCAACCTCCTCAAACCTGATGTCGTCCGCAGGGGTCGGGGGATGCCGCTAGAACATACCTTCTCGTGCGTCCGGCCAATCGACCGGCGGCCGTGTGGCCAGTGCATCAAGTGCGGGGAACGGCGACGGGGATTCGCTGCGGCTGGGATTGTGGATCCAACGGACTACGTGAATGACGAATGATGCCGGATCGTTCCTCTGGCGATTCGGGACCGGGCAGAGAGGTCGCGACTGCCAGTCGTTCGTATCTTGCCATTCGGTATCCGTCTTTCGTGGTCTGTCCTTCGCCGGGAGTCTGGCAAATTTTTCGGGAGGTGGCCAGATGGGATTCTTCGTCGGGTTTCTCGGTGGCAGTGGTTGCCATTTTTCACCCCGAAGGAGTGAGAATTCTCAGCCTTTCAGGCTGAATACTAATCACGCTTCCGGAACACTTGCTTCACCCTTCGCCGGGGGTAAGCCGTGTTCCGCGTGACCAAGGAGTTCCACTTCTGTTACGGCCACCGGCTGTTGGGCTACAACGGGAAGTGCCGGAATCTACATGGGCATAACGGCAAAGCCGTGATCTGCCTGGAGTCAGCCGAGCTTGACCGACTCGGAATGGTGGTCGACTTCTCCGAGATCAAGCGAGTTCTGGGGAGATGGATCGACGATACCCTCGATCATCGGATGTTACTCCACCGAGACGACCCGGTGATCCCGGAGTTGCGAAGGCAGGGCGAGCCGTTCGTTGCCCTGGGGGTGAACCCCACCGCCGAGAACATCGCCCGGCTGATCTTCGACCATGCCATCGGGACCGGCCTGCCGGTCGTGGAAGTGACGCTGTGGGAGACGGAGAACGCTTTCGCCACCTACCGTCGGTCGGGCGAGGAAACTCCCAGCGGGCCAATCGACATGGTGGTCGTTACTGGCTCCTCCCGTGGGACGTGAGACGGCAGGAGCGCCCAGGGCTTCCGCCC
>PLDW01000520.1:0-15166 GCA_003136315.1 Gemmataceae bacterium | reverse complement strand
CGTGTCGTGAAGGCTCAACCCCCACCCGGCGAGCAAAGCCTCGCCGACCTCCCCCGCTTGCGGGGGAGGTGAAAACCTGATCCACCGCCACACCATTCCGGGTATCCTTTCTCCTGTCCAACGCCTTACTCTTCGTATTCGCAAAAGACCTGATCGAATCGGCCGGCGACCCGGCGGAACACGTCGAGAAGGGCCGGGTCGAAATGCCCTGGAGACTTCTCGGTCATAATCTCGAACGCCATGACGTGGCTCAGCCCCGGCTTGTACACCCGCTTTGCCCGGAGGGCATCGTAGACATCTGCGATGGCCAGCAGTCGGGCAGACAGCGGGATCTCGCCGCCAGCGAGTCGATCCGGGTATCCGGTTCCGTCCCATTTCTCGTGGTGGTGTCGGGCGATATCGATGGCCATTTGGAGGAACCCGACTGCGAACGGGTGTTCTCTGGCCACTGCGCGGAGGGTCTCGGCTCCGATCGTGGTGTGGGTCTGCATAATCGCGCGCTCGTCCGGGGTGAGCGGACCGGGCTTGTTCAGGATGCCGTCCGGGAGGGCAGCCTTACCGATGTCGTGCAGCGGAGCGCCGTCCTCCAGAGTGCGGATGAAGTTGGCGTCCAGGAGGGGGCCGAACGCTGGCCTCATCGACGCCTCCTCGCCCAGTACCCGACAGTACCGTTGGAGCCGCATCAGGTGCGATCCGGTCTCGGTCGACCGGTGCTCAATCAATTTGGCCAGCGCTAAAACCAGTCCGTTGCGAGCGTGGATCAATTCCCCGTCCCGGGCCTGGAGTGTGTTCTCCAGTTCTGCGTTCACGGACAGCAGGTCTCGATTCAGACCGTCCAAACGGTCCTGGGCGGCCTTCAGTCGCAGCGCCGACTTCACCCTGGCCCGAAGTTGAGTCACGCTGAACGGTTTGGTGAGGAAGTCGTCCGCTCCGGCAAGCAAGATGCGGGACAACTCGTCCCCACCCGCGGTGCCGGAGAACATGATCACTTTGAGATGGGGGCATGGGGGGGCCTGGAGGAGTCGGCGGAGGACTTCCTCCCCGTTGCAACCGGGAAGATCGACATCGAGCAAGATCAGGTCGTACTTGTGGCGAGTGGCGATCGCAATCGCTTCTGGCCCGGTACCCACTTCATCGCACGCTTGTCCGTCGGCGGTGAGGGCCAGCCGGCACAGTCGACGAATGTCCGGCTGGTCATCGACGATCAGCACCCGGTTCTGCCCCGACTCGTTGAGGGGTGTGCAGGCGGTTTCAGGGTGGGGTCGGGCGGAAGATCCGAGTGACGAAATCGCAGAAGCAGTTGTCGTGCTCGGAGAGGGGGGTGGGAGGACGGAGTTCCTCACAGTGCATCAACTCCATGCGCGTGCGGGATTCTTCCTTGCCCGGCGCACGGGCAAGCGGTGTCGGTTGACGCGGCCGAGTCACGATTCATGCTCTGATTCTAACCCAGTGTAGATCGGACAAAAGGCAAGATCGGAGAAAATCGCATAATCGCCCTCGTCGGAACCGGAGAAATTTTACTAGAATGCCCAGATTTCCTGCCCGGTAGAAGGTTTCTGCGAAATTTGGTGATTGGACTGAGTTTTTGATGCTTGGGATTGGCCGTGGGCATCTCAGGTCCTGGGACTAACCAAGACCGTACATTCGTGCTGAGCAGTCGGAAATGCTATCGGCGATGAAGGATTCCTCTCAAAGCGCACGAAAAAACCGCCGGGCGAACCCGACGGTTTTTCGTCACCGTTCTGATTAGCGGCGTCGTCCACCCGACGCCCGGCCGCCATTGAAACTTCGGCCAGCGAAGGCGCGGTTGGTGGCAGCTCCCCTCCCGTAGGATGGCTGATAGCCACGGTTGCCGCCGTAGCCACCGTAGCCACCGTAGCCACCGTAGCCACCGTAGCCACCGTAGCCACCGTAATACGGCAGATAGCCGCCGTACCCACCGTAGTATGTGGGGTAATATCCGTAGCCGAGCGAATTCAAGATCGCACCATTGCCAACTGTCAACCCACCGTACCCACCGTAATACCCGGGTGACGAGTACCCGCCGCTGAGAATCACCTGGGCTTTCGCCGGGGTAGCATCGGCGGCGACGAACACGAGCGCGCCGAAGGCCGCCACGGGTAGAAACCACGTTCGCATCACATGTCTCCTCAAGTTGTTACCATCCCTGACTCGGATATTGTTATGCACCTTCCGTGCCGCAACTGCGCGACAAAACTGCGGGAGGGTCGGGCGGACGATGAATATCGGGCAAACGGGTCAAATTGCAGTCGCGGCTGGTCGTCGAGAATGAAAACCGTTCCAATGTTGGGAATTCGCTCGCGCGAGCGGAATTCCACCTGATGGCATTGGACCGATATTACGTGTTATCATCCGACAAATTCAGTGCTTATCTGTTTCAAATTTAAAAAAATCGAAAAGAATAATTTGTCGAATTCAGACAGGAGTCGGTCCGTCTGGACCCTTGGGGAAGCTCCTTCCAAACGGCTGAAACGGCATCTGGGCCATTGGTTGTAAGGCTCGACACCCGGGCTGACCGCAGGGGCAGTTGTCGCCACAGCCTCCGGCCCTGGACCGGGCATCCTGCCGCTCACAAGTGAGGGAGACCGGTTCCATTGCCCATGCTTCCTCCTCTTTCAATCCTCCAGGTGTCGTGATGGTCGGTGCTGTGGTCGCCGCTTTGCGGTTCAAAACCCTGAGCTCTGCGGCCGTAGGCCGCTGGCTCTTCGCCCCGGATGGGGCGTTCGTTCTGAGCCCAGGGCGGAAGCCCTGGTCCTCCCGCACCGACCGCCCAGCCCGATCGGTTACGTCCATTCCTATTGGGCTCGTGAACGAGAATTGAGTCTGATGTCGGCACGCTCGGAGAGTTTGGAACGGGTAGTGCATGTCTAATGGGGAATCCGAGTGCCCACGAGGTGCTCGTTCTGCGTCTGGAACGATGCTCGCCTGTGCCCGCCTTGTTGCCCCTCCATGAGTCTGACACCATGAGCCTGACTGATTCGGTTGGCCGAAACCGTTTCCGACCGACGCTGACCGTGCTTGAAGGCCGCGAAAACCCAGCCAGCGGATACGCGGCCTCCGGAGCCATTGCTGGCGGTTTGCCGCTTGTCCAGGTGACAAACCCGAATGGTTCGATACTCGCCCAGTTCGTGGCGTTCGACAGCTCATTCCGGGGTGGGGTCCGGGTCGCCACCGGCAACCTCGATGGGAACCCGAATGTGGTCGACGTGGTTGCCGTCCCCGGTCCCGGGGGTGGGCCGTTGATCCGGGTGTTTGCCGTCGATATCACCACCGGGCAAGTGACCCAGGAGACGACGTTCTTCGCGTTCGATTCAGGTTTTCGGAACGGGTTACGGGTCGCGGTCGGGCAGATCGACGCGGTGGGGCAGGAGACGACCGGTGCTACCGATCTGGGACCCCCGGAACAGATTATCGTCGGAGCCGATGCCGGGGGTGGACCGCGAGTCAGTATCTTCCAACTCCAGGGCGGCACAGGGGTACAGATCCCCGGCCCGCTGGGGAACTTCTTCGCGTTCAACTCGAATTTCCGGGGTGGTGTCCGGTTGGCTGCCGGGGAAGTGATCGCAAACACCTCGAACGAGGACGATGTGATCGTCGGGGCTGGTCCAGGGGGGGGATCGGAAGTGCGTGTGTTCGCCCCCGACGGATCAGTCGTCCGTGATTTCTCCGATCTCGCAGTCGACCCCAGTGACGGCGTCAATGTCGCCTTTGCCCCGGCAACTGGGCAGATTGTGACAGACGGTCTCTCCAGCGACTTTTCCCAGCGGAACGTCTCTCTTAACGCTGCAAGCCTTGCCGTAACTCAATCGGCCGTCGTTACCACCACAACAGCCTCACTTCCGGGCACAACGGCCCCCCTCCAGGGCAGCGATACGGCTCCCCTCCAGGGTAGTGATACCACCCCTCTCCAGCCGACTTCTGGCAGCGTGCCTTTGTCGTAGGTCTTGCGTGCTTCGCGCTGCGAAATTGCCCGTCTTCAATGGTTGGCTGGTCTCAGTTGACAGGAAGGCCACTCCTGGTGGCCTGCTCCGGCAGATCCCTGATCCCATCGAGATCAGCCCCAATTCACAACGAACTCAAAACCACAGACTCACTACCGCATCTTCTGCCCCTTGAGCATCTCGTCGGCCCACCGACGGTTGTCATCGGTGAGGGGGACGTCGGGTGGGACTGGCCCCTTGTAGTCAATCTGGGGCGCGAAGTTCCCGAGATCGTAGGCGCGAGCAAACGCGGCCTGGAGGTCGAGCAGGGCGTCACGGTCGTCCGGAGCGAGTGGAACCTTGAACTTGGGTAGCCGCTTCTGGAGTGTGGCGGTGTAGATCTCGTATCGATCCGGTGCGGTCGACTTGGTGACGGTCACCGCGTAATCGTACTCGGGCAATCCGTCCCGGGAGTACGTCAGGGTCGGCTTGCCCTGAAGTACAAGATCGATCTCGACGATCCCGGCCCGACACGCTGCCGCCTCCTTCCGCTTATCCAAGTAGGCTGCGCGACCAGCCGAGCTGGTTTTGTTCCCGGGGCTGACGACCTCAATGAGGGTCACCAACCGGCCGTCGGAGCGCGTCCGGATCTCGATGAACTCCTCGGCGTGGTCCTCCCGGACGACCGAGGTGAACAGGGCCATCTCGGCGGTGTACGTCCGACTCCCAACCCGGGCTCGGTAACGGTCGACGAGACCGGGGAGGAGAATTTGATACAGGCATGCAAGCATTTGGTGCTGGAACGGAGCCCAGAGTTTGGGATGTTCCAGGTACGGATCCATTCCGGGGAACGGGCTGGGCATGGAAGGATGTCTCCGTGACCGAGCCGGTCGGCCCATCTGCCGTCCGGGGTGAGGGATTCCCAGGGTGAAGGTGCCGGTCCGCGATACCGGATGCCGTGACCGGCCTGAATGCGTGTCTGCATTGTAACCTGCTCGACCGGCTCTTGAGAAGAGGCTGAGTGTCCAGAATGGATCGCTGCGGCTGAGATTTGCGATGGACGTGCTGGAAGCAAGGCACGATCCGACCCGGTTCTTCCGCCGAAAATCATGCCATTTTCATTAAGGGCCTTGCTCTTCATCTCGAGCCTCACGCTGTTCGAAAGCAGGTGGGCGGGTTGAACTGCCGATAACGACAGGGCTGGGGACATCTGGTCGGAGACCACGAAACACACGAAACACGAACTGCCGATAACGACAGGGCTGGGGACATCTGACCGAGCGGGATCGCCCCCTCTGCAGTCCCTCAAAGCCGATATGGCTCGTCTTTCGGACTTGTTTCCGGTGTGATTTCTGGTAAACGGGCGGATTTTGAAGGAGTACGAGGGCTTTGGGGACGCTGTTAGGCTCGAAATTCGGCGGTTCCCTCGAAATTCTTGGAATTTCAGGTCGAGAAGTTTCGGAAAACGTCCGAATGCCGAGGAGCCGCTGGTTGCGCTGGCTGCTTGCAATCCGTGGCGGAGACGTTATCTGGCTCGGTACGGCCGCGAATAAGGAGGCTGGCGATGTTGAAGCGACTGGTCCGTGGATCGTTGCGGCAATTCGGGCTCACGATCGCCCGCGGCGATCCGCGGGCCGAGAATGCCGTTCTCCGGCACGAATTGGCCCATACCCGGCGTGAGTTGGACTCCGCACAGAAACAAGTTGCCCCAGTCCCGATGATGGTGATAAACACCCCCACGGTCGTCTCGGAGGAGACACTCGAGGATCCGCCACCGCGGAAGCGGCTCAAGGATGACCCCGCGGTTTACGCAGCTGTCAAGGCACAGCTTGCTGATGCAGACTTGCCCGACGCGGTGAAGCAAATCCTCCTCGACCCCGAGTTCTCGGTGGAGGACCGATCCCGGTACATGAAGTTGTTCCACCATGTCTACCCGGAGTACTACGCTCGCACGTCTGCGGCAATCGCGACAATGGTGAACGGGCAATACCTGCGCTATCAGCCTCGCCATCACGACCCGGCGAAAATCCGGGAGCAGGCCGAGACTCTCCGCCGGGAGGGACTGTTGCGCCTCCCCTCAATGTTCACCAGGGATCAGGTCCGGGAGATCCAGGATTATTTCTTGAAGCGGCCGATCTACAACGGCCACATCCCGATGTCGGCCCGTCACAGGTCCCTCCGGCGTTACGTCAACTACACTGCCGAGAAGTACCCGCTCGGGAGCTATTCGACGCAGGAGATCGCGCTCGCCCCGCACATTCTGGAGATGGCCCTCAGCCCGCTGATCCTGGACACCGCAGCCGCGTACTTCGGCTGCGCTCCCAAGCTGACCTGGCTCCAGTCGTGGTGGAACTTCGCCGGCCCCGGGGACTACCCTCACCGACAGAACTACTACCACCGCGATACCAATGATTTCGGTATGTTCTGGCTCTACATCTACCTCACCGACGTGGACGAAACCTCCGGCCCGCACAAGCTGATCCGCCGGTCTGCGGACTTCTCGCTGGTCCGTGATCGCTATGAGCGGGCCAAGGCCGACCCGGCCAGGGCGGCCATGATGAACGAGGTGAAGTACACCGACGTGAGCGGGACTGGGCACACCCTGGCGGACGATATCAAGGAGTCCCTCTTCGAAGGGTTGACCGAGTTGCTAACGGGGCCAGCCGGTACCGCTTTCATCACGCGCGGGGTCGACCTCCACAAGGTGGTCACCCCGCTCGCCCGGAAGCGACAAATCCTCGCAGCCCGGTTCTGCATCAACGAGTTCCGGTATCCAGGTGGGGACCGGGACGGGGATCAGGTTCCGGGCGAAGTGGTGGCCGAGCGTGTCGGATCGGACGAGCAATTGCGGTATATCACCCAACTCCCATTCGACTGGAGTCACTGGTCCGCCAGCTGATCCGGCCCGTTCGAGCTTCTGATACTGGAACCCGGAGAGGCTGTCGCATCTGAGGAAAGACGGTTAGACATGCAAATGGGAGGGCGAGGCTACTGCCGAGCNNGTACCACCCTCACGCTCGGCAGGAGCCGCGCCCGCCCGTTAGACCGATGCTTGCTCCTGGGATGTGACAGCCTCTGCGGGTTCCTGGATGAGATGTCATCGCCCACTGTGACTGATCGTGTCTGCACTCCAGGCGTGCAGCTTGCGAGAGTCACTTTTCGCCTTGCAGGTGGGCCTCGACGAACCAGAGTTTCTTGTCGATGTCTCGTGAAATTCCGGTGAAGAGATCGGCGGTATCGGCATCTCCGAGTTCGGCGGACTTGTCGATGGCGGCCCGCACCGCCTTGGCAACCGTCGCCAGGGCGGTGGAGAATGCCTCGACGTGATCCCGCCCGGCGGAGATGGTCACCGGGTAGGCGGGCAGTTGTGTCCGTTTGGCGACCGCACCGACCGTGCCCTCGGCGGTGCCACCCAGGGCCGTGATGCGCTCGGCCACATCGTCGACATGCTCCTCGACCTCGTCGGCGACCTCATCGAACAGCTTGTGGAGGGCGATGAAGTTCGGCCCCTTGACGTTCCAGTGGGCCTGTTTCGTCTGAAGGTGGAGGTCGATCAAGTCGGCCAATCGCTCGTTGAGCAGTTGGGTCACCGTGGTCCGGAGCGATGCGGGAAGGTCATTTTTCGTCGGGTTCATGGGAATTCGTCCTCCTCTGTCATCATGTTGAGCCCGGGTGGAGTCCTCGAAGCCCAGTGCCGGGTTTCCCCCTGTGCATGGTAGGTGCCGAGTTTGATAGGTCCAATATCGCCGACCAGCGAAAATGATCGTTGATGACGATGGACGGAGTGCGCTTGGCCACCTGGTTGTCGCAGTTGACTTCAGGAGGGAGTGGGTGGGCGAGCCGTCCAAATCGTCAAGTTCGAAAAGTGAAACTCCTCCCAGCATCTCCACCAGTGCAACGTCAGAGCACGAGGGTGAACGGGACGCTGGTTTCAGTCAGGTCACAGGCGGGGGTAGCAGTGCGACAATCCGATCGATCTCGGTGTCGTCGAGGATGCGAACGACGGCCAAGTCGGCGAGTTTGGTGCGGAGATACTTGCGCTGACTCTTTGTGCCGTGGGCATTATCGAGCCGGGCAACCCCGGCGTGGCCCTCGGCACCCGGCCGATCTTCGGGCATTCGGCCACCATAGCCATCCGGACGGCTGGCGGGCTCCCACTCGACATCGAGTCCGGGGTGAGGCGGCTCCGGTGGTTGCGGCCGAAGTTCGCGAATGCGATCGACCTGCAGCTTCAGGACGATCCTGCGCTTCCGCTCCTGTCCAACCAGAACCCACGCCTGTTCCACGGTGGTCAAGCCCTCCACCCAGACCGACAGCCGCGGTGTCGATTGTCTTTTATCATCAGATGATAACTCAAAAAATCCTATGAGCGAAGTCTTATCTCCCGTCAGTTGGTCAATCGCCACCTGATTCAGAGTGGACGAACTCCCCAATCGGAGGACGCTAAGGCCATCGGGAACGCGGGTTCCTTCCGGGCCTGGCATCAGTGAGATTGGGTTCATCGTGGGCGTTGAACTCGTGAGTGTCGCTGTCGCTCAGTTTGTACTGCCGGTTAGCGCGACCCGAAACATGCGGGTGCAAAGCGGGGGTGGGAACGTATCCGTCACGGTAATGTCCGCGGCCCAGACCTCATCGGTCTTCCGGTTCTGGTAGAACCACTCGACCGGCCCACCGTCTGGCATCTCAGCTTCCAGGTGGTGCTCACCCTTATCCCAGGTGTACCAAATCGGTCCTCCCTCCCCGGCCATGGCCGCCGGAACGGGCATGCGATAGTCGGTGACAATCGATACCTGATCCCATACTGTGCGGGCGGTCTCGGCGAGAGATCGGGGAACAACCCCTTCTGCCGCCATCCGGTCGAGATAGTCGCAATGTTCGCCGGCTTGACGAGTCCGATCCGCAGCTCTCTTGGTCACTGATGTGGAGACGACGCCCATCGGCCGCCGTCCGGTCGAGATAGTCGCTTTGTTCGCGGGCTTGTCGAGTCCGATCATCGGAGGGAACCCTTCGCTGGTTATCATGGATGACCTCCAGTGCTACCGCCGCTGTCTTCGGCCGGTCGTTGGGATTCTTCGCATGGCTGGTAGCGCCTTTGCCTCTCGGATGAATCGTTTACGGGAGTCTGGCTCAGGGGCAACATCAGGATAGAGGACGCGATGGCGACTGCCAGATTCAAATTTTCATCAATGGCTTTGAAGACTGCCCCTGTCTCACCACTGCCGATTCGGTTGACGATCCGATAGCACTTGAACTGGCTCACCCTCTCTGAACGGACGGTCGTCGAGAGGAGTTGAGAGGGAGATGAGCCAACCGCACTGTCTGGCTGCTCGTCGAGGTCAGGAATAGGGCGGTAGGGGTTCATGCTCACTCCATGTCCAACAATCTCCATCGTCAGTTTACGATCGACCCCGAAACCGATCAACACGATCCGACTCCACCCCCCAACGCTCCAACGCTCAGGTTGGCTTTCTCCTTCGGCCGCATTCACGGACAGCCCACAACACCCGTTGCACCCCCGGGGGTGCAACGTATGATGAGGAGTGTACTGCCCGGACGGGGTTCGGAGGCCACATCGGCCCACGGACCTCCCTCCCCACGCCCCCCACGGGGGAAAGGCTCCTTTGATGGGCAAGGCCCTCGACCGGCGCTCCACCGACTCCTCCGACATCGCACCGGCCTGGAAGCTCCACGATGCGTTCGAGACCTACGGGGTCAAGAACTGGGGTAAGGGATACTTCGGGATCAACAAACTCGGGCACGTCACGGTCCACCCGGACAAGAACCCAGAAAAGAGCATCGACCTCAAGGAACTCGTCGACCAGCTCCGCACCCGCGGGCTCCAACCGCCGCTTCTGTTGCGGTTCACCGACATCCTCAAGCACCGCATTGAGGAGATCGGCGGGGCGTTCCAGAAGGCCATGTCCGAGTACGGGTACTCTGGCGGGTACTCGTGCGTCTACCCGATCAAGGTCAACCAGCAGCGACATGTGGTCGAGGAAGTGCTCCACTTCGGCAAGCCATTCGGGTTTGGGGTCGAGGCCGGCAGCAAGCCCGAACTCCTCGCTGTCCTGGCCCTGACCAACGGCAGTGGAAACATTCCGATCATCTGCAATGGGTTCAAGGACGACGAGTACATCAAGATGGTCGTTCTGGCCCGGAAGATCGGCAAGAACATCATTCCGGTGGTCGAGAAGTTCACCGAGTTGGAGTTGATCGTCCGGCACATGGAACAGCTTGGGGTTCGCCAGCCGGTCGGGGTGCGGGTGAAGCTGGCCAGCCGGGGCGCTGGCCGGTGGCGCGGGAGCGCAGGCTACCGGTCCAAGTTCGGGCTAAAGCTCACGGAGGTGCTGGAGGCGTTCGAGTATCTCAAGTCCCGAGGGCTGGAAGATTGCCTCCAGATGACCCACTTCCACATGGGCTCGCAGGTCTCGAACATCCGCAAGGTGAAGGAAGCGCTCACCGAGGCGACCCGGGTATTCGTCGAGCTCTACCGGCTCGGGGCCGGTCTGAAGTACATCGATGTCGGGGGAGGCCTGGGAGTCGACTACGACGGCTCCCAGACCGACTTCGAGAGCAGTATCAACTACTCCCTTCAGGAATACGCCAACGATGTCGTGTTCCGGGTCAAGAGCGTCTGCGACGAGGCCGGGGTACCGCACCCCACAATCATCTCGGAGAGCGGCCGGGCTGTTGTCGCGTATCACTCGGTCCTTGTCTTCGATGTCCTCGGGACGTCGGATTTCGACAAGTGTACCTCCCCGGACAAACTCCCGGACGATGCTCCCCAGCCGATCCAGGATCTGCACGGAAACTTCAAGGAACTGAACAAGAAGAACTTCGTTGAGAGCTACCACGACGCTGTGCAGTCGATGGAAGAGACGCTCAACCTGTTCAACCTCGGCTACCTGTCGATCGAACTGCGAGCCCTGGGGGAGCGGCTATTCTGGGCGTTCAGTCGGAAACTCGCCCGACTCACCCGGGATCTCGACTATGTTCCCGAGGAGTTGACCGGCCTGGAGAACATGCTTTCGGACACCTATTTCTGCAATTTTAGCGTGTTCCAGAGTATGCCGGATTCGTGGGCGATCGATCAACTCTTCCCGATCATGCCGATCCACCGATTGAACGAGCCCCCGACCCGCCGGGGGGTACTCGGCGACATCACCTGCGACTCCGACGGCAAGGTGGACCAGTTCATCGATTTGCGCGATGTCCGGAACACGCTGGAGTTGCACCCGCACCGCCCGGACGAGCCATACTACCTTGGCGCCTTCTTGCTCGGGGCCTACCAGGAGATTCTGGGCGACCTGCACAACCTGTTTGGGGATACCAACGCGGTCCACGTGTCGCTGGAGGACGATGGCACCCCGAACGTGGACACGGTGATCAAGGGGGACACCGTGACCGAGGTGCTCAACTATGTCCAGTATTCCGCTGAAAAACTGACGGACCGGGTCCGCAAGGATGTCGAGCGTGCGGTCCGGCAGGGGAAGATCTCTGTCGGCGAGTCGCGGCAATTCCTCCGCTTCTACGAGAGCGGGCTGGAGGGGTATACGTACCTCGAAGAACCTGGCCCGTGAGGCACCAGATCCGGACTCCGACAGGAAACCGCCGAGGTTGTCGCATCTATGGAAATACGATTGGACGTATAAATGGGAGTACGGGGTTTCTGCCGAGCGTGAGTGGAACAGCTCGGCAGGAACCTCGTGCTTTCGTTATATCGATGAGTATTCAGGGAATGAGAGAGCCCGAGTGGGTTTGTGTCTCACGGCTTTGCCTTTTGCAACCGTTCCACCACGGCAACGACCTCGTCTTTGAGCGTTGCTGAATAGCCGGTGTGGACGTTCCGGACGACGCCTTCCTGGTCGATCACGATCAGCGTCGGGAAGCCATTGACGTTATACTTTTCCGGCAGGCCCATCGCTGTCAGGGTCGGGTAGTTCAGCCCCATCTTCTCCATCACCGCCCGGGCGTCTTCGTCCCGTGCGTCGATGTTCATACCGAGGACGACCACCGGTTGGTCCTTGAACCGGGTTGCGATCTCCTTCACCTGCGGCATTGCACGGACGCACCAGGTACAGCCGCGATACCAGAAATCCAGGATCACGATCTTCCCGCGGTAATCCTTCAAGGCGTGCGGCTTGCCGTCCAGGTCGGTCGTCGACCAGTCGGCCGCGGGCTTGCCGATGATGGCGGCCTGGCGTTCGACCCGTTCGAGGAACCTCGGGGCCATCTCATTGTGTTCGGCCAGAAGCCGGTCCACCTGCGCCTGGAACTCGGCGCGTTCCAGGTTGCGTCTTGCCGCTGTGAGATCGGCCCTGGCTTTCTCCAGGGCTGTTTTCGCCTCGGCCGGTGTTCCACCCGGCCGGGCCAGTGTGCGGTGATAGGCAGACTGAGCGGCGAAGTAGCGTTCGGCGTCCGCGGCCATCGCCTTACACCAAGCCGGATCGTGCGTCGTCACCGGTCCCAGTTTGTCGCTGCCGTGCTCGTGATCTCCGTGCGAGTACGTCGGCTCGAACTGCATCGTCTCGGGCAGCCCGCGTTCTGTGTTCCAGTGGAATCCCAATTTGATCTGGACCCCACTCGCGGCGGTCATGTCGTTTTCACTGACTGCTTCCAGGTCGCACCCACCAGTGCTCGTGGAGGGGAGAAGGCGATAGCGATAGGATTCGCCGGTTCGTTCCTCGTTGGCCGCCCAACCCTTGGCCCCCTCCGTCGCATCTGCGGGTAGGCGCGGCAACAGCAGCGGCATGCGCGCCTGGAATTCCAAGGAGTCGGGCTCGACAATCCGGCCATCCGGGAACAGGTCGCCGCAGGAGAAGGACACGATCTCCCGCTCCGGGTTGCCCTGAAACCCATCCCGAGTGATCCTCATGCTGCGGATCACGACGCGCCATCCTCCACCAGGGTTCGCCCGCACAACCCAGACGCGAGCCTCGTTTCGAGTTCGGAGCTTGGACCCACCGCGACGGAGGTGCTGAACCTCGCCCGTGTAAACCAGTTCTTGACCTGGCTCCAACCGGAATCGTGGCAAGGTAACGGTCGGGCCAACCGTGCCCGCAGGCCCGACGAGTTCGAGCGTGGTGGGGTTCTTGACGACCCAGCGCTTGCCCTGCATGACGTCGGCCGGGGCATTCACTGGCTTCGGCTCGGGTTTCGGCGGGTTGTCGAGGGATTCCAGGATGATCAGCGCCTGGCCGCTCCCCGCGTCGGCGGTGAACTCCGTCGGGCGACCCTTCTCGGCCGCTTTCTCGTCGCGGAAACAGATGGTGAGCCGCCCCTTCTCCAGTTTGTAGATGCCCTGGACCGTTTTCCCTTTCCGGTTTCCGTCGGTGGCGATCAGGTCGAAGTGCTTGGGAGTCTTCTCCGGGTCGAGTTTGACCTCACCCGTGTCGCTCGGCTCCTCACCGGGGTCAGTTCCCAGGAGTCGAGTCCCCTTGAACGTCCAGCGCATTCCTTCCACATCCTTTGGTGAGGCCTTCTTGCGGTCTGTCTCAATCCCGACGACCCGCCAAACACCCTGGAGCGTCTGGAGTTCCTTGGCGGCAGCGTCCGCCGCGCGGTCTGGATTGTCTCCCACGACTTTCACCTTGTCTGTGGCCGGCGGCTCGGCAGCGCTCGCCAGGCCGTCGGGCTGGGTGGGGGGCTCCGACCGTCCGCCGTGCGACAGCATCCCGGTCAACCCCAGCGTGAGGGTGGCCACCAAGATCCCCGAAATCGCGGCCTTGAGTTTACCACGCGACATGGCTTGCAGCACTCCAGTTGATAGTCTGGTGACTTTGTCCGACACGACTCCCGCAACCGCCTGACCACTCGCGACAGCCGCCGCGATCTTCCCCGTGGCCGCCACCAGTGTGACCGGCACCCCGGCGGACAATTCGTTCTGCGCCAGCACCGCAGTGAGCACACCGCCCGACATCGGCACGCCGTGGCGAGCCAACTTCCTGGCGAGGAGGGCTCGGCCCCGGGCGAGCCGACCAGCGACAGTGCCCTCCGGCCAGTTAAGCTGTTTCGCGGCCTCGGTGCGGCTGCGACCCTCCAGTTCGCACAGTACCAGTGGGAGGCGGTACTTCTCCGGCAGGCGACTCAACTCCTGGTCCAGGAGTGGGATCACATCCTGCCAGAATCCGTCGGCGACAGAGGGCAACTCTGGTAAGGTCCGCACCTGCTTCTCCCGGGCTCGCCGCCGGACGGTGGTGGCCCTGGCCTTCTGGGCCGCCCGGTAGGCCACACCGTACAACCAATTGGCGACCTTTTCCCGCGGGAGAACAGACGGTGCCTTCCGGACCAGCACGAGGAATGTCGCCTGGAAAGCGTCCTCGGCATCGCTCGGGCTCGTGAGGAGACGGCGACAGACGCCGAGAACCATCGGCCCGTGCCGGCGCACCAGCGCCTCGAAAGCGATCTCACACCGGTCCGCGACATAACGCTCAAGCAATTCACCGTCTGGCAAAACGAAAACATCTTGCGCAGATGCCGCAGCGCAGATGCTACCGATCGCATTCGTGAAGCCCGGTTTCGGCATGGTCTGTGGCCCGTGGATGGTTCTTCCAGCCTAATATCTCCCACTACTTGGCGAACGGATACACAAATTTGGCTGCTGGCCGGCTTTGCCTCTAAATGCCATTTTGGCAGGGAATTTATGGGCAGGATCGCGAATAAAAAGGCATGCCGAAGGGAGGAGAATCGGGAGGAATTCTGGAAAAAGAGAAGGCCCCGGTCACCTGACCGGGGCCAAAAGACAAGTCGTACTATCACTGCCATATAATGCTTTATAATGGCAATTCAGTTGATAGTCTCAATATGCTTTTCCTGTTCGGGCAGAATGAGTGACACCTCCACTTTTTCCGCCTTTTCTTCTTTCTCTGTCTCCTCTGCTTCCTCGCTCTTTCCCGTTAAGACAGTCTTCAACTTCTGAATGGCTTCGAGGGCTTGGAGCAGGGGATTTTTCTCTGGTTTCGCATCGGCACCGACCAGTCGAGTCATATCCTCCTTACAAATGAGGCACTTGTCCATATTCTTGCTCTCCCTGCATGCCACCCTTAGCGACATCTCGACCGACGACTTGCACTTGGGACAGACGATTCTCACGCGGTCGATCTCAGTGAACTGGAGCACCGCTGGGCGACGCAAACAATCAGGCATTTCCACCTCTCGATCGGGTAAAATCGGGCGAATTTGATTTATCGACTGTATCGATTATTCGGTGGTGCCCCAGCAGCGTG
>PLDW01000275.1 GCA_003136315.1 Gemmataceae bacterium | reverse complement strand
ACCGTACTTGCTCCTTCCTAATGTCACCTACTTGCCATCGATAGACGCCCCGGCATAGCAATATGACGGGGTTTTTTCGTTTTTCAAACGGTTGACCAACCGATCCCCCTTCCACTCGCCCCCTCCCCGGTGGGCTGCTCCAATCTGAGTCCCTGATGGTTGCTTTCCGGTCCGGCCGGCTCGATGCCCGTGCGATCTGGGATGAAGCTGTCCGCGCGGCTCTCCCGGTCCCCCTGATCAGCCGCGCGACCGCTCTCGCCACCTACGCTGATGCGATTCGCAGTGCGCCTCGGCTCATCGTCGTCGGGGCTGGGAAAGCTGGGGCTGGGATGGCAGCCGCACTCGAACTGGTACTCGCCGATCATCTCGATCGCGTCCAGGGGCTGGTCAATGTTCCGGCTGGGCTGCATCCATCTCTCCAGCGGATTCGGTTACATACTGCTAGACCCCCGGGCGTCAATGAACCGACTCCTGAAGGTGTCGTCGGTGCGGACGAGATGCTCTCTCGACTCGCGGGTGCTGGCCCGTCAGATGTTGCATTCTGTCTGCTATCTGGCGGAGCTTCTGCGCTGCTGCCGGCACCGTCTGCGGGTCTCACCCTCGCCGATAAACTGGCCGCCACCCGCCTCCTGCACAGGTCCGGAGCGACAATCAACGAGATGAATCGCGTCCGGAAACATCTGTCGCGCGCGAAAGGTGGGGGATTCGCCACGGCCTTCCGAGGCCGACTCTTGATCTCCCTGATCATTTCCGACGTGGTTGGAGATCCCCTCGACGTCATCGGTTCGGGTCCGACCGCACCGGACCCGACGACTTTCGCCGATGCGCTCGCGGTGATCCGGCGATTCGGACTGGAGAGCCAACTCCCTCCGCCCGCCCTCGATCATCTTGCACGTGGTGCTGCTGGAGAGTTCCCAGACACTCCCAAACATCTGCCTCCTCATGTGATTAACCACATTATCGGCAATAATCGTTCGTCCTTGACTGCCGCTGCCACAAAAGCGACCGAACTTGGGTATCGTCTCCTGGATCTGGGCTCTTTCGTGGAAGGCGAGACACGTGCGGTCGCCACGGCCGTTGCTGGCGTGGTCCGGAGTATCCGTGACGACAGGCAACCTGTTGCTCCCCCCGCCTGCGTTCTCATCGGGGGTGAAACCACCGTCACCCTCGGACCGGATGCAGGACGCGGTGGGCGGAATCAGGAGTTCGTGCTGGCGTTGCTCGCGAAACTCGCTTCGGTTCCCAGGGGCCTCGACGGTGTGACTCTCCTCAGTGGCGGGACTGACGGTGAAGACGGCCCTACCGATGCCGCCGGGGCGATTGCCGATTCCCAGACGGTCATCCGCGCGGCGGATCTTGGCCTGTCACTCGACGATCACCTTCACCGACACGATGCCTATCCGTTTTTTGATCGGACTGGTGATCTGTTACGGATCGGACTGACTGGGACCAATGTGATGGATGTGCGAGTGATCCTGATCTCTTGACTGGGTGTAGGAACTGCCCGATTCGGGGTGTGGTTGTAAGTATTACAGGCCGCGGGGCCTTGAACTGTCCCAAGTTTTCATATTGACCCTGCTGGCCGATTCGGGCGTGCAGCAAATGGCGGCACCGACGCCCTTTCTGGTGACCGGCACGACCATTGCATTACTCCTTGATGTTCTCGTCGGGTCCATCAAGGCAATGGGGCCGGAGAGAAGAGGCACTCGTGCGGGCCGGAACCCGCACGAGGTCGGGCGAGTCGGTCGCACGCGGTCCACGACTTCGGGGAGGGAGGCACTCCAGAATCCGTGGACCGTGGCGGCCGGCTGGCCCTTTTTTTGTTCAAATCAGGACCAAGGCAATGGCCCGCAGATGACGCTGATCTGCGAACGCAGATAAAATCTAGATCAGACAAAATTGGTTTTGATCAAGATTTTATCTGCGTCGAAGTCGGCGTCATCTGCGGGCCATTCTGATGCATTCTCTGCCGTCATTTCTTATGAGCCAATAGTGTGACCCTGCTCCGACGGGTTGAACCTGGCCCTTGCTTGGCTCACTTCGTAACCATGCCCAGCAACTCGACCGCCGTCTTCAGGATCGCATCCGACGCCTGGACCTCCAGATAGCTCGACCTGGCCCGCCAGGTTTCGTATCCGCCCAGAGCGTGTTGAGCCGGGGTGGGTAGATAGCCGTTGTAGCCATTCCCCAGCGAGACTGTGAATGTCCGTTTCAGGGGGCTCGTCTTCTTGATCTCCAGGCCGATTTCCGTGAACACCTCGCACGGGATCGCGACGATCCCCAACTCCCCCACCCGAATCGCCTGGATCTTGAGCTTCACCCGGTCCGGGTATTTCGCCAGCAGGACGGTTTCCCGGGCATAGATCTCTTCTACACCTTTCAGTTCACGCCCCGTGGCTTTCTCAAGAACGGCTTCCGCACGGACCAACTCCTCGGCCGTTGGCTTTCGAACCCCGAGTTCGATCTCCTTTTCCGCAACGGCGAGGGTCACATCCCCGCGATAGTTCGTCGCCATCGCCGCTTTCTTCGCGGCCATGCCGACGGCTTCGGCCACGACTCGCGATTGCTCCCCCGGAACCCGCTTACCCGGCGGCGGTCCGGCAAAGTTGATGTTGTTGACATCGCCACTCGTCCCGTTCGAGAGGAGACCGACAAATCCGGTGTCCGTCGCGCCCAGCAATCCTCCGATTCTGTCGCCGAAGACCCCGAAATAGTCCGCGGACAGCGCTGGCAGGTCGCCGACATAGTGCAGCGAGTAGTTGGCGTAGAGAGCCAGCGGCTTGTCGTCGGGGGTGCGAATGCTCAATACGGAGACTTCCGGGTCGGTCGGCCCGGCCGGCTCGAACAGTCCGGGGTTCTGGTATCCCGGGTTCATTTTGACTTTGTCCGTGGTCCGACCAAACGGATCGGCGTTGTCGACCCCGGGCTTCATCTTCCAGCGGCGATTGAAGACCTGATTCGGCTCGGCCGCCCCGCCCCAGCCCGCCCTGGCCGGTGCGAGGCGAGAGTGAGCTTTCTCGATTCCCTCCGCAATGCGGTCCGTGAGGAATCGCACGTACCCCTCGTCCGGATCACTCTGGAACACGCCGCTGAGGGTTGGGGCGGTGTGGGTGTGGGTGGCCGAGATCAGGATGTTCGAAGTCGGGATGCCGGTCGTCTTCTGCGCCTTCGACTTGGCTGCATCGATCAGCTCCCGTGGGATCATACAACTGTCGACCACCACCAGCGCCACCTTCGTTGTCCCATCGGACAGGACAAGGCAACGGGCGTGGAGCGGGTCGTGCGCGGACGTCGCCTTTCGGTCCGACATCCCACCGTTCACCGAAATGGGGAATGTGGTCGGGGTGACATCCTGCGCGAACGCCCCGGCCTGCAATCCGGCTGGCTTCGTGGCGATCACTCGGCCAGGGAGCACTGGCACCGCGGGCGGTGTCGATGGGGGTTGGGTGATCGCGGCGATGAGCGGGAACAGCACGACGAGCGCGGCCAGTGCGGGGTGGGGAGGTTTCATTGAGGGGGTTCCGCGGTGGTATGCCTGGTTGGTTGAGGTTACGGGGTGGCGTCTCTCCGAGTCCCCGCAGGTAAGCGAGAAGATCGGCGATTTCGCGGTCGGTGAGGTTATCGAGTAACCCCGCAGGCATGAGCGAAGTCTCGAGCACTTTCTTGGTCTCGATCAGATTCCCGGCGACCCGGATGGTGGTGTCCGGGCCAGTCTGGAGGATCACTCCGTCGGTTGCCTCGTAGACGATCATCCCGATGTGTGTCTTGCCATCGGTGGTGGTGATTCGGGTCGGTCGGTAGCGGGGCGAGACATCCTTACTCGGCTGGAGGATCGCGGTGAGCAGGTCGTCGCGACTGAACCGCTTGCCGACGCCGCTGAGCGCGGGTCCGATGGCCCCGCTCTTGTCGTGGCATGCCGCGCAGGTGGCCTTGGCAAAGACTATGATACCGGTCGCGGGATCACCGGAGGCCCACGGAATCGCGGCCTCCCGCTTTTGCCACGCAGCGGGGTCGAATCTGTCGCTCCCGGCGAGCTTGGAGGCGAGCGTCGGGTGCGCTTTTGCAAACCACCTGGACCACATCTTCGGATCGGGTCCGAATGCCAGCTCTGTACGCTCCCGCAGAAGGGTGGCGAGGGCTTCCCGGACCCTGGAGGAGGGATTGTCGTCCGGGAGCCGTCGGAGAGCCCGGATGGCTGCGATGAGCTCGGCCTTGTCCGGTGCGGGGGGTAATCTGCGGAGGGCCACCGCGGAGATCAGCACGGTCTCCGGGTCGAGAGAGTGCAACCCGGTAATGAATTTTCCGACGTCGTCGGGTTGCGGGGCCTTGGCGAGCACCCGGAGGATGGCATCTTCGAAACCACCGCGGTCCCAGAGTGGCAGGACGGCAGAGCGAACCTCAGCGGCTGGCAGCGTGCCCAAAAGCAGGACAATTCCGGGAGTCCAGTCGTAGTCCGGATCCGTCTTCGCTGCGTCGAGGAACTTCCGGGCCGCCTGGGTTCGGTTGAGTCTGAGGGCTTCGACATACTTCAGGTGCTCCGGGCGGCCGAACGATTCGTGGGCGAGCACTTTCTCAGGGATGGTCGGGTCGACCCGGGCGAAGGCGGCTGCAATCTCCGCCAATCGGATCGGCCAGTGTCGGTCCCGCAGGATCTTGGCTTCGGTTGCACTCTTGTCGATCTCAAGCAACCCTATCCAGGACCAAGGGCTACTCTGGGTTCCGAGGCGGGCGAAGACGATCAAGTCGTGGAACTGCTCCTTCACCCGCGCCGCCAGGGGCATCAGGTAGTACCTGATCCGCCAGCTGGGGCCAGCTTCGAGTCCGATGGCAGCCAGGGTGCGGGTGGCCTCACGGGAAATGTTGGTATCCTCATCAATCGCAGCTGCGCGAAGAACCGGGCCAAGTGCCGCTACGTGAGCAGGGCTCACCGGCCGACGGAATGTGTACCCCTCCCAGACGGTGCCAACGGCTTCGGGGGCAGTCAAGTCGCCGAGGGCGAGCTGGATGATTCGCACTGCCGCGAGCCGGGGGGCGGGGGGGCCGGCCGTTTCGAGAATCTTTCTTGCGATGTTCAGCGCGGCCTCGGGATTGTCCGCCAGGAGTGCCTCAGCGATTGCGATCCTGGCGCGGGCAGGAAGTGTGGGTGTCAGATCCCCAAGGGGTTTGGTGGATGGAATCGTGAGGCGTGCCGCCAAGATCCGGATCAATGCGTCGTCAGAATCGAGATTCCGAATCATCAGGTCGGCAGAAGCCGCCAGTTCCGGGAACTGTTCCTTGTAACGCAGAAGCAGTTCCAGGGCGTGCCGACGGTCCAGGTCACCCGGACTCGTGGCATCCGCCAACCACCCGACCGAAGCTGCCTCGCTGTATTCCAGCGACCGCTTCGCGATCGGCAGTTCCTTCGCTGGTCCCCCCTGCGGGTAACTGATCCGATACACACCGCCGCGGGTTCCCCGGCCGCCGATACTCACGAAGAGTTCGCCAGTCTTCGGGTGAACGGCAAGGGCCGTCGGGGCGAAGCCATTCTCGCCAGTTGATTCGAGGAAGGGTTCGTGCGTCCCCTCGTAGGTGGAGTGGTCCGGTTTGAGGGGGACGAAGTAGACCTTGCCGAAGGTCCAGTCAGCGAGAAAGAAGCCGCCTCGATACTTCTGCGGGAAGTGGCTGTTGCGGTAACAGGCAACGCCTGTCGGCGACCCCCGCCCGGTGTCGCAGATGGGCGGAACCACATCCACGAAGTAGGGCGGCTTCCGCCAGGTCTGCGAAAGTTGCGGGGAACGCCAGCCGTAATTTCCACCAGGGACGACGTGGTAGAAGCGACACCCCTCATACCAGGGGAGTCCGACACATCGTTCGTTGTCCGAATCGTAGGTGAACGGCTCGCCGTCAGTGTTGAAGTCGAACCCGTAGGCATTGCGGAACCCATCGGCGACAACCTCGATGGCCTTGCCATCTGGGCTGATACGGAGCAGGCATCCTGCCACCGGATCTTTGACCGGCGAGCGTTTGTCGAGCCATTGTTTCTTGACCCCGGCCATGTTGCCGCAGAGGAGGTAGAGCCAGCCGTCTGGTCCGCGGCGGACGGCATGGGCCTCGTGCTCGCCGCTGGTCTTGAGGGCGAGGAGTGTTTCGGGTGGATGGGTCAGTTTGTCCTTGCCGTTGTAGCCCCGATAGCGTTTGAGCCCGCCATCAGCGACGACGTAGAGCGAATCCCCCTCGGCAAGCAACCCCATCGGGCCGTCCTTCAGGCCATCAATCAAGTCGATGGCCCGGTCGGCCTTGCCGTCTCCGTCCTCATCCACCAGCACCCGGACATACCCGCGGCCAGCGACGAGAACCCGGCCGGCATCGTCGATGGTCATCGTGTAGATGTCATTGGCGAGCGTATGTTCCGCGTAGAGGTGGGCAACAAATCCCGGTGGGAGTGTCAGCCCGGCCACTGGCGGGGGTGGGGCTGTGGGAACCGCCGCCAGCAACAAGAGGGGGAGTGTCATGGTCGGGTCCATTGGGATTATCCCGATGGTAAACCCAGCGGGGGTCTCGGGCAACCCCTCCGACGAGAAGAGCATGACTGTGGCACGAGAGTGTAAGAATCTTCTCTCTCCCTCCCGCTGTCGCCGAGGAGGGATACCGTCTTGTGGGAAAGTGGGACATCCCACTTGTCCTCCATCCCCCAAGGCAGTATACTTCACGGAAGTGGATCTGCCGACAAAGTACTGAGGTTGTAGTTAAGATATAACTAGAGAGAGATTATCATTATGTCAGTTCAAACTCGGAAGGTGGACGCGAAATGCCGCGTGACCCTGCCCGAGCAGTTTGCCGGGCAAGTCGTCGCGATTCAACATGTCGGAGAATCGGAGGTCCGGGTCCGAATCGTGAAGTCGCCTCGGCGACGACCCTCACTGGCGTCGTTGCTAGCTGGAGTGCCCGATGATTACCTCCCAGACGAGGTCGTTTTCGGTCCCCCGGTTGGTGAGGAGCTCCTATGAGTTCGGGCCAACGAGCACCCACTCGGGACGAATATGTCCCGGACAGAGGTCATGTCGTTTGGGTCGACTTCGACCCGCAGGCCGGGCATGAGCAAGCAGGTCACAGACCTGCTCTTGTTCTTTCATCAAAGGAGTTTAATAAAAAAATGGGTGTGGCTTTTGTTTGTCCGATTACGAACAAACCGAAAGGCATCCCCTTCGAAGTGCCGGTGCCGGCGGGAGCCGATGTCACCGGAGTGATCCTCTCTCAGCACGCCAAGAGCCTCGACTGGAGGGCCAGACGGTGTGCCTTCAAGTGTCAACTGGACCCCGAGACGGTGAACACTGTGACTGGTCGTATTTTGCCGATTATCGACCCTGATGGGATTTTTTCTCTTGATGAAGGCTAGGCCGTTTGAGCGTTGTCTTTCCGACACCCTTACGTTGTCTGGTGGCAGGGGAGTTCAAAATCACCATAGGATCTGGGGTGACCGCACACTGCGCCCTCCCAAGCGGGAGGACCGATCAGCACTCACCTGGAATCGCTCGGCGTCATGCCAAATGCCTCACGATTGCACCGCCTTGCGGATCTCCAGGGCAACCCCAGCTAGCGGCTCGGTGCTGATCGCTGTGATCCGCAACTCATTCCGGTGCTTCAAGAGGTTCGTGATGTCAGCGGAGAAGATGGTTCCATTGTCCGCCGCCGTTCCGACAGGTTCACCATTCACAGAGATCTCGGCCTTGCTGGGAGAGAGACACACAAGCCAGACCCGCTCGTCGGGATCGAGGGTACGGGGTCGTCCGAACCGACGGGTGTGGAGGGATCGGCCGTCGAGCGGAGTGATCTCCCACGGCGGTCCAAGACGAATTCGGTGAAGTGGGGAAATTGGGGAAGCAGAAAGGGTTGAGTGGGAAGGATCCGACCGACCGGTGGGGGTGTCGGACTCAAGGCCGCCTGGAAACACCCCTGATTCCATCGTTTCGTGACTCCGTCATTCCTCGTTTGTTCTTACTCATATAGGAACTCGCCGAGCCTGTCTCATCTACGGAAAGACGATTGGACGTATATATGGGAGGGCGAGGCTCCTGCCGAGCTGTATCACTCACGCTCGGCAGGAGCCTCGCCCTCCCGTTAGACCGATTATGGCTCCCGGAACGAGACAGCCTCAGCGGGTTCCTTTATGAGTCACTCTCCCCACAGCAAAGGGGTTTGGGGGGGGTCTCCGCTCTCACCTCACAGATTCTTGATGAGTTGCTCGGTGATTGTGGCGGTCGTGCCGTCGCCACCGAGGTCGCGGGTCAGACCGATCTGGTTCTCCAGCGTCCGGGCCACTGCCTGCTCGATCCGTTGTGCAGCCGGCCGGTGGCCAACGTGTTCGAGCATCATGGCTGCGCTACGGACCACCGCGATCGGGTTGGCCAGCCCCTTCCCGGCAATGTCCGGAGCACTGCCGTGAACCGCCTCGAACACCGCGTAGCGAGCCCCCAGGTTCGCGCCCGGGACCAATCCGAGCCCCCCCACCAACCCCGCGCACAGATCCGAAATCACGTCCCCGAAAAGGTTTTCCATCACCAGCACGTCAAATCGGGAGGGATCGGTCGCCAGTTCCAGGCAAACGTTATCAATGGGTTTCTCGTCGAAGCGGATGAAGGGGAACTCATCGGCTACCGCCCGGGCGCACTCCAAAAACAGCCCGTCGGAGAGCCGCATGACATCGGCCTTGTGGCAAAACGTCACGAGTCGCCGGCCGCCGGTCCGGGCTAACTCGAACGCAAAGCGGACGATCCGCTCGGCGGCCGCTCGGGTGATGAGCCGGACGCTCTCGATCACTCCAGGGACGACCTCGTGCTCCAGACCGGCATACAACCCCTCGGTGTTTTCCCGAACGACCACCAGATCGACCTTGTCGTAAGGGGTTCTCACCCCCGGAAGGGTTTTCACCGGGCGGACGCTTGCATAGAGGTCGAGCCCCTGCCGGAGGCGGACGTTGATCGACCGGAACCCCTTTCCAACCGGGGTTGTACACGGCCCCTTGAGAGCCACTCGGTAGCGGCGAATGATCTCCAGGGTCTCTTCCGGGAGCGGATCTCCGAGTTGCTCCGCCGCATGGAGTCCGGCCGGAGTTCGTACCCAGTCGATCATAACCCCAGCGGCCTCGACCACCCGGCACGCTGCCGCAGTGACCTCCGGGCCGATCCCATCACCCTCGATCAAGACGATTTGCATGAAACCGATTCTCCAGTGGAACGGATCAATCGCGGAACGCGGAACGCGGAACGCGGAGCGAAGAACAAGAAACGGGGAGTGAAGAGGTCGCTTCCGACCCAGCGCCGACGGCGCCGACCACACCGCCAGGGCAGTATTAGTATTGTTTTTGTCTTCCGTTCCGCATTCCGCGTTCCGCGCCGGGTGCCATGCCCACGGCTTTGCGTGGGCATGTCGGCAACCTTCGGGCAGATCGAGTCCATGCACAATAATCCTGTACGTCGCCGGTTGTATGCCAAACCGGAGGACGGGATTTGGTCAATGGTGGCGGGTGATTCGGCAATCCGTGTTGGGCCGCTGTGGATCGATCGGGAATCGCTGCCAGTGCCCGGGAAGTTCCTGATTCGTCATCCTGCCTTCATGCCCACGCAAAGCCGTGGGCATGGCACCCGGTGGTGGAGGACCGGTTCCCACGCAGAGCGTTGGAACCAGAAAGATGTTGTCGCGTCGGGCGAGAAGTGTCTGTTTTTGTCTTCCGTTCCGCATTCCGCATTCCGCATTCCGCGTTCCGCGCTTGATCCGTTCCGCGTTTCAGGGGGAGATAACAAGTTGGACCGGATTCCTGCAACAACCGGTCCGTCAGGCGCAGTGGGGGGTACTATATTGCGGGAGTGAGTAACGAGGTTGTCACCACCCGCTGGATTGGGTTCCGTTTTCGGAACTGGGTCTGGTAGAATCAACTCTAACGTTTGGAACTCGGTGTGGAGGCGAGTGGATGGACGCGACGATCCGTGCAACCTGCCCGAATTGCCAGTCCTCGCTGAAAATTCCTGCGCAGTGGGCGGGTCAGCCGGTCAAGTGCAAGAAGTGTGGGGCCGTGGTTCGCACAAAAGGGCCGGCTGGGGAGCAACCTGGGGTCAGCAATCCCGCTCCGCTCGGCGTGGCAGGTGGCTACCCGGTCGACCCTCACGCCGGTACCGCAGCGGCATTCGCCGATCTCAATCGGCCCCCTTCAGCGGGTGTGTACAACCCGTTCGAGGGTGAGGCTGCGGCCCCTGCCTACCCGGCTGCCTACGACCCAAACGGATATTACCCGCCTGCCCCAAACGGGGCCTACCCTCTCCCACCTGGCTACCCCTACCCCATCCCGCCGGGCTACCAGGCCGCGATTCCTCCCGGCTACGCACCTGTCCCGGGCTACGTAGCCCCACCGCCGGGCTATGGCTATCCGCACCCCGGCGCGGTCGCCCCGGGGCCTTACCCCCAAGCGCAACCGATTCCATACCCCGCTGCCGCCCCGATGGCTCCCAGCCCGGTTCCCCCGAGCAGTGAGTTCAAGTCGTCCGAAGCGGCCGAGGCGTTACGTGGACCCACGCAGAAGTACCAGCACTCAGGCGGGACTCCCAAGCTTGTCTGGATCGGGGTCGCCCTGCTCCTGACAGCCGGGCTTGTCTTCGGGGGGGTGTACGCAGCCAGTCGCATGAAGCCCAGCGGCAAGCATAGCGTCGAGGGGACTGGCCGCGGCAACGACAAGTCCAAGGCCAGCGCCAGCGGCGGCTCGGAGAAGACGGCCGAGCGGCCTGGCCTCGGGGGCAACTTCCCGCGTCGGCTGCTGTTTATCCATGTGAGCAACTACCTGTACCTCAACCCCCTCACCAGCCAGGGGATGACAGCCTTTGCAAAAGGTGGCGACCTGACCAAGGGGGCTGCGAGCCGACTGGCCTACGAGTGGCGAGTGCCCAATGATACTGCGAACAATCAGCTCTACCTCGTCTCCGATACCGCCCCCCAGCCAGATGGCCGTAACCCGATGAAACCAGTGATCATCGGAGCCTACGAAAAATTCTTCGACACCAGCCGCAGCCAGGATCGCATCGTTGTCTACTTCGGCGGCCACGTGATGACTCGCAAGGTGAACGACAAGGATGTGGCCTACCTGATCCCGATGGACGGTGACCCGGATGAGGTCGATACCCTGATCCCGCTCGCCGACTTTTACGCCAAACTCGGAGCCTGCCCCGCAACCCAGAAAGTGGTGATCTGGGA
>PLDW01000412.1 GCA_003136315.1 Gemmataceae bacterium | reverse complement strand
CCACGCTGCTGGGGCACCACCAGGGATGGGAGATGGACGAATATGGCGCGAACACTCCGCAAACAGGGGTCTACCCCAACCCATTCTGGGCAGGTTGGCCGAATATAGACTGGGTAAAGGTGCGCGCGACGTTTGAAAGTTTGCAATACAACGTGCTGACTGACGATCAGGTTGCGGGGCTGGCTGTTCCTGAGCTAAACCGATTTGTAGAGCGGAGTTGGCGATATCAGCCGAGCAACCGCCAGACCACGACGGGAACACTTGAAAGAGATGTGAACAACGATGGGACTTTTTTGCCATTAACACCTATTGGTGTAAATCCAGCGATAAGCGATATTGTGACGGAATACAAGTTTGTTTGGAAGATGGTTGCCAAGGCATGTTTTGATGCCATGCGGAACAACATCAAATCGTATATTAATAAAGTAAATTCGGTTCCTTTTGATGTTGGTGAATATAACTTTGCAACTGGTACCGTCCTGTTCAAAAACATTCCACAGGACTTGGTCTGGTTTAGAGGGCCAGATATGCAGCCCTATTACGATGTCCCGTTCCTATTTCAGGAGCGATGTATCGTTTTCCCAATCGGTATCCCCCCAGTCCCCAATTATTTCGGGTGGAATTTTTATCAACCTAATGATTTATCAAAGCGACCTAATGCAGTAAGAATAACTGGATCGTCTCCCCCAGTTACGCCATACGCTACCGCGGATTTGAATCAGATTTTTATGCCTGTGTGATAACACAAAAGGCATTCAGTGCGGGCCGATCACTGGGCTATCCAGATCGACATGCAACGATAAATTGGTGCCCATAACAACTTCAACCCCTTTTTCATTCGTTTCCCACCATGCAGACGGTTCCGTCGCATTCAACGATTTGATTTTGCCTGTAAGAATACATGGCGTTCCTGAAGTAGATGTCTTGGCCCATTCTAAATAATCCGCATTTATAGTAGGGAATACCTTGAGCGGATATAGAATGTAGCAAATACGATTTTTGTAATCTTTGTGGCGAAAGGGTATTACACTTACTAATGGTCCAAGAAACCGGAAGTCGGGAGTCTTGGCTCGCGGTCCTCCGAGAGGGTTCGATCCGTCTCCCATCTTGACGGAAGAAATTGCCATTGGCCAACGCACTGAGCGACCTACTGCCGTTGAAAGTATCTGATCGGCTTTTGCTTTCGACTCTTTCGCAAGGTATTCGTTGCCGCTCTGATTTGTCTTCTCAACACTTTTATTAGTTTGGAAGTACCAGCGAAGTGTAGCGGCGGGGTCGGTTTCGCTGAATGCGCAGACGGGTTCGGGAGACGGGGCAGGTGTGTTGGTCTCTGCGTTCGGTGGCTGTTTGGAGCCACACCCCACGATGCCCAACACGGCAACCACCCACGCGAGATGTTGCATCGCCCGCCCTCACTGCGAGAGTTCGCCTCCCGCCCCGGGTCCAAGCCAGTATTACCGAGGGTGACCTCACCCCTGACTCCCGCCGAGTGTACCCTCGGCGTTGCCGGACTACCAGGGGGGTAATCCCGGAATAATGGCTGGTGCAATCGAAGTAGGGGAAGTGGGTGTTCGACCTCTGCCTCCGTGTTCAACCTCGGCCTCGGCCTCCGTGTTCAACGGGTTCAACGGGAGCAGGAACACCCCCGTTCGGTTCGCCACCCCCCGAACGGGTTCGCCCGAACGGGTTCGCCTGCGTGTGGTACAATCTCATCGTGGCCAGCGGAGTAATTAACCGCTGACAAAGTTACCTCCTTCCGGTCCGGTCGCTCCTGACGGGCCGGGAGGAGGTAACCCGCCGCACAACAGGAGCAGGCCAGATGGCCACCGATTTTACGGGGGAGACACACCCATGTCAGGCGAACAACTCACCGCCCCCAGCCAGCCCACCTCCGCCGCCACCACCTCCTCCGCCTCCGCCCCCACCGTTGATACCTCCCCCTCCACCGCAGGAGCCGGAATGGACAAAGGAACACAAATGGCCACGGAATTTGAGCTAGGGTTGGCGGCGACGGTCGGTGCTATGCCTGACGTGATTGCAGCTCAACAATTCAATGCCACCTTTGCTCCGGTCGACGGCGTCGATTACTCGTGGGTCGTGAAACATGCTGAGAGGAAATACGAACTACTTCTTGACGCTTTTCGGCATCTCGATGATAAAGCGTCGGGAGTGATCACCTATCTGGGCAGCGTCACGGGGCTAGTTGCTGCTGGGGTCGTTGCGACAGCAGCAACTAGCCGTCTGAACGTCTGGGCAGTTGCGGCCTTCCTGCCCGCGTTTATCTGTGCGGCTGTAGCGGTTGGGCTTGCGGCTCACGCACGCCGTCCGCGGGGGATTTGTCATCCGCCCAGCATTTACGCAGCGATTCAGGATGCCCACTTTGCTGGTCGATTCGGGTTGAAAGATGCTAGCGCAACATCCCTGGGACGGTGGCATTTGACTGTAGTGACGATGTACCACGTAGTCGAAGCGAAAGCTGCGTGGGTGAACAGAGCGACTTGGTGGCTTTTCGGGGCGGTCGCGCTGTTGGGGTTACCGCTGTTGGTAGTTGTTGGGCGACTGGCATATTCTCTACCTGTTGTCTACCCGATCGTTACCCCATAGTCGAATCGAAACCATGATCGCGAGCGAAAGGTGAGTATGAGGAGGGGAGTTGCAACCAAAACGCTGTCACCACCTCCAACCGACCGGCTCCCCATCACATCCCGCCCCCATCGCCCTTCACCCGTCACCGCGAGCCTCCCCCGATGTCCACCTCGACGACCACGTTCCCGCCAACCTCGACGCCCCCCCTGGCCAGCCCTTTCTCCGCCGCAACCGACGCCCTCAACCGTCTCGACCGCTTTCTGTGGTTGCTCGCGATGCGCCACGCCCGACGCTGTCGGGTGCCCGTCGAAGATTTCCTCCAGCATCTACGAGTTCGCATCCTGTTGAAGTTCCACACCTACAACACCACCCGCGGCGCTCTCACCACGTGGGCCGGATGGCAGGCTAGGCGGGTCCGCAACGACCTCCTCCGCAGCCGTCCCAAGCGAGAGCGGACAGTCGGGCACAGCGAGGGGCTCACGCGACGCCTGGAGAACGCGCCGGCCAGAGGGGAGGGAGCGGTCGGGGTGGAGGTCGACCAGTTGGATCAGGTGCTCGCCGTGCTGGGCAGCTTGCAACCGAGACGACGGCGGGCGGTCGAACTGAGATTTGGGATCGGTGGAGGGGTTGGAGCAAGAAAGGGGGCAGGAACAGGAACCCGAACAGGGACGGGAACGCGGACACGGGCCGAGGTCGAACTCCATGCCGAGGCGTCAGCCGAAACCGAGGCCCGGGTACCGGGCCTCCTCCCCAACGGAGTCGGACGCCGAGGCGCTGGTGGGGAGGAAATGACCTACCAGGACATCGGTACAATGTTCGGACTAACACGGGAGTGGGCCAGGCAGGAAGTTGGGGAGGCACTTGGGGAGTTGAGGGCAGCGCTGGGCGGGTGAATGAATGGTGGGGTGAAAACTCAACCTGTGGACCCGCTCCCGGCCGCGGGGTATCATCGGACTTTGCCTCCCCAATGTAACCCGTGATCGCCAATGCCAAGCGACAACCCGAACCGCACCGCTCATACCGCTCGTCATGAGTCTGCGGACCCCACATCACCCCCGACTGATCCGAATACCCGTACTGGTGGCCCGGCCGATCCAATCACGCCTTCGGGAGGCCCAATCCAGGCCAACGACTCGAACCAGACAACCCACGGTCCCAAACTCGACGAGAAGCCCGGAGGAGGGGATACGACCCGCGTACCCGTGGAGGTCGGCACCCAATCTGGTGCCGCTCCGCCCGTTGCACCAAACAGCACCCTCGTTCGACCCATCGCTCCGATTCCGGGCGTGACCGTCGTTCAAACTACGGCAGATACTCCGGCTGTGCCCAGCCGTGCGACCGTGGAGACCAGACCGACGAACTGGCCCAAGTTTCCAGGCTACGAGATTCAGGCGGCAATCGGCCGGGGTGCGATGGGAGTTATCTACAAGGCCCGGCAGACCGCCCTCAACCGACCGGTGGCTCTGAAGATGGTCCTCGGCGGGTCACATGCAAATGTGATGGCCCAGGCCCGATTTCTGATCGAGGCGGAGGCGGTCGCCGCACTTCAGAATCCACACGTCGTCCAACTCTATGATTTCGGGACGAACGACGGGCTACCGTACTTCGCAATGGAGTTCGTCGGCGGGGGAACGCTGGCGGAGAAACTCCGCCGTGAGGAGCGATTCTCCCCGAAGGCTGCCGCGGATATGGTGGCATTTCTGGCAGACGGCATTGCGGCAGCACACGCCAAGGGGATCGTACACCGGGACTTGAAGCCGGCGAATGTCCTGCTGACCGAAGCTGGGGAGCCGAAGATTGCAGACTTTGGGCTTGCCAAGATCGGGCAATCGGACATGACCGCGACCGGGGCCGTGATGGGCACTCCCAGCTACATGAGCCCCGAACAGGCGGCCGGTCGGGTGCGGGAGGTTGGGACGGCAACGGACGTGTACGCACTGGGGGCGATCCTGTTCGAGTTGCTGATCGGTCGCCCGCCGTTTTTGGGCGAAATGGCAATGTCGACCATCCAACTCGTTCTCACTCAGGAGCCGACCCGGCCGCGGGCGATCAACCCGAGTATTCCCCGCGACCTGGAGACGATCTGCCTGAAGTGCCTGGAGAAAGACCCGAAGAAGCGGTACGGAACGGCCAACGCCCTGGCCGAAGACCTCAGGGCGTTCCTGGACGGAAGGCCGATCACCGCTCGTCCGGTGGGCATACTTGAGCGCGCATGGAAGTGGACGAAACGGCATCCGGGGCGGGCCGCCGGGGTGGCTGCCACGTTGGTGCTGACGGTCGGTCTGGTGATGGCCTCGGAGAAGGCCCGGCGAGATCAGGTGGCGACCCGACGGGAGACCCGGGCCGATGCTCTCGTCCAGGCGCTGGCGTCAGCGGATACCGCCGGAGTGCCTCGCCTGATCGAAGATCTGGCTGAGTACCGCGACCTGACCGGTCCGCAACTCCGAGGGATCGTCAAGCAACCGGTAAACACGAAGCCGGGACTGCACGCACGGCTGGCCCTTCTGGTGGAGGAACAGGGGTATGCGGGCGAATTGGCTGCATACTTGCCAGAATGTCGACCGGAGGAGTTGCTCCCGGTTCGGTCGCTCCTCAAGCCCCATGCCGCGACAGTCGCGACTGGGTTGTGGGCGGTGCTGACGGATGCGAACGCGAAGCCTGGGAAGCGGGTGAAGGCGGCGGCGGCGCTGGCGGCGTTGGCAACCCAGGATAAGCGGTGGAAGACGATAGCCCCAGTGGTGGTCGAGTTGTTGACACGGGAGAATTCGCTGGAGGTGGTGGTGTGGTCGAAAGCCCTGGAACCAATTCGGGACGAACTCCTACCCGCGTTGTTGCGACAATACCCGGAGTCGAGGCAACGGATCCGATCGGGGAAGTTGACCGAATCGGAGTTGGTGGCGGAGGCATCGGCGTTCGAGTTGACAGCGAACGTACTCGCCCAATACACGTTTGACCGGCCAGTGGAATTGACCGAGCTAGCCATGATCGTGGACGCCCGACACCACGGGTTGTTTGCCGAGGCGATCTCGAAGAATCGGGCGGGCGTGCTGCCGTTTCTGAGGGCGGAACTAGGGAAGACGGCGTTCCCGGGTGGGTTGGTGGGTTCGGAACTGGCATCAGTCGGCGGTGTCCCGGTCTCTGTGGCGGTATCGGCCCTCGATCCAGACCCGGTGTTCGATGCACTGGCGAAGCGGAAGGCGAATGCGGCGGGGGTGCTGTTGACATTGGGGGAGTCAGATACGGTGTGGCCACTGTTCCGATTCCCTGCGGACGGCGACCCGTCGACCCGGAGTTACCTGATCGAGCGGTTGAAGGGGATCGGTGCCGATCCGGTGGCCCTGATCCGCCGATTCCGTGAAGAGCCGGAGATATCTGCGAAACGGGCATTACTCATCGCGTTGGGTGACTTCCCGGTGTGGCCGGGGTGGGCCGGTGAACGGGAAGGGTTGGCGAAAGAACTCCTGGCGATGTACCGAGAACACCCAGACCCGGGCTTGCACGGTGCGATCGACTGGTTGCTGCGCCAGCGGTGGGGGAAGGCCAAGGATTTGGTGGAGATCGATGCAGCGATGAAGTCCCAAGCCCGAGCGGAGGTGTTGGCGGGGGGGCTGCCGTGGCTAGCAGGTGGAGCAGGCAGTGGCATCCTCCGCGCGCCTGGCGGTTCCGGGCGAGACTGGTACGTGAACGGGGAGGGTCAAACCTATGCCGTGGTGCGTGGTCCGAATGAGTTCACGCTCGGTTCGCCCACAACGGAGTCATGGCAAGATGTGGATGAAGCGGCCCACCGGAAGCGGATTGGGCGTTCGTTTGCGATCGCGACGAAGGAAGTGACTGTCGAGCAATTCTTGCGGTTTCGGCCCCGCCATTTCTGGGTGGAGCGATTCAGCCCGGATCGTGATAGCCCGGTGGTGGCGGTGTCGTGGTATCTGGGAGCGGAATACTGCAACTGGTTGAGCGAGCGAGAGGGGATACCGCGGGACCAGTGGTGTTACGAGCCGAACAAGGAGGGATTGTACACCGAGGGGATGCAGATCAAGACAGATCATTTGAAGTTGGGAGGGTATCGGTTGCCGACGGAGGCGGAGTGGGAGTTCGCTTGCCGATCGGGATCGATGGTGTCGAGGTATTACGGTCGGTCGGAGGAGTTGCTCCCCCGATACGGGTGGTATCTCAAGAACGCGGAGGATCGGGCGAGGTCGGTGGGCCGGCTGCGTCCGAACGACATGGGGCTCTTCGACACTCTTGGCAATGCCTGGGAGTGGCTCGAAGACCCAGGAATTCTATATGATGTAAGAAAGATTGAAGATATTGAAAATATTTCAGAATTACGATTAAAAGAACAAACTTCTCGCCTTTTGCGGGGAGGCTCGTTCAGCAGCACGCCGGTTGTCCTGCGGTGCGCATACCGGAACAGTCTTATCCGGCCGTCGAACGAGTACAATACCTATGGCTTCCGCCCCGCAAGGACAGTGCGGGACTAATCACATGTATGTAGTCACCCCTCCCGGCTCTTCACATCCAGTTCGCCGAGTACCTTCTCCAGCCAGGCCGCTTGATCGCGGTCGCGAAGATCGAGTTCCCCGGAACGGTCTGGCGACAGGGACCGGAGAAACCAGCGGACGTCCCAAAGGGAACGGGGGGGAGTGTGCGTGCGTGGCAGGTGGCCAGCCTTGCAAGCGGGGTTCGCGTGGCCGGTCTTCCCGAAGCCGTGGGCAAGCCGAGGCGTGGGTGGAGCGATGGCCGCGGTGGAGAACACCGCAACTGAGATCCGATCGACGGGTCGGCGGGGTCGATATTGGTTTACCAATATCGGGGTGAGGTCGTTCAGGCGGTGGGCGAATCGACCGGCTTACCGGTCGATTCCATCGTAGTACAACGGTTCGCATCACTTCACCGATGGCCAACCCTTGGACCGGAGAAATACCGGTATTGCCGGTATTTCCCTCACCCACCCGAAGGAAGTCCTTGATGGGTCTGGAGTTCTGAGAATCACTCCAACGTTTTCCCGATGATTGGCAAGGGAGTGGGCGGGGTGGCCGATATCGGAATTCCGATAACGGAACTGGTAGACCGCCCGCGGCGCTGCAGACGACGCTGGTCCACCGTGGCGCTTACACCCGCTACGGTCCTGACCAGTGATCGGTGAGCGGTGCCGATGTTCCATTTGGAATAGCGGGCAAGGTGGCCAGCCCGGTCGAGCGATATGGGAATTCCCACATCGGGGCTTCCTGGCCTTCCTGGGAGTCGAAGCGGGAATTCCCGTATCGGGCCACGATCGCCACGCTGTAGGCCACGCTCGGCACGCTGGAGGGGGCTGGAGGTCGAAGCCGGTATACCTGCATCGCGCCCGGGTCCGGGTCCGGATCGTGTCCAGGTTTCGCACCAGACCAACCGTAACGAACTTCGTTACGGTTCAACCTCACACCACAACCAGACAATGTAAAAGCAACCGCGGATAATGCGGGCCAGGAACGTATTACCCCCCCCCGTCGGAGTGACGAAGTGGTGGGGGCGAAGTGGGTAGGTGATCGACCGGTGAGGAAGTAGGAGCCGAGCACAACGTCGGGGTGAACAGCATCGAGGGGAGCATCGCAGCGAACACGACCGGCGGGTGGAAGCATCGCGGGGAGAGTTGGATCCAACCGGGGAGCCGATATCGGTAAAGCGATAACGGTCCCGAACACGGTGGCGAACGAAACAGGCGGGGGTGAGGTTGAACGGGGGTCGGTTGGAATTCCAACCGACCCGTATCAGCAGCGAACCTGAACTGTCGAGATGACCGAACAGGTTCCTCGGAATTCCGAGGAACCTCCCTCAGCACCGTCAGAGCCTGTTGCGGTGATCTCCACCGCAACAGGCTCTGATTATCACCAGAGCGTTCCGTTGTGCTCACCACAACGGCTGCTGCTTGGGGTTCCTTGGAATTCCAAGGAACCCCCTCCCCGTTATCGGAATCCCGTCATCGACCCCGCAAAGGGTGTTCACAATATGGACACCCTTCAACCCGCCCCCATCGCTGTCCGCTCCATTTCACTACGCTCCGGCATCCGCCTCTGCCTCCGCCGACTTTTACTTGCCCGCTGGTGCCGACGGAACTCGGGCCAGGCGCAAGCCGAGGTCGTTGAACCGGCTCGACGGCGTGCCCGCGCGACGCAGCGCCGCCCGGCAGTACCCGGAGCCGTGGGACCAACCGCCGCCCCGGTCCGGCCGGCGCGAGGCCCCATCGGCACCCGTCACCGCATCCTCGCACCACTCCCATACGTTTCCATGAATATCATATAATCCTAGCGAATTGGGTTCATATAAACCCACTTTGCACGTCCGCATTTGCCTATTATCGAAGTTCGCCTGCTCGGGCGACAACGTACTCGTCGGCTTCGCGAAGTAAAAGTCAAAAGCGCTGACCAGTTTGTCCACCGGTCCGCCCCGGCATGCGTACTCCCATTCCTCCGACTTTGGCAAACGATACACCCAGCCCGCCTCCTTCTCCCGCTTGTTCAATTGTTCGATGAAGAGTTGGCAGTCGTCCCACGATACCGTCTCCACCGGGAACCGCTTCAGGTCCACATCTTTGATGTCCTTCACGGCCTCATTCCCGCGCTTGAAGTGGCTCGGCGTCAGACCCGTGATCGTCTCCCATTCTTCCTGCGTCACCTCGTACTTGCCCAGGTAGAAGTCCTCCTTGATCTCCACCTTCGTCGGACCTGGCAGGCCACCGCCACCGCCCAGCCACGCCGCCCCCTTGGGCACCTTCACGAACTCCATCCCGATCCCGTTCGTGAACGTCGCCGGAGACTCACCCGCAGGCACCTCCGGACCCTTCGGGTTGCCCTTCCTCTTCTCGCCACCCGTGGGGCCTGGATCCGGCACCTTTACCTCCGGCTCCGTCTTCGTGCCCATCCGCGAAACCACTACCGAGCCCACGGCCAGCGCGAGCACCACCGCCACCCCCGCCGCGATCGACATCCCCCTCCCGCCCGACTTCATCCGCACCGGCTTCGGTTCGTCGGCCCGATCCGCCTCGGTCTCGTCGGCGTCCGCATCATCCACGCCTAGGTCCGCGCACTCGCTCTCGGGCTGCGCCGTCACCGACATCGGCGTTTGCCCTGGCACCGGATGCACGACCACCGGCTGCGATCTTGAAACGTCAGCCGAAGTCGCCAACGGCACCGGTGGTTCCGCGACCGCCGGCGCGGTCAGTTGCGCCACGATCGCACGCAGCCGCTTGGCCACTTCCGCGGCCGTCTGCGGACGGTCCTCGGGCTTCTTCGCCAGCATCTGGTCGATGAGTTGCGCCAGCGATTCGGGCACGTTCGGGTTCAACCCGCGGACCGGCGCCGGGTCATCGGTGAGGACCGCCGCGAGCACCGCCATCACATGCTCACCTACGAACGGGTTCTTCCCCGTACACAGCCGGTAGAGAACCGCGCCCAGGCTGAACAGGTCTGTCCGGTGGTCCACCTTCAACCCACGGGCCTGCTCCGGCGACATGTATGCGGGCGTGCCCACCACTGCGCCGCTCTTGGTCAACTCCGACTCGCTCCCGACCGGCTTCGCCAACCCGAAGTCGAGCACCTTGACTCGCCCGTTGGGGGCTTCGAGCCACAAGTTCGCCGGCTTGATGTCCCGGTGAACCAGACCCATCGCGTGCGCCGCGGCCAGACCCAGAGCCGCCTCGCGGGCGATGCGGATGACGTGCGGCAGTGGCGGCACGCCCTTGGTCTTCAGGTACTCATCGAGCGGGTAACCCTGGAGGAACTGCATCGTGATGTACGGCACGCCGTCCCGTACGTCGGCTTCGAAGACCGTGACGACGTTGTCGTGGCTGATCCCGGCGGCTGCACGGGCCTCGCGGAGCAACCGCTCCTTAGCGTCGCGGTCGGCGGCGAACATCGGGAGCATCACCTTCAGCGCCAGCTTGCGGTTGAGCCGGGTGTCCAGCGCCAGATAGACGGCACCCATCCCGCCATTGCCCAGTTCCTTCAGGATCCGGTACGGGCCGAGCGTGCCGACCTCGCCGGCTGCGGCCGGGGGGCCGAACCGCGGCCCGCCCTGGGCTCCCGTCGGCGGGGATGCGGGCTTGGTATCGTCCCGGTTGCTGGACGCGGAGGAGTGTTGAACCTGTGCCGCGGTCGTGCGGCTCGGATCGACCGGGTCCGACATGAGCGGCTCCGAAAAATGGTTTCCGTTGAGGATACGGCGCGGGCCGGCGCGGTGCCACCGAAGGCCGGGCCGCCGTCTTTTCTCTTGGTCCATGACCGACCTCCTACATGGGGAACGCGAAGGGGTTCGCTGTCGAGGTCAACCCTCACTGCCCCGTAACACCACACCCCCGGCCACGTGGCCGGGGGTGGCCACTGCGCCGAGTTCATCCACGCAGCGGCTTTACGTTTCGTCACTTCCTGGCTAACCGAGCTGTCACTTCTTCCCCCAAGGGTTCTGGACCACGCCGCTATCCGGGCGGGGGGAGCCGATTGACCATCTCGGACATCTTCTGAAGTTGCTCTGCCTGCCACTGCTCCCGAACGGCCTCCGTCGGCGGACACGACTGGCAGTGCCATGTTCCTCCGCTAAATTCCATCACTCCACTCGATTGGAAGCAATGGCACCGTACACCCCAGTTGAAGGGATAGCTACGGGCCGCGACGCCCACAACGCAAGCGGGGTTGCCGTTTCCCACCGCTGGCCAGTCGGGATACCAGACGAGGTATCGACGACGAGGTTCGGTGGGATAGCGGAACCAAGGACCGGCGATTCCGGCAGCGTAGATATGCCAGGTGCCAGGTTGGCGGAGGTTTGCCGCCCTGTCTGATTCACCTTGCTCGTCGAGCCAGTCAGCGAATATGAGTCGGGCAGTTTGGTCGAGAGGACGTTCGACCATCTGGCGGAGAAATGCGTCGCGTTCGCCAAATGGAGCGCGGGGAAGGGTCATGATGGCTTTATGTCTAACGAGGCTCCGCCTCAGACCGACGAGATGTAAAAGAGGGCTCCGGTCGTGCCGATGAGGGGTTATGCTGAAGCATGCCCCATTGAACCGCGTAGCGGTGGATTGTCCACAAGGGACGATGACGACCGGAGCCCGCCATGACTTTACCACGTACCGTCGCCGCTGTCATTAGCCGACACGTGACCCTTGAGGTTGAATCCATCGA
>PLDW01000420.1 GCA_003136315.1 Gemmataceae bacterium | reverse complement strand
GCTTGCCCGCCCGTGTGACGCCTCCACGGGCGGCAAGCCGCCCGTGGCACCCAATCCCACCGGGAGATTTTCTCTCACCAACCGGCGTAGCATCGCTCAGGGACTGCGTGGGGCAACCGATGGAATGCTGTCAGCGCTGGGGGGCAGAGAATCCGGCCCCCCTGTCGGCGGCGGCAGTCCATTCGGATCACGCGGGGGGGGTGGGCGGACGTCCGGACCCGCCCGATCGTGGGCCGGTGAGACAGCATCCAGGAACCCTGCCAGCGGGGCGTTGGTGCATCCGCTCACAAGCGCCAGCACCGCTGTGAGAACCGCGTATCGCATGGCGACGACATACCGCCACCCCGGCCTGCCACCAAGCCCGATTCGCCAGGCGTGCCCAATTGCAAGCCGCCCGTGTGAAGTACCGCCTTCCGTCTGTACCTTGCGGGCCTCCATCGACCAGGAGAGAATCATCCATTCCCCAGATGGGGGCCAACGGAAGCACCGAATTCGCTCGCCAGGCTATCGGACGATTTCGCACTGAGGAAGGATCTTCTTCAACTCCGCAACACCTTTTTCCGTCACCTTGGAGTCGTAAACCTCGACGTAAGTCAGTTTGGTGAGCTGTGCGAGTTCCATGAGTCCCGCGTCTGTCACTTCGGTCTTGGAGATGAAAAGTGTAGTTAACTCCTTCAGTCGAGCGAGTTCCTTGATCCCGGCGTCTGTGACGTGAGTCCCGCTGAGTTCGAGGGAGATTAGCCCAGTGTGCGTCGCAAGTTCCTTGATCCCGGCGTCCGTCACGTTTGTCCGAGTGAGGAAGAGGAAGGTCAGTTTGGTGAGTGGCGAGAGTTCCTTCAGCCCCGCATCTGTTACCCTGGTGAAGCTGAGGCTGAGGAAGGTCAGTTTGGTGAGTGGCGAGAGTTCCTTCAACCCGGCATCCGTCACCTGGGTTACTCGGAGGTTGAGTTCGGTGAGCCCTTTGAGTGGTGCGAGTTCCTTGAGCCCTGTGTCCGTGACCTGGGTCCCACTGAGCCAGAGGGTGGTCAGCCCCTTGAGTGGTGCGAGTCCCTTCAGCCCCGTATCCGTCACTTTCGTGTAATCGAGGTTGAGGGTGGTGAGTTGCGTAAGCGGTGCGAGTTCCTTGAGCCCCGCGTCCGTTACATGGCTCCCGCGGAGGCTGAGAGTAGTCAACTTCGTCAGTGGTGCGAGTTCCTTGAGCCCCGCGTCCGTCGCCCGATCTCCGGAGAGAGACACACGTACCACTGGCTTGCCGGGTTTTGTGTTGTCCCGGGTGACCCAACCGCCGTGTTTCTCAACGGCCTCAACCGCCCGATCCTCGGCCTCGTCCGCCCGGCCAACACCGCACAACCCGACCGCCGCTGTCAGCACGAATCCCCAGCGCCCGTATCCCATCGATCGATCCCCCGGCAAAGGCACAGGACGTTGTCATTCTGACGAGTCTACACAGCCCGTGCGCCAAACGGAAGCTCGGCCCCCAGGCTGTCAGCCCTGACGCTCCTGACCGTCCGACTTTTCCCTCTTGCACCAACCCCCCGGCTCGACGTATAGCCCCCCGCTCCGGGCGATGGGATACCGCCCCCGCCGTGGAGGCTCGTGCCCGATGGCCGGTCACTCATTCCGATCTCTGGCTCCCCTCGTCGCGGCCGCTGTGCTTGCAGGTGGGTGTTTCAACTCGCATAACCCCAGTTCCTTCCCCTACTATCTGTCCGGTGGGCCGATCCTGCAGGAGCACGCAAAACCCCTGTTCGGCTTTTTCCAGGACTTCGACCCGAAAGCCTGCCGACTCGATGTCACCCCCCACCCGCAGAACGCCACTGCCCCCGTTGGGGGGCCGGTAGTGCTTGTCGCCGCGGTGGTCGATTCCAATGGCCAGCCCAGACGGTCCCGCCGGGTCGAGTGGCTCCTGGAGGGACCGGGAAACATCATCGAAGTGGACGAGTCCGGGGTCTACCCTGGCCGCGGGTACAAGGTCGATAACAAGTATGCGGTCGGATACACCTGCTACACCTCGCACACCATCACCCGGGGAAACAAAGATCCCAACGACGATGTGACAATCGGCCCTGGGCAGACCTTCTGCGTGGTCAGTTCCGCCGTGCCGGGTGAGACCACGGTCACGGCCTACGCTCCCGGGGTGTTCAACTGGGACAAGGGCCGGGTGGTGACGAAGGTTGTCTGGGGTGAGGGCCGCTTCAAATTCCCGCCCGCAGCCATCGTCCGTTCTGGCGGGGAATGTACTCTCGTCACGTCTGTCAACCATCTCGAACAAGACGGCCCGGTTTTCCCGCCCTACCGGATTCGGTATCGGGTGATGGGAGACGATGGTGGTCCGCCTGTTGTGCTGGTCTCGCGGACCGGGACGGGAACCAGTGGGAGCCAGTCCGGGACGGACGCAAAGGAAACCGAGACCCCCGTCGATACGAACGGAGCCGCAGCGGTCCAGCTCGTCCAGCGAAATCCCAAGGCGGGGAAGAGCCGGGTTGCCATCGAGGTCGTCAAGCCGTCCGAAACGGGTTCCGGCCCGGGCCAGGTGATTGGTCGCCAGGAGACCGTTGTCGAGTGGGCCGAGCCGGAGGTCCGGCTGGATGTCACTGCCCCACCGGTCGCCCCGCCCGCCGCTGCAATCCCCGTGACCGTGACGCTGGCGAATGCTGGCCAGGTCGACACCACCGCCGCCCATGTCCGGGTGACCCTGTCGACCGGTGCGCGGCTGGAAAGTTCGGACCCACCGCCGAACCGCCAGGATGGGGCGGTACTTGTGTTCGAGTTGCCACCGATCTCGGCCAGACAGAAAGAGGTCGTCACGTTGCGGGTGTTACCACCTGCCGCAGCCACCCCGGTGACGGTAACAGCCGAGGTCTCCACCGACGACCGACTGGAGGCCCGGAAAGACTCCACAACACGCATCGAACCTGGCCAGCTCGGAATCCTCGTCGAATCCCCACCAACGGCCCGCACCGGTGAACAGGCCGCGGTTCGGATCGCGGTCACGAACTCCGGCTCGACCCCGCTTGCGAACACCACCGTATGGGCTCAGTTCGATCCCGGACTTGCTCATCCCGACGGAGCAAACCCGGTCGAACTCGCGGGCGGCACCCTGGCTGCGGGCCAGACCAAGGTCTTCGACCTACCGCTGTCCGCCAAAGCCGCCGGTCGCTACGCCATCCGGGCAACCGCGACGGCCGATGGGAATGTGTCGGCATCTGCCGAACCGGTCGCCCTCGACGTTCAACATGCGGAACTCCAGGTGGCTGTTGCCGGCCCGAGCCTGGTGTACCTGAACCAGGAATTTGCCTGGGCGGTGACAGTCGCGAACACAGGGGACACGGCCCTGCCGAATGTTGTCATCCGGGCGACTCTCCCGCCCGAAGTGCGGCTCAAGGACGCTGGCAAGGGCACACCCGGGGCCGGGTGGGTGGAGTGGCGGCTGCCGGAACTGAAGGCCGGTGCGAAAGAGGCGTTTACGCTCAACATTGAAGGCGCGAAACTGACCGACCGCGCGGCCACGACTGTGACCGCGACCGTGAGTACTGGGGGCACCACCGCGAAACCCGGTAACGATCCGCTCCAGGGTCAAGGTCAGGCCGCGGTGGCGATCATCGGAACCCCGGCCGTCGTTCTCGAACTGGCGACCCCACCGGGGATCGTAGATGTTGGCAAGCGGGTAACGTATCAGATCCGTGTCCGCAACGCCGGAACGGTAACAGCCCAGAATGTCGAGGTGACGGCATTCACCCCGCCGCAACTGAAAGTGGTCCGGGCAACCGGGAAAACCCAGGGTCAGGCTGACCCGAGCGGGAAGGTGACGTTCGCGAGGCTGGAGGAATTGCGTCCGGGGGAGACCGCGACGTTCACGGTTGAGGTCGATGCTGTGCAGGGCGGCGACGCCCGCTTCCGTGCCGAGGTTCAGGTCGAACATCTGAAGAATCCTCTCAAGGAGGAGCAGGCGACTCGTGTAGTGGGCGGCCAGTGATCACAATGAAGGCCGGATGAAGGGGAGAACCGATTCCCCTTCACTCCGGGCGAAATCACACGGCAGGCTGTATTGGAACTGAACACCAGGGGGTCGATTGCCGAACCCCTCCCAGACCAGTCGAGATCCGGCTTTTCCCTGCATTTCTTTAAAGCGTTTCCCAGATAGGTTTTGCTCCCAATTGTGGCCAGCAATGCGAAACTTGCAGTCTGAGTGGCACAGCGAGTGCTTCATAGAGGAGTGAGGGCGGTTGCGAGTCCCGACCCTCACGAAAAGGATCTGACCCTGTCAGAACCACCTGCCTCCACGGGCACGGGAATAGCCGGGTATGCGAGTCCCCGGCCGAATCCCGTGCCCCACTTCTTTTTCCACACTGCTTTCAATACTTGGCCCGCAGATGACGCAGACTTCGACGCAGATAAAATCTAGATAAGACAGAATTGGTTTGAATCAAGATTTTTATCTGCGTCGAAGTCTGCGTCATCTGCGGGCCATGTCTGAGATCTCCAGGCCACTTCTTTTCCGGCGGGTTGCTATGATGTAAACGGAGCCCGGCCGCGAATCCCTACCACCGCCCCCAACAAGGCCGACAACATGCCCGCTCCGATGACAATGACTGAAAAGATCCTGGCCCGGGCCGCAGGCAAGGACCACTCCGCACCAGGCGAGAACGTCTGGGTGAATGTGGATGTGCTCATGACCCACGATGTCTGCGGGCCAGGGACAATCGGCGTGTTCAAACAGCACTTCGGTGGCGACGCCGCACGGGTCTGGGACCGAGAGAAAGTGGTCATCATCCCGGACCACTACATCTTCACCAAGGACGCGATGGCGAACCGGAACGTGGATGTCCTCCGGGCGTTCGTGAAGGAACAGGATCTTCCGCACTTCTACGACGTCGGCACCGACCGATACAAGGGCGTTTGCCACATCGCCTTGCCGGAAGAGGGGCATACCCGGCCGGGCGAAGTCCTGCTCGGAACGGACAGCCACACCTGTACGGCCGGGGCGTTTGGCGAGTTCGCGACCGGAATCGGGAACACCGATGCCGGCTTTGTGATGGGGACGGGGAAGCTCTGGCTCAAGGTTCCCCCGACCATGCGGTTCGTCTTCCACGGAGACTTGCCCCCCTACCTGATGGCCAAGGATCTGATCCTGGCCGTCATCGGCGACATCGGGGTCGACGGGGCCACCTACCGGGCGATGGAATTCGACGGGGACGGGATCTTCGCCCTCAACATTGAGGAGCGGATGACACTCTGCAATATGGCCATCGAAGCGGGCGGGAAGAACGGGATCATCGCTCCGGATCAGGTGACCTTCGACTACGTGAATCAGCGAAACTCCGGGAAGAAAGCCTACCAGGCCGTCTACACCGACCCGGGCGCAACGTTCGTGTACGAAAAGGTCTACGACGTGACCAAACTCGAACCCGTCGTCGCCAAGCCACACTCCCCCGACAACAAGGCCAAGGTGAGCGAGGTGAAAGGGACGAAACTCGACCGCGCGTACATCGGCAGTTGCACTGGCGGAAAGCTGACCGATTTCCGGGCTGCGGCCGGACTGCTCAACGGCAAGTCCGTGAAGATCGATACGTTCGTGGTCCCGGCGACAACTGAGGTGGCCCGGGGTCTGGACACGGAGTTGATTGGTGGGAAATCGCTCCGCGAGATCTTCCTCAATGCCGGAGCCAAGATCGGGGAGGCGAGTTGCGCGGCCTGTCTGGGCGGCCCGAGTGACACATTCGGCCGACTGAACACACCCATCAGTTGCATCAGCACAACGAACCGCAACTTCCCCGGGCGAATGGGGCACAAGGAGGCGAAAGTGTTCCTGGCCAGCCCGCTGACGGTCGCCGCCAGCGCTCTGGCCGGCACCATCGCCGATTGCCGCGATCTGCTGATCTGATGGGTCCGGTCTGGGCCTCAGAACTCGTCCAAGGCAGTTGGTGAGAGGAAATCTCCCAGAGGGATCGGGTTAGGGGTAGGGAGAGCCGGTTAAGGCACCCCCTCCCTCCGAACCGGACAGGCGGATCTCCCGCATCCGGCTCTCCGGTCAGTGG
>PLDW01000452.1 GCA_003136315.1 Gemmataceae bacterium | reverse complement strand
GAAGTTATTTCCCGACGGGTCCTCAGCGTACAGTTAGGGCGTGCTGGCGAGTTCCGTAGGCGGTAGCAACAGCCGTCGGATACTCTCCAGGTTTTGCGAATCGAACATCACGTCCCCACCCTCGGCTCGAAGCCGGGTCAACGCCTCCAGGAACTTGATCCGGGCGTCCAAGATTGCCTGCATCCGCTTGGTCTCGATGCTCGACGCGGCCCGCCCTGAACATGGCACCCCAGGGTTCCGTTTATGGGCACGAACGGATGGCGTGTGCCGACCAAGCAGGCCGAAAGAGTGGCGTTACTCGCAGGGGGGTGTGGTATCCAGTGGTCCGGATCGGTCTGGTCAGGTATTCTGATATTCACAGGGTCGGCGGACGCGGCGGCCAAGTTCCGCCGACGCGGTGTTTCGCAGTGGTCGACCATGCCCCAGACGAACCCCCAATTCAGTGTCGATACCCACATCTTCCGTGAACTCGGCGAACTTCTCGTCGGTCGCGAGTCGACTGCATTGCTAGAGATGATTAAAAATTCGTACGATGCGGATGCGTCTGAAATCGTTGTCACCGCGACAGAATCGGATTACCCGGATCGTGCCCACATCGTCATCCAGGACAACGGGTGCGGGATGTCGGCCGAGCAATTCGTAAATGGGTTTCTCCGAATTGCTTCGCGGTTCAAGGACGAGGGGGAGCGGCGGTCTAACGTTTACCGTCGCCGCTACACTGGCTCCAAGGGAATCGGTCGGCTGGCAGCCCACAAGTTGGCCCAGGTAATGGACATTGCGTCAGTGTGCGGCATTCCGGCCGGCATGGCACGGCAGGCGATCGAGGCGCGGATCGATTGGGAGTTGATCGAATCCAAGGAGACGTTGGGTGAGGCAGTGGATGGGATCACTCTCATGGAGCCGGCTCTCCGCCGACCTGCCCCAGTCGGCACAACCATCACCCTGAGCAAGCTCCGCCAGACCTGGACGCCAGCAGAGCGCGCCCGGTTCGTTGCCGAGTGCCGGTCCTGCCAGGTGCCCGAAATTCTCACAATACCACTGCCGAGACGAGTCTTAGACAGCTCGCTGTTGTTCGAGAAGCCAGTGGTCCGCGACGTGACTGGGGCCGACCCGGGGTTCGCGATCCGGTTAGAGGGGGACTTCGCGGAAGGAGATGATTACTGGGAGGCCCTTGTCGACCAGACGGGATGGGTGTTAGAAATCGTGGCAGCCCGCGGCGACCCGCAGGTCCGATACGGGATCGCTCCAACGAGGGCCACCATGCGTGAGTTCCCCGAGGTCCGTCGGCGTGAGTTCGAACATCCCCACCCACTTCCGGACGAAGGACCGTTCTTCCAGGCTCGCATCCTTCTGCGGGACGAGCAGATCCGGGGGAAGAAGGTGTTGGCCGGGTGGGCTATCAAGACGGGTGGGGTCCGTGTTTACTTGGAAGGTTTCAGGGTACTCCCGTACGGTGAGCCGAATGACGACTGGCTTCGGCTTAACGCAAACGCTGTCCGCCGCAGTTGGGAGCTAACCGAAGGGTTTGAAAAGATGTTCGATGAGGAGGACGAAGGTCCGGACGACTGGCAACAGTTCGCCTCCCCTAACAGCTCCTACACCGGTGCAGTGTTTCTAATTCAAGCGGAAGCCCCATCTCTTCGTATGCTGGTTAACCGCGAAGGGTTCGTCGCAGACCGAGGCTTCGAGGCGGTCGTCGCCCTGCTTCGGATCGGAAACGATCTACTTACCCGGACCCGTGCTGCCGGAAAATACCCGGAATTGCAGCGTCGGAAAGTGAAGCGGGAGGAGGAGCAACGGGCAGAGGCGAGGCGGGCTGCGGAGGCAGCCGCAGGCTCGGCTGGTCCCAGTAGCGGGCGCGGTTCGTCCGCTGCACCTGCTCCGACACCGTCCGTGCCGGTGGTGACCCCGCCATTACGTCGGACCACTCTAAACGAGGCTGCAACGAGGGCGAACGCTGCTGTAGACGAAGTCCGCCGGATACTTCCGGTGACTTCGGAGATGCAACCCGTCCGCCAACAACTCGATGTTGCACAGTCTGTCGTGGCCGAATTGGTGACAGCCGCCGACCGGACCCGTGACGCCGAAGCGATGTTGAGGGTTTTGGCGTCAGTCGGCACCCAAATGGCCAGTTTCGTCCACGAGATTCGTGGGCTGCTCTCAACAGTGGTCGCAGTCCACGAGAGAGTGGGTCAGTTAAGGGGCGACACGAGTGTCCGGGGTCATGTCCGTGAGCGGTTGGCCGAAGTCTATGCCTCTCTGGGGGATCTCCGCCGACAGGTCGAGCGCCAGGCCACGTATCTTGTCGACGTGACTGCCCCCGACGCCCGCCGCCGCCGAAGTCGCCAGAAGCTGGCCGAGCAATTCGACGCAGCCGCCCGTCTTGTCGGCCCTGCCATCGAACGGCGAAACATCACTCTTCGGAACGAGATCTCCTCGACCCTCAAGTCGCCGCCGATGTTCGCGGCCGAAATTACCTCTGTGTTCTCGAACCTCCTCACCAACGCCGTTAAGGCGGCAGGCCAGGACGGCAAAATCCGTGCGCGCGGCAACTCGCTACCCGGCGGCGTGGTGGTAGTGGTTGTTGAGAACAGCGGAGTTGATGTGGACCTCGCTGACGCAGAGCGATGGTTCCAACCGTTTGAGTCGACCACCACCGAAGTAGACTCGGTCCTTGGGCAGGGTATGGGTTTGGGACTGACTATCACCCGTGACATGCTCGAACAGTACGGGGCGACGATCAAGTTTGTCCCGCCAAGCGGGGACTTCAAGACTGCTATCGAGGTCCGATTCCCGGAGTGAGGAGCTGCGTGTGATCGAGACTGACCGCCCAGTTGTCTTGGTCGTGGATGACAACCCTGATGAACAACGGGCCGCATTCCCCCGCGGTCTGGATGCTCCGGCCCGATTCGAGGTCGCGCATCCCAGCGACGTGGACGAATCGCTTCTCCGGGATGCAGATCTCGTTCTGGTCGACCTACGAATTGACTACTGGCCTGCCCGAGACAACTTAGCTCAGGTTGGGCTGAAGCCGGCCAACGGGCTGGCCCTAGCTGCGGTCCTGCGTGAGCACACCAACCGACCGGGAAGAGCGACCGGTTTCGCACTCCGCTCTGGTCATCTGGTCGACCTGTCGGTCACCCCGCCAGGACCCCCGCCCCAAGCTCTCGCACGTGCTCACAACCTGGAATGGGTCTTCTCCAAGATGCCAGGTGTGTCCCCTGACCCGACCCCTACCCAGGCCGCCGCGCTAGCCAGGGCTGTGCGGACCCTACCCGCAGCCTGGTTTCCTGCCGACCGGGCGGCGACTGACCGGGAGGTCGCGAGGTTGCTCGCCCTGCCGGTCGACGCCGCGTGGCTTCCGGCGTCGACCCGCGACATCGCGAACTGCCGGCCGCCGCTGACTGAGTTGGCCGAACAGAACCACGGGCTGCTGTTCCTTCGCTGGCTCCTTCAGAGGATCCTTCCGTATCCGTGCTTCTTATACGACACCTATCGGCTAGCCGCTCGAATGCGGGTGTCGCATGCCTCGCTCATCCGGGGGCTCAATGGCCCTCTCGCGACGTGGCTTGACGGGGTCGCCTACCGAGGCATCTTGAGTGACTTTCTCGGTCCGAGGTGGTGGCGGGCTGGGGTAGAGTACCTCCTCTGGGAACTCGGAGGTGAGGCTGCAATCCCCCCGGCTGCACTGCGATTGAGGTTGGGCACCGTTGCTGGTATCGAGTTGGACCCCAGCCCAGCCGGGGAGCAGCCGGTAGTCTGTGTGGACGAGAACTACCGACCTCTCGCGGAGGCTGTAAGGCCACAAGAGGCCGTTCGCATTCAACCGGACGATTGGCCCTCGTACGCCAGCCAATCGTGGACCACAGTCGGTCTGGCGCGGGAGCACGAGCGTCTGCGGGCGCTCGTGGTCGAGGACGAGCAGGATCGGGTCGAGCGGGAGGCCGCGCCGTGACCAAGTCTACCGAGCCTGCCACGGGCGAGTTGGAATTCGAGTTCGCCGAGTTCTTCCGCGAAATCCGGGGGTTCAAGGCGATGGCGATGAGTTTTTTGGATCCGGGCGCTGAGCAAGCCCTCGATCAGCTTCAGTCGTCATTGTCGAACATCCAATCTTCCGCGCCGCTGGACAGAATCCTGCCTGGCACTCGTGGTCGTCCGTGGGAGATTTACGACTGGCAGCCTATCCTCACGAAACCGACGAGGTCTTACGAACGTGGGGAGCGGGAAGGCGGCCCACGCGTGTTCGCCAAAATCACTTCGATATGGGAGGTCTTACCGGCTGCGAAGAAAAGCAAGTTGGACGTCCCGAGGCGATTCAAACTCGCGGGCAAGGCAAGCGTCAGGGTCGAGTGGCGGGAAGAGGTGAGCGACGAACCGGAGGGGCGCTCCCTCGGAGTGTGGCGGATGGAGATCGCCGACGGGGCTTCGCCTGGGTGTTTCTTCCATACCCAGATTATGGGTGAGGCCAGCTGCATTGAGCCTCAATTCCCGCATGCGGTCCCAGTCCCGCGACTGCCGTCCATCGCGTTCACCCCCATGTGTGTACTAGAGTTCGTACTCGGGGAACTATTCCAAGATGAGTGGACCGGCCACACCCGGGTCATCACTCCGGAGGTCGAGGACTGGCGCGGCATCCAGTATCGACGGCTGAAGAACTTATATGACTGGCAGATCAAGTTGATCGCCGGGTCTGAAACTCCGCCTTGGACGATTCTTAAGTGTGAGAAACCCGAGAACGGGCGGTTCCTGAACTCCCCATGACCCACATCACCGCCCACCCTAAATGCAAAGTGTACACTCCTCTACCGCTGGCAGAGGCGATGGCCCGCCTCCTGCCTGACGCCGGAGAGGCAGAGTGGTTGGAACCGTGTGTCGGGCAAGGAGTCTTTCTAGATGCGCTCAATGAGGCGGGTGTCGACAGGGGACGCATCTTCGCAGTTGAACTCGACACGCATGACGGGCTCAATCACAAGTGTGGGACTTATTTGCCGGGGACTGATTTCTTATCTTGGGCAATCGAGACCGACCGGCGGTTTGACCGAGTGATTGGGAACCCGCCCTACCTACCTCTCCACCGAGTCCCTCCTGATGTCCGCGCGGCTGCCCTCCGTACCTTGCGACCGGACGGAAGACGGACAGTCCCGCCCAAGGCAAACTGCTGGTACGCCTTCCTCTGCGCCTGCTTGGGTCTGCTACGCCCAGGGGGCGGCCTCTGTTTCGTACTTCCTTCCGCATGGGAGTATGCCGACTATGCGGCCGACCTCAGAGAAACGGTTTCCCGACGTTTTGCCCATGTTGCGGTATATCGGAGTGAGAATTCGATCTTCACGGGGGTGCTGGACGGGTGTGTAGTTTTGGTTGCGGCTGGGTACGGTGGAATTCCAGGGACACCTATGCGACGGACGTTCCGGACCGGGGACGAATTACTCGCCGCCCTTGCTAGCACAACAGGGCCAGTTACGACCTCGGGGGAGAGGACCGAACGCCCTCCGCCGTCAGCCCTTGTTCAGTTTGGCGATGTCGCCCGTGTGCGGATTGGTGGGGTGACGGGTGAATCAGGCTACTTCCTCCTAACGGAGACGGAACGGATCGCCCGAGGACTACCCCGCTCGTCTGTCCGCCCGGTTGTTACCCGTGCTCGCCATGTGATACAGTCTGCGATCAGGTCAGTGGACTGGCGGGCAATTCGGGACGCGGACGAGCGGGTCTGGCTCTTCTCGCCGGGTGAAAGCGACCTCCTGCACCCAGCGGTTGCCAAATACTTGAAGTGCGGCCAGGACTGCGGTGTGCCCGCTCGGCAAAAGGTAAAGGCCCGCGAACCGTGGTATCGGACCCGGCTTCCGCCTCGGCCCGATGGCGTAATGAGCGGAATGACCCCGTATGGCCCTTGGGTTTGCCTCAATCGCACGCCGGGTTTATCGGCAACAAACACCCTCTACACGGTCCACTTCCACCGTCGGCTTCCTCACGCCATGCGGGCGTCTTGGGCACTGTCGCTCCTCTCCTCTCACGTCGCAGCCCAACACGCCACCCTTGGCCGGCGGTACTCCGATGGCCTACTGAAATTCGAGCCCCGGGACGTGATGAACTTGGTAGTCCCCGTCCCCCCTGCCTCGTCGGAGGGCGCCGAGATCGCTTATCAGAAGGCAGTGAGGGCACTCCTCGGAGGGAACCCCAACCAAGCTCGGGCGATCGCTGACGAACATGTTCTCGGAAATGCCGAACGGAACCAGCCGGGCTTTCAGGTGACCGCTCCGCGACCTAACGTTGTTGGGGAGCGGACAGGGTAGTTTGGATTGGCAATCTTGCAGCCCGCAAGAACTGGTCGACCGCTATACGCGGATTGTTCAAGCAACACCGAACGCTATCCTTGCGACCGGCCCAGCGGGTTAGAAGGGTAATCACCACGTAAAGCACGTCGAGAGTGGCGATTCGACCTTGTCCCACTCAACCCCTTCGCTGGTCGTGGGCACGTTCGTTTGTTGACTGCCAGTTCGCAGACGCGGATTAGTTCAACACCCTTTATCTACCCCAAAGACCGCTAGGGCGCAAGCGGTTTGTCCCTCATTGGCTCGATCAAAGGGGCAGGTTTTTTCAGACCGCTCAGGCCATGCCAGAAGCCGACATCACTCGGCAGTAATCGATATGATGCGATTCGAAATCCTAGCATGCCAGTTTTTCTAGAGACTG
>PLDW01000434.1 GCA_003136315.1 Gemmataceae bacterium | reverse complement strand
AACGTGTCGACGGGGAGCGGTGCCATCAACTTCACCGCGAGCGGTTTCCTGAGCGAGACCAGCCCGTCGATCATCAGCACCACAGGCACGCTGACCACCAACACCGGCACCGGCACCACCCTGACCGACACCAACACGGTCAGCACCTTCAACGCCACCAACACCACCAGTGGCAACGTCAGCCTGACCAACTCCGCTTCCCCGCTGACCATCACCGGGATCAGCGAGACCGGCGGGACGGTGGTTGTCATCAACACCGGTTCGATTAGCCTGACCGGGAACGTGACCGATACGACCGGCGGAAACGTGAGCCTGACGGCGACCGGCTCGGGTGCCGCAATCAGCGAAACGGGATCGACGCCGATTGTGAACACGACCGGCATCCTGACCACCAACTCGGTCGGTGGTACCACCCTGAACAACGCCAACACGGTCGGCACCTTCAACGCCACCAACACCCCTGGCGGCAACGTCAGCCTGGTGAACACTTTCGCCGCGTTCGACATTTCCGGGATCAGCGAGACCGGCGGTACCACGACAGTCCACAACACCGGCAGCACCACCATCAACGGGACCGGGATCACCTCGACCGGCAACATCGTGGTGACCACGACCGTGAACCTGACGGTGTCGAACCCGGTGGCATCGTCGGGCGGGTCGACCAGTCTGTCGTTTGGCTCGAACAACACCGGGGACACAGCCAACATCAACGCGGCGGTCACCGGCACCTCGGCGACCCTGACAGGTGGCACCGGCAACGACACCATCAACGTGACCAGGATGGGGGCCACCAACTTGACGGTGAACGGTGGCGGGGTCACTGGTGGCGGCGTCGATCAGGTGAACATCTACGCGAACACCAAGGCGAGCAGCGGATATCCGGGCTCTTCGGGGTCCGGGGCCGTCTACCTGACCGATGTCACCAGCCCGCAGACCTACATCGCCACCGTCACTGGGATCGGCAACGACACCATTGATGTCAACGACCAGAACCAGGCCGCCACCAGCCCCCCGCCCGCACCCAATGGTGCTCCGATCAACGGCACACCCGCCATCACCACCGGCTCTGGCGTGGCCGCCGTTGCCACCAATGGGGTCGATGTCCTCAACTACAGCGGTACGGCCGGGCTGACGACGCTGAACCTCGTCGAAACGACTGGCACCAACACCTACAATATCCAGTTCGTCAGCCCCACGGTTGCCGGGTCGAAGCTACCGACGACAGCGACGAATATCCAGACGTCGACGAAAACGGACACCGCTAACCTGTTCGGCACACCGTACGTCAACGCCGCGAATCCGGGTATCGACACCTTCGATGTTGGCTACACCACAGCGGGTACAACCACGGATAATGGCGGCAGTGCTGTCACCTACCCGCAAGGGGGTGCGTCTTACCTGGCGACCCTCAACGTCTACGGCGAGGACGAGCCCAATACCGTTGGCAATGTCCCGGCCGTCGGCGACACCTTCAAGGTGTACCCGGATGCGTATACCGCGGTGAATATTGAGGGCGGGCTGCCGACCGATGGTTACGGCAACACGCTGATCCTGAATGCGTTCGGGCTGACCAACCCGCAGATCGTCCCGTTGTACGGGACCACTGCCCTGCCCGACGGGGAAATCACCAGCACCAACAAGGCAATCACCACCTGGAACTCGATCGAGACGTTCCCGGTGCCGCTGGGGCTGGGCGGGACATTCGACTTCCAGCCCACAACCTCGGCAACCCAACAGGGCTTCCTCCCGGTGTACCCGACCACCACCCCGGGCAGTGCAGGCCCAATCGGCTCCGCCGATGATGGCTGGATCAACCCGGGTGCGGGTGCCTACGATCGGCAGGCCACCTATGGCGCATCGGGGGTGCCCAACTCACCGTCCCTGGCGACTCTGCTCGAGACCGCCGAGTGGGGGGACGATGGTGGCGTGGCCAACGGTGGCCAATTCCAGGTCACCGTCGCCCCGAACCAGATCGTGCAGGTCACGGCTTACATCGGTGATACCTTCGGGTCGGGTCGAGATCTGATTAACGTCTATGTCGGGACTCCGGGCAACCCCTACGAGAGCCTGCTCAACCCGTCGTCCAGTACGTTCAATACCTTTGCTTCGACATCGTATAAGTACGTGTCGTACTCGGGGATGTTCAACCCGGGCAGCAGTTCCACCCTCGTGTTCACCATCGACAAGCCGTATGGGGGGACGAGTGCCTTCTGGACGATCAGTGGGCTGGATGTCCGACCGGTCGGTCTGATCGCTCCGCTGACACTGACCCGTGCAGATTCGGCCCCGTTCACTCAGCCCCAGGTGGCCGATGGGTTGACGGTCGACACGTACAACGGCAGTGGAGCCGCCCCGTTCGCCGAGCTGACAATCAACCCGCAGTACGGAACACCCTACGGGACCGACATCGACCCGGCAGTGAAGGGCTTCCAGGTCCAGGCGGACGCCCGGGGGGACTTCACGTTCCAGATTCTGCGTGAGACCGGAAGCGGGCCGTCGCTGATCACAGTGACGGACGTGACTGGTGCAAGCGGGACCGGGCAGGTCGGGCCGACCGCAGCCGGTGGGCTGGCGGTCAGCTCCACCCCATATCTGCTGCCCAACCCGGTCTACCAGACCTACACCCTGCCAGTGATCCGACGGATCGACTTTGGCCCGCTGGGCACACCCGTCGCGTCGGACAGTGGCCCGGCCTACCTGGAGTTCGACAACTCGCCGTACATTTCGACGGCAGCGAATGCTCTGGGCTGGATCGGGACAGCCCCGACCACGTTCGATGACGGATCGAGCTACAACAATCTGCAACGCGACGGTGTGTATGGGACGTCCTCGACCCCGGGTGACTTCGAACTGGACATGCCAGCGGCGAACACGGTCTACAGCGTGACGGTTCTGCTGGGTGATCCCGTGAGTGTGGAAAGCGGGATGTATGTGGAGGTGGTCGACCCAGCGACGGGAACGATCATCCAGAGCACACCGGTGACGGGAGCCAGCACGGCAGCGGGTCAATCGACGAGCTTTACCTTCCCGGTGACGAGCGATTCCTCGGGTCGAATCCGGCTGCGGTTCGGGGTGACGACCGCTCCGTCAGATGGGTTCTGGACACTCCAGGATGTGGAGGTCCGCCCGGAGGTGGGAACAGCATCGCCGCCCGTCGGGACACAGGCGGACTTGATCCTGAACGGGACGACGTACAACGGGACGGCAAGCGGGACCGGTGGCTCGTACACGGCAACGCTGTTGCCGGGCATGGTCACGGCCAACGGGACGACTTCGACCACGTACACGATCACCGGTGCGACGCCGAACTCCCTCATCACGGTGACGACGAGTCTGGGAACGCTGACCACCGCAGACGCCGGCCCGACGTACACGGGAATTCAGGTGCTGGCGAATGGGAGTGGGATGGCTTCGTTTGCGATCACCTCGCCGCTATCGTCATCGACACAAACGGGCACAATTACAGTGACCGAGGTGACGGGAGCGAGTCTGGGAGTGTTCACGCAGAATTACAGTGCCTACACCCCGCCACCGCCACCATCGAGCCCGCCGACCGCGGTCGTTCAGAGGTTGGACTTCACCTACAACGGTTCGCCAGCGCAGGCGGGTTTCACCTCGGTGCCGAACACGACGGTCTACTCGCCGACGATCGGCTACGGCTGGTCGACGGTGGAGAACGGCTACGACCGTGGTGTGGGTTCGGTGCCTGCGCCGTATCCAGCCAACCTGTACCGTGCGGGTGCATGGGGGGAAGGGAGCGGGACGTTCGAGGTGTCGGTTCCGATTGGCAGCACAGATGACGTGCGGGTGTACGTGGGCGACCCGTACAACGCCTGGGCGGGGATCACGGTCAGCGTGGACGGGTCAACGCCGGTGGCGGTCGATCCGGTGGTGGACCGCTTCGGCTACGTGACCGTGACGGGGGTGACGGACACGCATGATACGGGGGTGGTGGACATCACCATTAACGGGGGAATCTGGGTGGCCAGCGGTGTCGATGTGGCGACCACGGGTGGGCTGCCAACACCGGCAACGGGTGCCTCGAACCCGATCGCTGCGACGGGTACGCGACTGGAATTCGCGAGCACAGCGATTAGTGGGTTCACGAGTGTGTCGAACACGACGGTGTTCACGCCGGGCGCGCAGTATGGGTGGTCGAGCCCGGTCAGTTCATTTGTCCGGCCAGCGTCGTACTTCCCGGCTGGTTCGCCGCTGACGCCAACGGAGATGCAGTTCTACGGTTCGGCAGCGTATGGTTCGGGGACGAGTACGTTTGAGGTGGCGGTGCAACCGGGAGCGACCTACTCGATCCGGGCATACGTGTCCGATCCGTACAACGCCTGGACGGGGATCACCATTAGTGCCGAGGGTGGCACGACAGTATCAGCGACCGCAACCAGCAACCCGCCCGGAATGTACACCCTGACGGGTCAGGACGTGAACGGTGACGGGATTCTGTCGATCACCATCAGCGGCCCGATCTGGGTGCTCAACGGGATCGACATTGTCCAGAGCCCCAACTCGTTGCCCGCAGCACCGTGACCAACTCGAAGTGACGAGTAGGATTGGGTCGTCCGGCGAACACCGGGCGGCCCAGAGTGCAATGACGTTGTTGCAGCGTGTTGAGTGAGGCCGGTCCAGGGTCACAGACGGTGTACGACACGGTTTGCGCGGCTGGGTGGCCGGGGTTGAGTCTTCAAAACCCTGGCTGGCTTGCCGGGGTTTCGAAGACTCAACCCCGGCCACACCATCTGTGATTCTGTAATTTGAATAATGGCAACGAGTTGCAACATTCTGACTGCTGGCGAATGGTCGCCTGGGGCAAACCGTGCCGTACACCCGGTCACAGACCGGCTCCAGCAGAACCTCCCGGACGGTTCTGCGTCACGGTTTCACCGGGGTCTTGGGCATCCGCCGCAGAGAGACCGAGCACACGCCGCTGGCAAGGCCCGCCGACCCGTCTTGGGTCAGGTCCAGATCCACATCGACCCGGGCGGTCCCAGCCACCACCTGCCCCGACTCGATGTCGATTGTCGATTGCACTTCCATCTTTCCACCGATGTTGAGCCCCTCTCCTTTTTGGCCCCGGACAATCCCCTCCGCCTTCACAATCGCCTCCATCCGTCCATTGATAGTCCGAACTCCCAGGTAGCGGTAAGTGAGCTCGGCCGTGGCCAGTTCCGGCGAGCCGAGCACGCTAATCATCACGTCCCGCTTGCCTGTCCAGGGTTTGTCCACGGTCACCTGCTGACCCGGCAGGGGAACCACGGTCTCATCGAGTCCCTGGATCACATCCACCAGCATCATCGACACCTGAGTGCGGTCCCTGACCGGGATCGTTCCTACATTGGGCTGAACTTTTATCAGTTCCCCTTCTTTGCTCATCGTCAGGGTCGTGGTGGCACCTTCTGCGAGGGTGAGCAATTGCTGGGTTCGAGCCGACTGCGGGGTTTCTTTCCCATCCAGGATGAACGTTTTCTTGAGATTCGAGAGACTCAACTTCGCGGTCGTCGTGCCCGTTGGATTCGTCTTCCCGTCCGTCACCCGAAGCAACTCCGCCTGGGATTTGAGGAGCAGGCTATGGTCGACACCGTCCTTGTCGCGAACCTTGAGCTCGGCATCGAAGGTGATGGCAAGCTTGCCCGGATCCCAGGTCTGGGGTTTGTACGCCAGCACGATCGGCGTTCGATCCAGTGGCGGCTGTGCTCGAAACATCTTGGCCGCGATATACGACTCGCCCTGATTCTTCACGTTGAACAACTGGATCCAGTAGGTCTTCCCCTTGGGCAACTCGGGCAAAGTGATTTCCCCTGTGGCAAGCCCGTTTTTGTAGTTGAGCTCGGTCTTGACGCGCTCGGAGTCTCCGGGGCGTGGCTCACGGCTCTTGCTGTCGGAACGCTCCGGGCCAGGGTCACCGGTCCACACCTCAGCCCGGATCGTCCGGACGCTGCCGAGTGGGTCATAGCTCATGGTCGTGATGGGCATCTTCACCGCGGTGCCGTCCTTGTACGGAACTCCATACTGCCACCGGTGGGTACGACTGCCAAGAAACGCATGGACAGAGTTCACCGGCACAGCGAAGTGAATCTGAGTGTCCTTGAGCCCAGACACCGCAACACCGATGACAAGTCCCTTGGCATCCACGATCGGTCCGCCGGAGTTACCGGGGTGGAGGCCACCTGCAAGCTGGGTCTGGACATACCCTGCGGCAGTCTTGCGACTACCCGACACAGTCGATTTTGTGACAGTAATCGATTTGTTGAGTTCATCTCCGAATGGATATCCAAATATAAACACGTTCTGGGTTTCCACGATTTCGACGTTTCGGGGGGCGAGCGGAATTGGCTCGGGCAAGTCTTTGACCCCGATGTAGAGAACCCCCAGATCGCTGCCGTTGTCGACGCCGAGGACGCGGGCGAGGTAGGTTTTCTCGTTCGCCGTCCCGCCGTGAACGATGACCTCGACTTTCTTGGGCTTGCGGCTCTCATCGCGGAGCATGCCGAGGACATGGGCATTGGTCAGCACGAGGTTGGGAGAACCAGCGATGAAACCACTTCCCTGAACAACTGCGCCATCGGCCAGCGTGACCCGCAAGCGAACGGTGGCGGCCTTCGTCTTCTTGACAATCGCGACATCGAGCGAGTCGTCCGCACGGATCGCAGGTGCGGCGGAGAGAAACACGAAGAGGGTCGCCGTGGTGAGCAGCCGGACAAAACGGGGGCGACGCTCCGTCGGGAAAGACTTTCCAATCATGGACGACCTCGAGGGTATTGGCCGCGGCGGGCAATAGGCCGCACCGCTGCAACGCATTCGTGAGTGCAAAATCGCGGAATAGATTATTAGACCCGCCAGGAGCAGGTCTATCAAATGAGAGAAATCTGAGAATTGCAGATGCAGAGGATCTCGGCTGTCGCAGGAGAGGATCAGGCTTACTGCAAGAGTCGCGATGATCGATACGACATGGCTGGTCAAGAGAATCCCGGTCTCGCTGTGTGGGGGATCAAGATGAGGGCAGGGCAATTGTCACCGACCCTCCGATTCACCCCCTGCTGCCAGTCTCAGGAGTCGGCTACTGTCCGACGAGGCAGGGGTGGCGAAGAGGGAGGTGTCGAGACGGTTCACGTCGGTCGGCGACAGGTCCAAAACCGGGGACATCAACCTCGCATGCAACCCAAGACACGCTGCGGTGGCCACTGCGTTCGGGTCGCCAGCAACCGGAACGGAGCCCGAACACTGGCGAGTGTTGTCCATCTGGTGCAGGGCGAATGTGAGATTTCCGTTTTCGGTTCGTAGCTTGAGCAAAAATCCCTGTGGATGCTCCCGAAACCGCGGCGAGGCCAGGATCCGCCGCGCGACCTGGTTCGCCAGGTCACTTCCGTCGCCGGAAATCATCACCGGAACCGCCAGCCCCAGCGCCCGGAATGTGCATGGGGCTGTTCGGAGAACCTGATCAAAGGCAGTCCGCATTGCAGCCGCGTTCCCCTCCAGTCGCGCGGCCTCACCGACATACGCAGACATCTCGGCACGGCGGGGCATCTCGTAGTCCTTGGACAAGCCGTCGAGCGCCTGGTTGGCCCAGTCACGGGCTACCGCCGGTCGCCCCTTCCGCCACGCCAGAACCGCCTCGGCCGCATCGAAATACGGGGCTGCGCCCGGGTGGTCTTCTTGCTCTCTCGCCCGCCGGAGGGCCTCGGCGGCGACCCCAGGCGGGAGATATCCGGCCAGGTGACTGGGAACCCCCGCCGGAACCCCCGGGAGGTAGGGACGCATGAGCCGGACCAGGAATTCGTCGTCGGACACGCACTTGATCACCTGCCGCTCCAGCGAGCGGAGTTCGACCTCCAGCGTGATTCGCTCGGCCGACGGAGCGGTTGTCGGAAGGTCGGCTGCTGCCTGTTCCTCATCGAGCTCCTGCAACCGGTTCCAGACCGCCGCCCGGAGGAACTGACTGTTCAGGAGGGTCGTCTCCCGCCGGTCGGTCATGGTGTTGACAATGCGCCCGGGTCGCTCGACCGTCTGGCGAGCCAGTCGCAGGGCGTCCTGCGCGCGCCCCACTCCGAGCAGGAATCCGGCTGCCGTCCGGGCGAACGAATCCTGGTCGGCCACGAGGGTGTACGGTTCTCGCGCGGCACGCTGCTCCTGCGCTTTGAGGAGCGACTCCCACGCTTCGGGCATCCGGTTCCCCCGGGCAAAGTGCCCCGCCAGTGCCGCGAAGGGACTGCCCCAGAAATCAACGGTGCGACAGTTCGCGCTACGGATCAGAGCTTCTTCCGCTTCGGCAAACTGGAAGTTCATCACGCTATAACGGTAGAAATTGGCCCACAGCACAGCGCTGGAGGAATTGATCGACACGGCCGCTTTTCCCGCCTCGTAAGCCTCCTTTCGGCGGTGCGCCCGCCCCTCCAGCACCATCCGACTGTTGAGGACAGTCAACTCGTTGCCTCCCCCAACGGCCGCCTGGTCGAGGTACGCGCGGGCCTCATCAAACCGCTTCAGCTTCGTGAGCGGCCACACCCGTCGCCACGGGAGCGGCTGGTAAACCTGTTCGATCAGGTCGAGGGCACGGAGTTCCTCCTCGTCCCGATCGAGGGCCGCGAGGATCAGGAATTCCCGCTCCAGAACCCGCAGATACCACTCACGGGCGTCCGCATCTTCCGGGTTCTCCAGTCCCTTCTGGTGCAACTGGTGGCGGATTTTCCGGATCATGAACAGGGCACGGGGGAAGTTCTGCTCGCCCTCGTGCTCGGCCACTGTCAGGGCGAACCGGGCCGCCACCGAGTCGGGATCGTCCGTGAGTGCCTTGAGGGCCAGTTCCCGTCCGCGAACGAAGTGCGCATTGGCGACGACTGCTTGATACGCTTCGCGGGCGTCTGGCGAGGCTCGGCGCATCGCCCCGTCTTCGAGCAGGAACTGTCGGACGGCCTTGCGTCCCTCGTGGAATCGTGCATACGCTTCCTTGTTGGCCCGGGGCGGTTCGTCGACGATCGGGATAATCCGTGGAAAGTCGGCCGGGACAGGTCGAAACGGGGCGTCGGGGTATTCGGCCAGAACTGGATCGGGGCGGGACCGGAAGGCGGACACACCGCTGGCCCCGGCGACCGCAACTACCGCCAGGAGCGCGAGCCGGATGACGAGTTTGCGAGACATGAGATGGCTCCTGCGAAGCCCTGNNGCCCTGGGGGGCGGGCGAGGCGGGTTTCACGCTGCCAGTGATTTCCGGGTGAGCGCTTCGACCACCGGGGTCGCGCACTCCGTCACGACTATGTCCGGATCTTTGACCCCCGGGACGAGTTCGATCCGGTGGGCGAACATCGGAACCGCCAGTGCCCGAACGTCCTTCGGCGAAACGTAGTCCCGGCCGAGCATCATCGCCCGGGCCTGGAGCGCCGGCAGGGCCATCACCAGCGCCCGCGTGGAAATCGCCAGAGCCACCCGTCGGTCGGTCCGCAGGGCTCCAGCGATATCGACCAGACAGTCGTGGATCGCCGGAGAGATGGCCACCGCCTCTTGCATCAGTCGACGGGCCGCCAGTAGCGTCCGTGGTGGCACGCTCAGGGTCGGTTGGTGCTGACCGGCCGCTCTCCGCCGGGACAGAACCTCCAGTTCGTTCGCCCGGTCGAGATAGGTCATCTTGATCTTGAACAGGAACCGGTCGAGCTGAGCCCGAGGGAGTGGGTAGGTGCCAGCCAGGTCGAGCGGGTTCTGGGTCGCGATCACGAAAAATAGATCCTCCAGGTCGTGGGTCTGGTTGTCGACCGTCACCTGTTTCTCGGCCATCGCTTCCAGGAGGGCCGCCTGGGCTTTCGGGCTCGTTCGGTTGATTTCGTCGGCCAGGATCAGATTGGCGAAGACCGGCCCGTGCCGGAAAACGAACTGCCGCGAGTCGGCATCGAACATCATCCCGCCGGTGATGTCGGAGGGAAGCAGGTCGGGGGTAAACTGGATGCGACGGTAGGCTGCGAACCCGTCTCCAGGGGGCCGACGGATGCTTTCCCCGAGAGCCTTGGCCAGGGTCGTCTTGCCTGACCCGGGGTGGTCTTCAAGCAGGACGTGACCATCTGCGAACAGACCGATCAGGACCAGCGCGATGGTCTCGTCCCGGCCCTGAACCACGGTCTGGCACTGGGCACCGATCGCGCCGAAGAGGTTCCGGACATCGGTCAGGGACCGGATCGGAACATCGTCAGCCAATCCCGGACGCGCTGTCGAGTCGAGGGTGAGAGTCGCAGGCATCGAAACCTCCAAGGGCGAGACAAGGAACTCTGCGGGTCGGCCGCTTGAGGCGATCGGCAGAAGAAAGCTGACCTACTCTTGGGGCTTGCCCACTCCGGGCCGCCACGGAGGGCGGCCCCTACGAANNCTCCGTGGCGGCCCGGCTGTCCCTGACGTGTGGTCATCCTCCTTCTGACGATCGCTTTACCGGACGCCAAGCCAACTGAACGGATTGAGCCTTCCCCGCCACCGCCGGTGGGCAGGATACGCTGTGTCGATCCGGGCCAGAGCCTGCCGTCGCAGGGCGAGCCACCCGGCCCGGTCGAGTGGGTCACGCCCGCCATACGCTGCTCGTAGGTGGGCCTCGGTCAGTAGGACAAACTCCGGAACCGCGGCGCCAACCCGGTCGGCGAAGTCGTCCCACGTTTCCCCGTACTCCCGGCGGACAACGACCTCGGCCAGCCGGTCGAGGACTGCCCGGTAGGCAACCCGGTGGAGAATCCGCCGGGGAGCAACCCGCGGGACGAACTGACGCCACCCCTTGAGCCCAAATAGCCCAAGCAGGGCTGCGGGGAAGAGGGCTAACAGATATCGGGGGTCGAACCCGACCCGTGCCACGGGATCGTCGGCCACGAGATCCGGGGGGAGGTCGGTGATGGCAGCCAGGTAGGAATCCAGTTCCTTCGGATCAGGTTCGGGGTCAGGTGGGGGGATGCGGCCAACCGTCCCGGCTTCAACCACCACCCATCCGGGTCCGTCCAGATACATCTCGGCCCAGGCATGTTCATCGACGGTGTACGCCATCAGAGCGGCCCGCTGGCCGCGACGGTCGACTGGAACACGATGACCAATCGCGACCCGTGCAGGGATCTGCTGAGCACGGAGCAGGTAGCACATCACGTGCGCCAGGTGGACAGCGTACCCGCGGCGGTCGCCGAAGAGGAACGACGCGGCGGGGTCGCGTGCGGTCTTGTGGGTCGGGTTGTAGTCGTATGTCAGGTTGGCCTCCATCCACCGCCGCACAGCCAGCGCCCGACACAGCGGGCTGGCCTGTTGCGCGGGTGTGAGCCCCGCAGCGATCTTCCCGGCCAGTTCCCGGTAGCGCGGGTCCGCGGGGAGTGCCTGGTAGTGCTGCCGCGTCTCGTCCGACCACCCAGTCGGAGACCGAGCGGACAGAAGAGCCTCGTAGGCCGGCACCGTTCGCTCCCCTCGCTTGGCGGCGGTGAGAACAGCGGATTTGACCCCCCACACCGCGGTGAACCGATTCGGGGCCGGGTTGTCGTTTGGCTCCAGGGAGGTCAGTTGAACGAGCCCTGGAGGGGTGTGGTGTTCACCGATCAGGTAAATCGTTGTCGGCAACGGCTTGACCGTCTCGTGCTGGCCCCCGGCCGGAACCGCAAGTGGACCAGCGGGGGTTCGCCAGACGATGTCGGTATCCACTTCCTCCGCACGCACAAGCCGCCCGTGGCGAAGTTGGCTGAACGCAAGGGTTCGGAAGTAGTACCCTTTCTCCACCGGATCGAAATCGTCTCGCAATCGGGCCAGGAGGATCGGCTTGAGATCGGGCGGACCGGTTCGTCCCCAGTCGAATTCGTCCTCCGGGAGGGGTTCGTCTTTTGGCACCTGATCGTCGTTTTGGATGGTGCCAACTCCCTCTGCTTTCTTGAGGGTCGCGTTCTCTGGATTCGACAGCCGGACCACGAACGTCTCGTCCGGTTCGACGACCGTGTCCCCGATCACCTGGACGACGATCTCACCGGACACCTCCCCAGGGGGGATCGTGAGTCGCCCGGCGACCGGCTCGAAGTCCTCTCCGGCGGTCGCAGTCCCGGCCACCGTGGCGTAATCGACGGACACCGGTTTGTCAGAGGCGTGGGAGAGCTGGACGCTGAATCGGAACGGGGTCTTCCCCTCGTTCCCCTCGCGGGCCGTCACGTCGTCGATGGTGATGTCTGGCGGGGTCTCCTCCTTATCGTCATTGAGGATGGTGCAGACCCCCTCGCCTTTCTGGATCGTCACATTCACGGGATTCGACATCCGGACCATGAACGCCTCGTCCGGTTCGACCTTGGTGTCCCCGATCACCTGAACCGTTACGTTGGCGAACTTCATACCCGGGGGAAACGACACGGTCGTGTGGAGGGGAACGAAATCTTCGCCTGGCGTGGCGGTTCCGGCGACTGTCTGCACGTCCACCTTGACGACCTTGTCCGACGGCTCCGAGAGTGTGAGGCGGAACGTCGCGGGTGTGGTTCCGGAATCCCCCTCCTTGACCATTACGTCATCGATCCCGACAGTCAGAGGCTCCTTAGGTGGGGGAGGCGGTGGGGGGACATCGCCATCGTCATTGATGATCGTGCCGATCCCGCTTCCCTTGCGGATGACAGCGTTGACCGGATTGCTCAACTCGACCGTGAATGTTTCGTCGGGTTCGACCTTGGTATCCCCGACCACCAGGACGATGAACCCGGCTCTCACCCGACCGGGGGGGATGACCAGCGTGTCATTGATCGGGATGTAGTCTTCCCCGGGACGGGCGGTGACGGGGACAGTGGCATAGTCCACCCGCACAGGCTTGCGGGACGGTTTCGACATACTGACCGTGAACACGAACATGGTCGTGCCGACATCCCCTTCCTTGAGTTTGACGTCGTCGATTGACAGTTCCGGGGGCGGATCTTGCGGTGGGGGTTGCTGGGGGGGCGGTGGTGGCGGCGGCGGNNGGTGGTGGCGGCTTCGGTGGCGGGCTTTTCGACGGTGGGTCTTTCGGCGGTGGGCTTTTCGACGGTGGTGGGTTCGGGTCTCCAGCCTTGGTCGGTGGGGTCGAGGTTGCGGAGCCGGGCTGCCCTGGCTGCCCACTCTTCGAGTTTCCCGGTGCGACCAGAGCNNGTGAGGAGCAGATACAGCCCGAATCCGATCAGCAGCAGAACGACCAGACTGACAGCCGTCCGCGCGGGCCTCTGCCGCGGGAGGAGCAGGACACCGATGGCGATGAGAGTCACTACCCCGATGACGATCAGGACGTGCGGGGGATCGAACCCGGCTGCGAATGCCCAGTCGGAGAGGAATTGGGGTTGACTGTACGGATACCGCCGATGGCCGCTGAAGAACCCGGCGACTACCCCGACCACAGCCGCGATTTCCCCCACGACTGCCGGGGGATACCGCAGCGAGAGAGTTCGGAGGCCGGTGGCGACCCCAAACGCAAAGAGCCCCCAGGTGAGGACATCCCCGGCGGTGAGAGTTGTCCCCGGCCCAAGCAGCCGGGGCACCCCAGGAACAGCAGCCAGCATGGGTAGAGCATACAGACCCGTCACGGCGACTCCGGTCGCCGCAACGACAATCAGCGAGGACCGCACCCGCGACCCCGCCACGCGAGGGGCGGCCACCACCCCCGCGAACGCCGCCACTCCCGCCGCGATCAGGCCCGGGGTGTTCGCGTACGGCAGAGCGAACAACAGGGCGGCGGCAGCCAGAATGCCCCCCCGCACCACCATCAGGTGCCAGCC
>PLDW01000311.1:6099-21708 GCA_003136315.1 Gemmataceae bacterium | reverse complement strand
GACCCGGCGACGTCAGTCGCCGGTTCGCCAATGTGTTACCCCTCGCACCCACTCATTGAACCGTGCCCAAAACGGGATCTCGGACGTTGGCCGGATTCACCCCCGGCCAACCAACCGACCCCCGCACCCTATCATGAAAATCCCACACACCACGACTGCAACGGTGATCTGGAGCAAACACATGGCCGCGACGGTCGTGTCGGCCCCGTAGTGCATGGCGTTGAACACATCCTCTGCGAACGACTGGCGACCCGGCGGCTGAACCAGTTTCACAGCCACCACCTCGGCGGCTCCCAGTGCGCCGACTGCGATCACAGCGCGGACACAGGCAGTTCGAGTCTGTGGCCACACCACCCCCCGCCAGACAGCCCCGTCCAGACGGGAGGCATCAAGCAGGTCGGGGGGAATCTGGCGGACCGCCGGCCACAGGAGAGCGATTGCGATTGGGAAGAACCGAATCACCATCGCCCAGACCGCAGGAAGGGGGGACGGCTGGTCGTAGAGAAGCGAGCGGAGGGGCGGGAATGGCGGATCGAGCCCCAGGACAGCGAGCGTCGCGTCTTCACTGGCCAGAAGGGCGTCGATCATCCCCTTGAGCCCAAGCCCGACCAGGGGCGCTGGGGTGACCCAGGCGACCGCAGCCAGGACCAGCACAATGGGAGCGACTCGCCGCGATCCGCGAGCGATCCAACACGCCGGGAGTGCCAGACCGACCGTCGCAGCACCTGCCACAGCGGCCCAGAGGAGGCTGTCGACGAGTGTCTGGCCGTGAACCCGGATGACCCGGACGAGTGGCCCAGGCTCGCCGACTGTCGCGGCCAACCCCGCCACCGGGAGCCCAACGACGACAGCGAAGCCGACCCAGAGGCCGAGCGTTGAGGCAACCGTGACCCAATGACCCGTGTGGAGGGGTCGATGGGGCTCAGACGGGGAAGGGGAGATCGGGACCGAGGATTGCCCTCGCCGACCCAGCCAGACAGCAATGGCAGCAGTCAGACCCCAGGCCGGGACCGTCACGGCGGTGGCCGCGGCGACACCGTCCGGGTTGCCGACGAGTTGGGTGTACGCCTCCTCGGCGAATGTCCGGACCAGCATCAGGTCCGTCACCGTCACTTCAGTGAGCGTTTGCACCGCGACGATACACCCGGCAGCGGCAGCAGCGACGGCAGCGCGCGGCCAGACGACCCAGCGGAGGACGGCCCACGTTCCGCCTGCGAGCAGGGCGTCCTCTTCCACACGCGGGTCCGTGGTGCGTACAGCAAGCGACACAAGCCAGACGACCCACGGTAGACCGGCGGCAGCGTGAACGGCTGCCGCGGCGGCCGGTCCCTCCGCCCACGGACGCCACTCGCCGGAGCCTGAAGCGACGACCTCCTGGCCCCACCAGTTCCCCCTCGCCGTTGTCCGCCAGGCGGCAGCGTATACAGGAAGGGGGACGAACAGCCCGACGACCACGGCCGCACGGAGCGCACGACTGCCCCGAACCCGAGTCCGTTCGAGGAGGATTGCCGCGATAACTCCGATTGGCACTGCGACGGCAACCGCCCCGACCGCCAGGATCACGCTGTTTCGCGCCAGGGTGCCGATCCGGTCGAACTCCGTGAGAGCGGCCCACCCCGCTGGGTGAATCACCAGGCCGAGCACCGGCACCGCAAGGGGGAGGCCGATGCCCGTCGTCAGCGCCACGACCAGGAGCGGTCGCCCGAGGGTCATAAATTTCGCGGCAGGAGTCCGCGCCTTTCATCGGGGCGGAGGAATGCCACCACCAGAGTTGTAGGGCAGACGGCCGAAAATGACCGACCACGCTTGTTGGTGCCACGGGCGACTTGTCCGCCCGTGAAGGCGTCGCACGCTTGTGGGTGCCACGGGCGGCTTGTCCGCCCGTGTGACGCTTTCACGGGCGGACAAGCGGCTGGCACCCGATCCCACTGGTCGATCTTCTCCCGCCGCCTGCCTAGGTTTCGCCGATGACGCCTTACGCCGCTGGGCCAGTCGCCCTAAAATGGAGGCATGAATGCGATCCTACTTGTCGGGGGTGCCCTGGTCGGGCTCCCGATTCTGCTGCACCTCATCATGAAACAGGAGCCCAAGCGGCTCCCGTTCCCGGCATTTCGGTTCCTCAAACAGCGGCTCAAAACCAACCAGCGGAAGCTCCGTCTGCGGCATTTCCTCCTGCTCGCCCTACGGATGCTTCTGATCGCACTGTTCTGCCTCGCCCTCTACCAGCCATCGATCATGAGCGATGGGCTCATCCCTCTCCACGGCGAACAGCCGCTTGCTGTTGTTGTGGTGATCGACACCACCCCCGGCATGGGGTACGCCGACTCGGAAGGCAGAACCCGGCTCGAAGAAGCCTGCCGACGGGCGGTCGAACTCATCAACGACCTTCCCCCCGGTTCCCGGGTCGCGATCGTCGAGACCGGCGACCCGGGCGGCGCCTGGCTCCCCTCCCCGTCCGACGCACGAAGCCGCCTCGACGACCTGGCGAAACGAGCCCGGTCCTCGGCACAGACCGGCACCGCTGTCGGCCCCGCGCAGCCTGTCACCTCCGCCATCGCCACAGGGTACCAGTTGTTCCGGACCGTCGACGAGGAGTCGGACACCGCCGAGCCCATGCCCCGGCTTCTCGCGGTGTTCACCGACCGCGCGGCATCGTCGTGGGATCCCGCCCGGGTTGAAGAGCTGAAGAAACTTCGGGAGGCAATCCCCGACCCGAAACCGGCCCATGCTGTTGTGGATGTCGGGGTCGATTCCCCGGTCAACGTAGCGATTTTGGCCGTGGAGTTAGCCGATGGAAAATCCCAGGTGGTTCCTGCCGATCAGCCCGTTTCGGTTAGCGTCGCGGTTGGGGTGGTCGGGCCGGAAGACCTGAAAGTCCAGGTGAAGGCCACCCTTGATGGCGCCAAACCGTCGATCAAGGAGGTCGAGGTTCCCCGGAACCAGACCCGGTCAGTCGGTTTCGAGTTCCGCGGGCTTGCCCCGGGCTTGCATCAGGTCGAATTCGAGCTGGCGACAAAAGACGCCCTGATGTGCGACAACAAACGCTTCCTCACGTTCCGGACCGCCGAACCCCGGAAGATCCTGACGATTGCCGATGACCCGGCCGAGACCACAGACTGGAAGCGGGCCCTGGATGCCTTCGGAGCATTCACCACCGAGGTCATCCGCCCCAACCAGATCAAATCGGAGGGCGGGCGGGCCGTTGTGACCCGGCCGGACCCGGCCGACCCCACAAAATCGAAGAACGAAGACCTCCAGACATACGAGGCGGTCTGCCTCTTCGCTGTCGGTAACCCGACCCAGCCGCTGGACGATCCGCTTTGGGGGAAACTCCTGCGGTACACTGAGGCAGGCGGGAAGTTGATCATCATTCCCGGCGGATCGGAACGGATGGGCGACCTCTCCGCCTACGATCCGACGACGGCTGGCCCGAATAGCCTGATGCCCGGAACCATCCGACCCGACGTGATCTCCACACGCGAGCGATTCACGGCCCCGAAAGAACCCATGGGCAAGGATCGCCGCCACGGAGTGATCTGGTCCGTGTTCGCCGATGCAGACGATCGGGCATTTCAGCACCCCCTGCTTGCGCCAATCAAGGAATGGCACAAGAAAGAGCCCCGACTTGATCTGCTCCTGGAGCCGCGGAAGACGCGAAAATACTGGGACGTGGAGAAGCGCCCCGAGGGAACGGTCATCACCACCTACGATGATGACGATGTCCCGGCCAAGAGGCACCCGGCCATCCTGGAACGGAATATCCGCGACCCGAAGGACACCAGTCCCAAAGGCAAAGTGATCCTCCTGACCACCCGGATGGACAATTCCACCGACGCAGAACAGGTCTGGAATGACTACTGGGAAGGCGGAAATTCTTGGTCCGTTGCGTTCCCGGAACTCCTTGTTGAGTATGCAGCCGGGAGTACCGCCGGAGCAAATTTCAACTATCTGACCGGCCAAACGGTCACGATTCCGCTGGCGAAGTTGCTCGGTGGGAAGCGGGAGAATGTCGTCCTGGATGGCCCAGGAGTTGTGACATCCGATGTGATCATTCGCCCGAGCGAACGACAAGCCGAAGTGCGTCTTGGTCCCCCGAAGACGAACACCCCGGGAAACTTCACCCTCTCCGGCCCGAACCCGGACTGGAAGGAGGGCTTCAGTTTAAATATACCAGCCGAGGAGAGTACGCTCGACAAGGCACCGGTTGAAGGGATCGAGGAGCTGACCGGCCCGGGTTCGGTCGTCCCGGTGGGGAAAGATTTGAAACTGGAAGAGGTTCTGGAAAAGATCGGTCAGTTGAAAACGCCGGTCGACCTCTTCCCCTGGTTACTGATCGCGGTCCTTCTGCTCCTGGCGACCGAGGGACTCCTGGCGAACCGCTTTTACCGCCGGCCGAAATAGACAAAACGAAAAGAGCCTGATAGAGAAACCCGCTGAGGCTGTCTCATTCCACGAACGATTGTCTGTATGACGAGTATTTGGTATAATGGGAGGGCGAGGCTCCTGCCGAGCGTGAGACTGGTGAAGCTCGGCAGGAGCCTCGCCCTCCCATACATACGTCTAATCGTCTTTACGTAGATGCGATAGCCTCAGCGGGTTCCTGGATCAGCGTGAACCGCGGCCCCTGTCGGGGTGTCGATTGGTGAGTATGATTGCTCCCGACGGCCCGGGAGGTTCCGGCTGTACGACCGGGTGCCACGAGCTGTCGAATCAACGGAGTCCGCTGACATGGCAAGCGAAGCCGAACTCAAGGCCGCCGGGGAAAAGTACGTCCCGAAGGATTACGACCCGACCCTTTACAAGATCCGCCATTCCCTGGCTCACGTCCTGGCTCAGGCTGTGACCGAACGGTTTCCGCAGGCCAAACCGACCATTGGGCCGCCGGTCGAGTTCGGGTTCTATTACGATTTCGATCTGGATGTGAGCCCGTCCGACGAGGACCTGGGGTGGATCACCGACCGGATGCGGAAGATCATCCGTGGAAAGCACGCCTTCAAGGTCCGGGAGATCACCAGCGTTGAGGGAAAGGAACTCTTCAAGGAGCAGCCCTACAAGCTCGAACTGATCGAGGGGCTGGTCAACGGCCAGGACGAGTACGGGAACTCGGCCCCACTGGCCGACGCCCCGACCCTGACGGTTTATCAACAAGATACCTTCGTCGACCTGTGCCGCGGACCCCACGTCGACTCCACCGCTGCCCTGGACCCGAAGGGGTTCAAGGTGACCCAGGTGACCGGCTCCTACTGGCGCGGCGACGAGAAGAACAAGGCACTGAAGCGTTTCCACGCCACGGCCTGGGCGTCCGAGGCCGACCTCAAAGCCCACCTGGCGCGGGTGGAAGAGGCCGCCAAACGCGATCACCGCAAGGTGGGTCGGGAGCTCGAGCTGTTTATGAACAGCCCACTGCTCGGCGCGGGGTTCCCGATCCTTCTCCCCAAGGGTTCGACCGTCCGCCGGATACTGGAGCAGTTCATTACGGATTATGAGCGGGCAGCCGGCTACCAGCACGTTTACAGCCCGGACCTGGCCAAGCGAAGCTTGTATGAGGTGTCGGGGCACTGGGAGCACTACAAGGACAACATGTTCCCGCCAATGGATCTGGGTGAAGAGGAACTCGTGTTGCGGCCCATGAACTGCCCGCACCACATCCTCATTTATCAGTCTCGACCGCGGAGCTATCGGGATCTGCCGATCCGGATCGCCGAACTCGGCAAGATGTACCGCTACGAGCGATCCGGAGTGGTAGGTGGGTTGAGTCGCGTGAGGTGCATGACGCTCAACGATGCCCACCTGTTCGTCCGCCCGGAGCAGATCACCGAGGAGTTTGTCGGGGTCTTGAACCTCATCAAGAAAGCGTACGCCGACCTCGGCATTACCGAGTACAGCTTCCGCCTCTCGAAGCGTGACCCGAAGAATAAGGTGAAGTACGTCGATGATGACCTGATGTGGAAGACGAGCCAGCAGAAACTCCGCGATGCACTCCAGCAGGCGGGTGTCGTGTACCGCGAGGCGGAGGACGAGGCCGCGTTCTACGGGCCAAAAGTCGACATCGAAGTGAAGGATGTGATGGGTCGGGAGGAGACGCTCTCCACGATCCAGCTCGACCCGCACCTGCCCAAGCAGTTCGGGCTCGTTTACAAGGACTCCGACGACACCGAGAAGCGGCCATTCATGATCCATCGGGGCGTCATCAGCACGATGGAGCGGATGCTGGCCTACCTGATCGAGTTATACGCCGGTGCGTTCCCCCCGTGGCTGGCTCCGGTTCAGGTCGCGATTGTGCCGATCGCCGACCGGCACTTCGACTACGCCAAGCAGGTGGCCGCGCAACTTTTGGCGAAGGATTTCCGGGTCGAGACTGACCTCGGCGACAAGCGGATGAACGCCAAGATCCGGGAATTCCAGCTTCAGAAGGTGCCGTACATCCTGGTGGTGGGGGACAAGGAGATGGAGGCCGGAGCGGTTGCGATCCGGCTGCGGACGGAGGAAAACCTCGGGGCGAAGCCAGTCGCCGAGTTCGTCGCTCTACTCGAAAAAGTGGTCGGGTCGCGGGCGTTGACGCTGAATCCCTGATCACGCACGCCTGGGGCTGTCCCCGTTGGGTGCCATGCCCACGGCTTTGCGTGGGCATGTTGGTAGCCTTTGGACAGATCGAGTACATGCACACCAATCCTGTACTTTGCGGGTTGTGTGCGAAAACGGAGGACTAGATTTGGTCAATTGCTGCGGATGATTCGGGAATCCGTGTTGGGCCGCTATGGATCGATCGGGAATCGCTGCCAGTGCCTGGGAAGTTGCTGATTCGTCACGGTGCCTTCATGCCCACGCAAAGCCCGTGGGCATGGCACCCGGCGCCCGAGTCTCTGTGAGTGAGTCCAAATGGCTGTGACACGGCCAGCCTCACAACCGGAGAGCAAGCTCTACACCTACGTAATCAGGGGTCACGCCTGTTTGACTTGGTTGACAGCCCATAGCACGATAATAAAGAGCCCTGGCGAAAGGTGGGGTTTTTCGTTTCCCGACCTCTCAAGTTGTCAATGAGCATCCCCACCGGTATTTCCCATCGGTGGGGTTTTGGCTTGCGCCCGTGCGTGGTGATTCCTGCCAATAGTGTACACCGTACCACCTCCAAAGCAACTCCGAAACGCATACAACCTTAACACATTAAGGCTATTGGACTTATGGAGATTTTTTCTTGCTTTCGGCAAGACCTTTACTTATGATCGTGCAGACACTCGCCCATTACTTAAGAGGGATAAGACATGCGTCGGCAGTATCGCCAGCAATCCGGTTCCGGGCTGGTCAAGTTGCTGGGTTGTGGTTGTCTCGTGATTCCGCTCTGTCTCGTGGTTGTTAGCTGCAAACTCCGACGGCCGCCCCGGCAAGCTGCGGTTGACAGTAAGCCTGGGTGAGTTTAAATCTGCCGCCCGAAGCTGAGGGCCGCCATTGAGTTTGCGTGCCAAACGGATCACTTGCCTTGTCATGGAGGTGGATCGAATGGCTCGTCGCATCTGGATCGCCCGCCTGTTCACCGCCGCATTCGTAGCCCTGGCTATCTCGCATTCGGCCTCTGCCGGGATCATTCCGGCCTCGGTCACCGTCACCCCAGACGGCGGCAACTTCCGCTGGACGTATGCCGCCGTCCTGCCGACGAATTTGCTGCTGCAATCGGGCAACTACTTCACGATCTACGATGTCGGTGGCCTCGTCCCCGGGACCATCAGCACCCCCAGCGGCTGGACTGCGAGAGCTAGCCCGGAAGCGTTTGCCACGCCGATCCCTAACCCGCACGACACTGGACTGGCCCCGGACCCCTACATCATCACGTTCACCTACACCGGGCCGACGATCACGGGCCAGGTCGGGCTCGGTAACTTCATGTTCGACTCGACGATCGGCAAGGGCTCGACGCTGCCCTGGGCAGCTTCAAATCTCAACGCCTTGTCGGGGGCCACCGACCCGAACATTACTCAAACCACCGGCCCGGGGTTCCACGAGATCCTTCGCCCACTGGTCCCGGAGCCGACCACCCTGGCCCTGGCGGGGCTGGGCCTGCCCGTGATCGCCCTCGCTCGCCGCCTTCGGCGAGTTCGCAGCTAACAGGTCAGAGAAGAGTCGGAACAATGAATCGTGTGCAATCGGCGATTCTGCCGACTGCGAACTGGAAACTGTTCTCGGGCTGGGTATCGCTCGGGGAATGCGGCAACCTGTCCCCACCACGCTCAAAGAGCCTGAACCGGTCTTTTCCCAGCAAGAGGAATGGGACAAGGACGAACCCAAGAGAACGGACAATACGGAGCAGCCGACACCCACAGGAAGCACCAACAAGACCGGTGTTCACGGCTAGACTCGGAAAGACGGAACGCACATTAACGGCTACCAGAGAAGTTTGCCGAAAAGGTGAGCCAGGAGCGTAGATAAGGCGGTCTGTGAAAAGCGAATCAGCCACCCCTCGCAACGGTGGTTTTTTCGTTTCCACCCCAAACTCGGTAAAGCCAACGGTTTACGTCAACCCCAAGAAAAAATCTTGGGTATTTTCGTTTTTTGTACGGTCATGCCTTGTAGTGTCATAGCGCCTGGCCTATCACCATCGGCCCGTGTCGTCGGACCAACAGTGCAAAGGCGTCTTGATCTTTATTCTGCACGAATCGGCCAAGGAGTTCCGCATCGTCGGCGCCATCCGGAGGGGCCGACGCCGCCCTGGCGAATTCCCGCAGGATCGTCGTCGGGTTACTTCCCAGCATGCGATTCTCCCAGCACCTCGAATACTGCCTGTTCAGGTGGCTGCGCGTCGAGCGAAACGGACGAAATGCCGTTTTTCGTCGAAAGCGAGTCTCAAAGCGGACTGGGTGACAGGTGAGAATAGCTTATCAGATGGGAGCAGCGGAACGCTGGTTTCTGAGCCTGACAACTCCGATGAAACGCCGGTTGCAGTGGGTAGGCGTGTGTCTGCCAGTCGCATTTCGGCGCACAACTTGGTGTCGCGTAACAAAGACTCAACCCCGGCCACCACGCCCCTTTGCCAGAAAGTCGTTAAAAGTTGTCCGGAACCTTGAGGCAAAGCCGTGGGCATGGCACCCAACGCGCTGCCTTTACACCTTGATGCCGACTGCGCGCATCAAGACCAGGCCATTGGTGTGGCGTAACACTCCGGGCTTCATCCGGTAGTCGAACGTAATCTCGCCGTTGTCGAACCGGTCCTCAAAGTGAACATTGTCAGCACGGCCATCCAGTTGGCCGGCAATCTCCGTCAATGCCAGATCATGTGTTGTCACCAGGCCAATGGCACCCCTGTCAGTGAGTTGCCGGAGGACCGCCTCGGCACCCATCCGCCGATCGGCAGAGTTGGTTCCCTGGAACAGTTCGTCGATCAGGAATAACAAGGGAGGGGAGCCTTGCGCCAGGTCGAGCAACTGCCTGACGCGCAGGACCTCGGCATAGAAACGCGACCGGCCGGCCAGTAGTGAGTCCTGGACGCGCAGGGTGGCTCCGACAACAAGCGGAGTCAACCGGAGTTTATACGCTCTCACCGGGCCGCCAGCCAACGCAAGAGCCACGTTGACACCCACAGCGCGCAACAGGGTACTCTTCCCAGCCATATTCGATCCGCTGATGATGAGAACCTGTATGCCACCATCGCCCAGCGACAGGTCGTTTCGAACACAACGTGCCCGGGGGAAAAGCGGGTGCCCCAGGCCCTCCGTCTCGAAGCTGGTACCGCAGTCCAGAATTTCGGGGAATGGATCCTCAGGGCACTCGAAACTGTACGCGGCCAGGGCACACAACGCCTCGATCTCGCCCAGGGCAGCCATCCAGCCCCCGAAGGACTTGCCAAAGACCTGCCGCCAGCGGTCCAGCACCATCGCCATCTGCGGTCGACACACGAGCAAGACTGCGGAGGGGACCCAGCGGGCCAGTCGGTGCAGGGACGTCAGCCCGCGCGAAGCCCGTGTGTCAGTCAGTTCCGCCTGGAGATGCACCATCCGTGCCGACGTAAAACGCTCCTGCTCCAGTCGGGCCAGCAGCCGGCCCAGCGAAGCCAGATCGTAGACGTGCTCTTCCATCGTGCCCAGGACGTGGCTGGATCGCCTCCGCAGAGCAATGGCGAAGGCGACTTGAACTCCCAGGGCAGCCCATAGCGGCACCGGTCCGGTATCGAAGAGCAGGACGCCGAGCAATGCCACCGCGGTGAGCAAGAGAGTCGTCGCCCCCAGCACCCGTTGAGTTGTCGACGTGAACACTGGTGAGGACTCGCCCCAGCGTCCAACGCGGGACACGTCGGAACTCAAGGTGACCAGGCCAGCCAGGAGGGCGAGATCCTCGCGCAGGTCGAGCCGGTCGCGCAACTCGACGACCGCAGCCTGGCGGTTGCGGATTTCTGCCGCCTTGCCTGGCGAGAGGAGCCAGCACGCCAGAGTATCCGACCCTTCAGGGGTGCAAGGTGTGGCCAGGCGCTCGAACAAACTGCCCACACCGAAAAGGTCGAGGTCCGCCGCCGCCGGGTGGTCGGGCTCAAGGTAGGTCATCCCAGGTTTCCCAGTCCTCACCCAGCGTTCCTCCAGGCAAGCCAACCGCTGCTCGTAGAAGCTTGCCAGCCACCGGGATGTCCACATCATCTCAGCAATGTGAGTGCGGCGATTGATCAGGTAAACTAACAGCAAGGCGGGGACGCCACCAAGGAGGAGTTTGGCTAGCGGGCCTTCTTTCTCGACCAGGATGATCAGGACAACCAGGACACCCAGCAGGAGCCGTCGCCAGCCCGACAGTAGGCTGTAGCCACGCGTCAGCCGGCGCTGTTCGTCGTGCCGGTCAGCGAGCCGCCGGGCGTACACTTCGCTGGGGCTGGCTGGTGCGGGAGGTATGAGCTGAGTCGTCATGCGGGTGTCGTTGCTACCTTTGGGACTATTGGCCCTCGGTTTAACAGCAATACCGTTGCACGAGGAGCNNGCCGCCCTCCGTGGCGGCCCGGACCCCTCCCGCAGTGTTCAGCAAAGATATTGGAGAGACCGGCTCAAAAATCAATCAGTTATTAGAATCTATTGCTACAAAAAACTAACGTATTGCGGATATTCTCGCCGTCTGCAAGGCCGCCGCTTCGTCGCCACAATCCATTAGCATCAAAATGAGCCGGTGGGTAGACGTGTGTCTGACAGTCGCATTACACCTGCGGCAATGAGATCCGCCCCTTCGGCGGCGGCGCGGCGGGGGTCGAGCACTTCGCGCAACCCGACCCGCACCCAGCTTTCTTCCCCGCCCACATCTTCCATGTTGCCCGGACCACGTAGGCCACGGCCAACCCGACGATCCCGGCTGCTACAGCGAGTTGCACATCCCAGCTCATTTCCCGCCCTCCTCACCCCGTAGCATTGACGATGAGACGCCCGACCTGGAAGGTCACGAACGCTCCCGCATACGCAAGGGTCGTCATGTAGGCGAAGGTGAACGCTGGCCAGGCCCAGCCTTTCGTCTCGCGGTGAATCACTGCAAGGGTCGAAGCGCATTGTAAGCAGAGCGCCACGAACACCATCACGGAAAGAGCCACGACCACCGCGTATCGCCCCCGAGCCGGGTCCGCTGTCCATTCCTTTCGGAGAGTATCCGGGAGCGCAGATCCACCCTCGCCTGGCTCGTCTCCCAAATCGTAGACCATCCCGAGCATCCCGACGAAGACTTCCCGCGCAGGGAAGCTGGCGATCGCGGCCATCCCGATCCTCCAGTCCCACCCCAAGGGCTCAAACGCGGGTTCCAGGAACCGCCCGACCCGTCCCATGTAACTGTTCCGCTTCCACTCACCGTTGATCGCGTTGCGCTCCTCTTCGGCGTCAGTTATTGCCTTCTGGATCTCTTCAGGCACCTCCTGCCCAGCGGTTTCGAGTGCTTTCGCTTCCTCTTCGGCTGTGTCCTTCTTTTTCTCGACGGCGGCGATCCGGTCGTCGTAGTTCACCCCGGCTGCGTCCGAGTAGGGGAAGTACAACATCACCCAGATCAGGATCATGGACCAGAGAATCACCGACCCAGCCCGGCGGACGAACGCATATCCCGCATCCATCATCCGTCGGAGAACCCCTCGGACCGTTGGCCGCTTGTAGGCGGGGAGTTCCATCACGAAGACCGGGGTTGCGCCTTTCAAGAGAGTCCGCTTGAGAAGGAGTGCAATGATCGGGGCGAGGATGAACCCGAGCATGTACATCGCGAAGAGAGTGAGGCCCGGCACCCACCAGGGGAAACCGTCCGGGCGGTCGGACGAGGCGACCGGGAGGAATGTGGCGATGAGCAGGACGTAGACCGGGAGCCGGGCCGAACAACTCATGAGTGGGGCGACCATGATGGTTGCCAGCCGATCTCGGCGGTTCTCGATCACCCGTGTCGACATCACACCCGGGACAGCGCACGCGACCGATGAAAGGAGCGGAATGAACGACTTCCCGCTGAGCCCACACTTGCTCATCAGCCGGTCCATCAGGAACGCTGCGCGGGCCATGTACCCGCAGTCCTCCAATACGGCGATGAACCCGAACAGGATCATGATCTGGGGGAGGAAGACGAGAACACTCCCGACCCCTTTGATGATCCCGTCGGAGAGCAGGCCGCGGAGTGGACCGGGTGACATCGTCCCCTCGACCCACTTTGCCGACACCTGCCGAACCCCATCGATCATCTCCATGAGCGGTTTCGCCCACAGGAAAATCGATTCGAACACGAGGAACATCAGTCCCAGGAAGACGAGAGTCCCCCACACGCGGTGAGTGAGTACCTTGTCGAGTCGATCGGTCCAGGTGACCGCTCGGACAGCAGGCTTTGTGACCGCCGCGGCCACCACCGGTCGAACCCACCCGAACCGGGTCCGAGCTTCGACGGCGGGGACCGGGATTCCGGCGTCAGCCAACCGCTTGCGTGCGGCGTCGAGTTGCTCGCGCAACTCCTTCCCCTGTTTTGCCACCAGCCACTGCTCGGTGTAACCGCCGACATCTAACAGGAGCCGACGGGTGAGGAAGCCCGGCACCTCCGTCCCCACCTCGGTCTGGAGGGCAGCGACTTCCTTCTCGAAGGCGACCGGGAACGCCACTCCCCGCGGCGATCTGCCCGCCTGGGCCGCGGCAAGCAGAGCAGCCGTGAGCGCGTCGAGCCCGATCCCCTTGTTCGCCTGGATCGGGATGACCGGGATGCCCATCTCCTGGGCCAGTCGTGGACAGTCGACCTTGATGCCCTGGGCTTCGGCCGCATCCACCATGTTCACAGCGAGGACAACTGGTTCGCCGAGGTCGAGGAGTTGACTGGTCAGGTAGAGGTGCCGGTCGAGATTGGTGGCATCGACGATTGAGAGGACAACATCTGGCCGCGGCTCCTCCGGTCGTCGTCCAAGCAGCAGATCAACAGCAACCATTTCGTCCGGGCTACGGGCGGCCAGACTGTACGTTCCCGGGAGGTCAATGAGGTCGATGGGAATCCCGCCGGGAGCGGTGAATGATCCTTTTTTCAATTCGACCGTCACCCCGGGATAGTTGCCGACGCGCTGCCGGAGTCCAGAGAGGGCGTTGAAAAGAGTCGTTTTCCCGGCGTTTGGGTTTCCAACCAGTGCGACGGTGACTGTCTTGGTGAGCATGGCGGGGTGCTGCGCCGAAAATGCGGAGTGCGAATCTGAGAACAGCTCATGGGCGAGATCGGGCGGGGGTGGAAGCGGGTTTCCTCTGCGAACGGCATGGGTGTGGCCAGTTTTCCGTGAGCGCGATCTGTTTTCAGCCTGAAAGGCTGAGATTCCTCAGCCCAGGGCAACGCCCAGGGGAGACGAACACCAACACGCTTCCAGCCTGAAGGGCTGGCATCACTCCGCTACTGTTTGCTGTCCCAGCCCTTCAGGCTGGAATCAAAACAGCCCTGGAAACCCAGGTCGTTGCCCTGGGCTGAGAAATCTCACCCCTTCAGGGTGAACAATGGCAATTATCGCTACTGAGAACCTCGACCAAGAACCCCCTCCAGTCACTCCACAAAAAAGTTGCCACGCCCATCGGACTTCTACAGTTCTCACAAGGGCCGGACGGCAATCCCGACGGCTTCGGTCTTGCGAAGGCTCAGACGGGCGTTCCCGAGACGAATCTCGATCGGGTCGCCAAGCGGAGCGCGTGTGACGAGTTCCACCAACTCGCCTTCGATCAGGCCCAACTCATAGAGGCGCTGCACTAATCCCGGCTCGCCCGCGAGGGATAGGACTTCGGCCCGCTGGCCGGGCTGGAGTTGGTCGAGTGTCGTCATCAACTGGCCGCCTGAACCCCATCAACTGGTCGGACAAGGATTTGCGAGCACTCCCCTGGCCGTAGGCAGAGCCGACAGCCTGAAATATTCAGCAGGCAGGGTGAGCCGGGTTGAACGATCTGGAGGCGGCAACCCTGGCGAATACCGAGTTCGGCCAGACGGCCGACCCAGCCCGGCTGGCCCGAAACCTCTTCGACCTCGGCCCACTCCCCAGCCCGCAACATGTCCAACGGGAGCAACATCGTCGTCCCCATCGAGGCTTATTGAGACGGTGTCTCAGTTAGCTATAGTATCGGCGCTGGGCCGCGTTCTGTCAAGCGAATCGGGAAGAAGATCGGATCTTGTGAGCCATTTTGGACCAAGGGTCTGGATTGGTCAGGAGTTGCGAGGACGGAAAATGGGAGCGGATAGTCCGGTATTCAGTGTGGGTACCGGATTCCCGGTTGGAGCGAGATCTTTTCCGCCGTTCGGTGCGATATCCATCAAGAAGGTGATCAAATTGGTACACAATCTGCGGAGGTGACCCGGGCGACTCGGCGCGCGGTGAATTCGTGAGCGTGAGTACCCTTCTATCGGCTGTCCCGATCAGGTGTCTTGGCAAGACCGGTCAACAGTTCCGCGACCAGTCGCAACTGACACTACAATGAGCCCGTTCGAAGCCCGAACAGTTTCCCGACTCACACAGGAGTACCACGATGGCCTTCACCTTGCCCCAACTGCCGTATGGGTTCGATGCGCTTGAGCCGCATATCGACGCGAAGACGATGGAGATCCACTCCCAGAAGCACCACAAGGCGTACGTCGATAACCTCAACAAGGCCCTGGAATCCGCGCCGGACCTGGCAGCACTGCCGATCGAGGAGTTGCTCCGGGTTGTGAAGACCAAGGCCCCGGACGCCATCAAGCAAGCGGTCATCAACAACGGTGGCGGGCACCACAACCACTCCCTGTTCTGGGAGATTATGGGACCACATGGTGGTGGCGAGCCGACCGGGGCAGTGGCCGATGCGATCCACGCTTCGTTTGGCGACTTCGCCAAGTTCAAGGAGACGGTCAAGCAGAACGGCCTGACCCAGTTCGGGAGCGGCTGGTCGTGGGTGGTCTGGAACCCGACCGCCACCAAGCTAGAGGCCATCAAGCGACCGAATCAGGACAGCCCGTTGATGGAGGGGCTCGTTCCTGTGTTCGGGGTCGATGTGTGGGAGCACGCCTACTACCTGAAGTACCAGAACCTCCGGCCCAGCTACATTGATGCCTGGTGGAACACCCTGAACTGGAAGGCAATCGAAGCGAAACTGGCTACCGCCAAGGCAGGGAAGTAACCTCCCAAATACCCTCTTATCCAGGAACCCGCAGAGG
>PLDW01000311.1:0-6068 GCA_003136315.1 Gemmataceae bacterium | reverse complement strand
GCGGACTAGCCGCCCGTGGCACCCTGCACGATCGTGGTAGGTCATCTCCTGGCATCTACCTAACGCTGTCTCATAGCAGGAGCAATGATCAGTATAACGAGAGGGCGAGGCTCCTGTCGAGCATGAGCCTGGAACCTCGCCCTCCCGTGTCCACGTTCAATCGTCTTTCCCTGGATGCGACAGCCTCGGCAGGTTTCTGGAAGGGACGGAAAGAGAGGGGCTCGGCGGAAGTCCTGACGCGACCGGGCTCACCACGAGGGAGTGAGCAACAGTTCGACAGGAGGGTGCGTCTCGTTTTGGAACCAACCTTGGTCGCGAGTTCACGGGAGCGGGACATCTTTGAACTCGAACGTCACCTCGTGTGTGACTTGTAGCCACTCATTGACGATGAATTTGACGGGTTTGCCAATCTTTTGTGCCACACCTCGACGCCGATCCATCCCGAACATGAGGGTCAACTGGATCGACATCCCATTGTTGTTGATCATGGTGGGGCTGCCCCGGAATCGGATCCCCTTGTCGTCCACCAACTCCATTTTCTGCCAGATGTTGTTACTCCAGTTGTAGTCAAAGAAGTTCGGATCTTGCGGACCGGCTTTTCGGGCCGTCAGTGTGACGGTGTACTGCCCGTTTGCCTCGGTCATCGTGCCGTAGTCGAGTTCGACTGTTCTGCCGACGAGCTTCTTGTCCTTGACTTTGAGCGGATCGTCGATCACGATCTCCGGCGTCGTTCCCGTGAGCATGATGATTCCCATCTTGCCCTTCACGGACTTGATCAGAGTCGCATCCTTGGCCCCGCGAGTGAGGTTGAGGCTCCCGTTGGCCTGATGTCCCTGGAACCCTGAATTGTGGTAAAACGACCGTCCGTAATAGACGTTCGCCTCTTTTTGAGGAATGAGACTCGCCCCTGTATCGTCGATGGCAGAGATGATTTCCGCCGGGAGAGCCCCCAGAATCGGGTTCTTTGGCTCAGAAAACACCTGAAAATTCAGGTTGATCGATTCCTGGGGGCGGGGATTGAACCCCCGCCGTGAGACGCCTGATAATTGAACATTCTTGTTGGAGTTGATCCCGTTGGCCACCAGTCGAAATGGACCGGCATAAGCGATGTAAGGGTTCGTGCCCTCGGCATTGGAGTTGATCCGGAAGATATGATCCTCGGGATCCTGGTAGAACCCCAGGCCAGCCGCCTCCATCACCTTGTCAACCGCAACCCAAAACGGGATATTATCAAACTCGAACGAGAACTTCGCCGTCCCGCCGTCCCCAGCCTGGAATTCGATCTTGTAGCCAGTCTGTCGGGAGATCTCGTCAAAAATGACCTTCGCCGGTTTGTCCTTGAGGGAGAGCGTCACCCGTTTGGGGGAAACAAGCCGGACAAAGTCCATTCGCCGGATCAGGACGGCGAGTCGCCGAACGACCTCAGCGTTGTCGCTACCCACCATCGCCCGCCGGAGATGCGGGAGAACTTTCTCTCCCATTGCCTCCAGGGCTTTCCCGGCCTTCTCTCGGGCTTTGTAATCAGAGTCCCCCAGCGCAGCGATGAGGGCCGCGACCTCTGCGGTCGGCGGACCGTCGGCAATGGCCGGCGGGGTCGGTGGCACACCGCCGAAACAAATCTGTTCGTTCCAGGGGGTCGTGATCGCCCACATGCCAACAATCCCGATCACCGCCCAACCCACCGCGGTGCGCATGATAGTCCTCGGATGCGGTCAAAGTGGTCGTTAGGACTGGTACGCTCAAACGGATTATAGCCTAACAGCCGGGAAGTCCGCACTCAAGGGGCTGGTGACCACTCTGTTACGAGAATTTCGGAAGTTTCGTTCAAGTCGTCGTGGGTGACGGTCCTTGCGGGTTGCGATGATAGCGGGGGTTTCGCCGGAAGGACGGATCGCGGGGGGTGGAAAGCCAGCCGCCCAGGGCGGAATCCCTGGGAAGTCTCTCAATCAATGCTCTCGAGCTTTGCCTGTTCGGGGTGTTCTGGATCGATCAAAGCGATTCGCCCCCGGAAGCGGCCGGAGAGCCACTTTCGGAGGGCCACCTCAGGAGTTTCACCGGGAGAAACCAACGGATACGCATCCGGATACCTGCCAGAGTAACCATTCACCACCGGAACGTTCGCGCGAAGTCCGGCCCACATTGCGACCACGTCGCCATAAAGCTGGGGCCGGCCAGGATCGGGGATCATGTAACCGATGTCCGCTCCGCGAAGGCCGACTGCGCATCGGTCGACGTTCGGGTAAAAGTCCGACTTGTTCATCGCAGGTGGTTGGAACCCCGTCTGCTCGACCACTACCGGGAGCGAAACCGCCAGAATGAACGACAGTTGGAGACACCTGGAGGCAAATCGCTGGCTGACCGCCTCCAGCCAGATGATGACCCCGAATGTGCCGAACAAGTACACGATGGTGTAGACCCGGCTGACGCACCGGATCGCACTACCCCCCGGCACGAACCGCACAAGCCACCAGCCCGAGATCCCTTCACCGTCACTCATCGTCAGAAGCCACCACACCGTCGCGGTGATCAGGCAAACCCCGACAAGCGCCCGACTCGCTTGTCGGGTGTGGTTCCGCCGAGTCAGCCACATGTGCCCGCCAGCGATCACGAAGAGGATGTCGGGTCCGAAGCCGGAAAAGAGCCGATTTTCTTCCGAGACGCCACGGAGGTACGGCCGGAGCGTTCCCGACCACCGGCTCTCGGGCGGCCCGGTCAGCCAGGCAGCGAGAGTGGGGATCAGGTCAATGCAGTCGACGTAGCCCCGGCTGAAGCCCCGGTTCGCAAGGACATACGGTGTGAAAAAGCACCCTAACGCGATCACCCACAAACCGACCACCCGCACGACAGCCAGGGGGTGCGTCCGAAAAAACAGCACAAGCCCTCGCCAGCCACCCTGCGCCCCCATGACAGCAATGGGAAAAAACACCATCAACCCAACGCCCAGGAACCACCCGGAATACACACACGAAGCGGCCTGAAGGAACAGGCAACCGAGACACCGATTCAGGCTCCGAACCGTCGGGACGTTGGCGAGGCACCAGGCGTGATACACTGCGAGTGGCATCCAGAAGCGGGGAATCATCTGTTGGTGCTTCGCCTGCTCCAGGTGAACTAGCGCGAACGCCCAGAAAAACCCACCGAAGGCCGCGAGCAAGTGGCCACATCCAAACCACCTCACAACGGCGGCAAACGCCAGGAAATTCAGCACACTGCACAGAATCATCCACCACTGGTACGCAAGGTCATCGGGGAAGGCGAGACGGAACCCCCAGTACAGCGGGGCAACTCCCAGGAAGCTCTCGGAATACGCAAGTGTGAGCGGCTGGGGGTAGAAAAAGGGAGGACTGAGAAGAGTCCCGCAATAATTCGGATTCGAGACCACCTGCCAGGAATGTTCGAGGAGATAATGATTGAGCATCCCGTCGCCTGCCTCGGCCTGGACACGGGCAAAGCCCGAATCGAATGTGGGGCGGAACCCGGAGTAGGTTCCCCCGGCCAGAACAGCGACGTAAAGCAGGACAATCCCGATGCGCCTCATTCCGAATGGGTACGGACCCGCAACCCCGTTGGACATTCACTCAGAAGCGAGTAATGTCGAAGTGGATCGGGAACCTGGAGCCCATCCCTGACCACGCTTCCCCTTCCCACCAGACTCCTTCCCTCCCTCCGGTGAGCGATGTCCGAGCAGTTGACCGGGGTGATCGAGAGGATCACCTTCCACAGCCTCGACAGCGGATACTGCGTCCTCAGGGTCCAGGCCCGCGGGCACCGCGACCGGGTGACGGTCGTGGGGAACTGCCTCCAGTTGGTCGCCGGAGAGTATGTGCAGGCAACCGGTACGTGGGTGACGGATCGACAGCACGGGCTTCAGTTCAAGGCCGACGAGATCAAAACCACCCCTCCCCACACCGCCGAAGGGATCGCCAAGTACCTGGGATCGGGGCTCGTGAAGGGGGTGGGTCCGCGGTACGCGAAGCGGATCGTCGACGTGTTTGGCGAGAAAACCCTCCAGGTGATCGATGAATCGCCGACATTCCTCACCCAGGTGAAAGGGATTGGCCCAAAGCTGATCGAGAAGATCCGGACGAGCTGGCGCGAGCAACTGGCGGTCCGCTCGATCATGGTGTTCCTCCACTCGTATGGAGTCGGTACGGCCCGGGCGGTGCGGATCTACCGCCAGTACGGAGAAAACGCGATCGAAATGGTCCGGGCCAACCCCTACCGACTCAGCACCGACATCTGGGGGGTCGGGTTCCAGACCGCTGATGAACTGGCCATCAAACTGGGGCTCCCTCGCGACTCCCCCTTTCGTGCGCAGGCTTCGGTACGGCATGTGCTTCAGTCGGCCCAGGGGAATGGTCATGTCGGCTACCCCGAGGACCAAACCATCACCGACGCTGTCGAACTGACCGAAATCCCCCCGGAGGGCATCCGCGATGCCGTCGAGCAACTCCGGATCACCGACGAGATTGTCCGCGATAGTCCGATCGCAGCGAGTGGGGGGAGGACAGGCGCAGTATCCAGCCTGCCGAATGCGATCTCTGAGAGCGACCTGAAAGCCGCGACCGATCACTCCGATCGCGATCCGCTTTCCACGTTGCTCTATCTCAAGCCCCTCTTCCTGGCAGAACTCGGGATCTCACGTCAGGTGAAGACCCTCGCACGTGGCCCTCACCCTCTCCCCGCAGCCAATGTGGACGCAGCCGTCGGTTGGGCGGAGCGGAAGATGGCGATCACGTTTGCCGACAGTCAACGGAAGGCGGTTCGGGAAGCGATTACCCAAAAAGTGATGGTCGTGACGGGTGGGCCGGGCACAGGAAAAACTACGATTGTCCGGGCGATTCTCGAAATCTTCCTGGCCAAGTCGCAACGGGTGATGCTCGCGGCCCCGACCGGCCGGGCAGCCAAGCGGCTTGCCGAATCGACCGGTAGGGAAGCGAAGACAATTCACCGGCTCCTCGAATTCGATCCGGGGATTGGCACCTTCCGCAAAGGAAGGGAGAACCCACTCGACCTCGATCTGCTGGTCGTGGATGAGGTCTCGATGGTGGATGTGGTGCTGATGAACCAGCTCCTCCGGGCCGTGCCTCCCTGGGCATGCGTTGTGCTCGTGGGGGACATGGACCAGCTCCCGTCGGTCGGGGCCGGTTCGGTGCTGGCCGACCTGATCGAGTCCGGTGTCGTTCCGGTCGCGAGGTTGACCGAGATCCACCGACAGGCGGGGGCGAGCTGGATTGTCCGCGCTGCGCATGCTGTGAACCGCGGTGAGGAGCCAGAGTCGGCCCCACCCGGCCAGGGGGATTTTTACTTTATCGAAGCGAATGACCCACAGACGATCATCGCCCGCATCATCCAGATGGTGAAGGAGCGTATTCCGGCGAAATTCGGCCTGGATCCTCTGCGCGATGTCCAGGTTCTGACACCGCAGGTGAAGACCGAACTCGGTGTGCTCAGCCTCAACCGCGAGTTACAGGCCGCGCTCAACCCCGGGCGGCCAGGGATCGCGGAAACGAAGAAGTTCGACACCACCTTCCGCGTCGGCGACAAGGTGATGCAGATGCAAAACAACTACCAGCGCGAGGTGTTCAACGGTGATATCGGTCGGGTGATCGGGATCGACGATGTTGATCAGGTGCTGATCGCAGACTTTGAGGGCCGGGCAGTCGAGTACGATTTCGCCGATCTGGACGAACTTCAACTTGCCTATGCCTGCTCAATCCACAAATCGCAGGGTTCGGAGTACCCGGCGGTGGTGATTCCCGTTCACACCCAGCATTACGTGATGTTACAGCGAAACCTGCTGTACACTGGAATCACCCGGGGCCGACGATTGGTCGCTCTGGTCGGCAGCCGTCGGGCACTCTGGCGAGCGGTCACCAACGCCGAGACGAAACTCCGTCACTCGCTGCTAAAGTGGCGGCTCCAGAACACGGAAAGCGGCCCCCAGGGCTGACGACCTGGGCGACTATCCACCTCCCCGTTCATGCGGAAAACACGGGTTTGACACTTGAACCTGGTCGAAGTGTCTCATCTCCAGGGCCACGGTTGGACGCACACACGGGAGTGCG
>PLDW01000177.1 GCA_003136315.1 Gemmataceae bacterium | reverse complement strand
CGACCTTCGTCAGCGACGGCCTCGAGTACCAGATCAGCTACTCAACTGGCACGATCACCCTGACTGATATCGGCCCAGCGCTCACCCCAGCCACACTCCCGACCGGTGAGGTCGGTCTGGGCTACAACCAGACAATCACCCCTGTTGCTGGGTCTCCCCCAGCGACGTTATCGGTGTCGGGAGTGACGAACCCGACCGGGCTGGCAATTTCTGGGAGTGGAACCGACACGATATCTGTGAGTGGAACTCCCACCGCGACGGGGACTGTGAGCTTCACTGTCACACCCACCTACGCCAGCGGGACAGGGGTCGGGACCGTCTATTCATTCACCATCAACCCGCCAATGATTCTCTCGCCGGCGACGCTTCCGACCGGCGAGGTGGGATTGGCCTACAGTCAGTCGATCACGGCGAGCGGCGGATCGGGAGCCATCACATTGGCACTCTCCGGTGTGATGAATACGATCGGGCTGACGATCTCAGGAAATGGCACGGGAACCATCAGCATCGCGGGAACGCCGACCTCCGCCGGGACCGTGACCTTCACCGTCACACCGACTGACTCGATCGGAACCGGGTCGGGGAAGGTCTACTTGTTGACTGTCGCTCCGCCGGTGTCGCTTAACCCCACGACTCTGCCAGGAGGAGAGGAGGGGCTGGTCTACAATAAAGCGATCACAGCTTCCGGTGGGTCCGGCATGGTCAGCCTGGCGCTCTCAGGGATCACGAACACAACCGGGCTGACCATCTCCGGCAATGGCACAGGGACGATCAGCCTCTCGGGAACCCCGAGTGCGGGAGGCACGGTCACATTCACCGTCACACCCACGGACTCGGTCGGAGCCAGCTCCGGCACCCTTTACTCGTTCACGGTGAGCCCGTCAGTCGTCCTCACCCCGTCGACGCTTCCGGGCGGTGAGGTCGGTGTCGCCTACAATCAGTCGATCACCTCGACTGGCGGGGCAGCGCCGGTTACCCTCGCAGTGTCGGGAGTCACGAACACAACCGGCCTGACCATTTCCGGGAACGGTACGGGGACCATCACTCTCTCGGGCACACCGACCTCTTCGGGAACCGTGACCTTCACCGTCACACCGACCGACTCCATTGGGACCGGCCCAGCCGAGACCTATTCGTTCATCGTCGCTTCCGCTGTCGCCTTGACTCCGACCTCCCTCCCCAGTGGTGAAGTGAGAGCGGCCTACAGCCAGTCAATCACCTCCACGGGCGGAGCCCTTCCGGTCACTCTCGCGCTCTCGGGAGTCACGAACACGACCGGGCTCATCATCTCCGGCAGTGGCACCGGAACCATCAGCATCGTCGGAACGCCGACCTCCGCCGGGACCGTGAGCTTCACCGTCACACCGACTGACTCGATCGGGACTGGCACTGGCACGCTCTACTCGTTCACCGTCAACCCGCCGGTTGTTCTCACTCCGACGACACTTCCGGCTGGCGAGGTGGGATTGGCGTACGGTCAGTCGATCACGGCGAGCGGCGGATCGGGAGCCATCACATTGGCACTCTCCGGTGTGACGAATACGACCGGGCTGACCATCTCGGGAAGTGGCACGGGATCGATTGGCATTATCGGGACACCCACGGCTGCTGGAACTGTGAGCTTCACGATAACACCATCGGACGCGATCAGGACCGGCACAGCCAAGACCTACTCGTTCACGATCGCCCCGCCGGTGTCGCTCAACCCCACAACCCTCCCAGGTGCAGAGGAGGGGCTGGTCTACAATAAAGCGATCACAGCTTCCGGTGGGTCCGGCACGATCAGCCTGGCGGTCTCTGGGGTCACGAACACGACGGGGCTGACCATCTCCGGCAATGGCACAGGTACGATCACCCTCTCGGGAACCCCCAGTGCGGGAGGCACTGTCACATTCACCGTCACACCCACGGACAGCATCGGAACCACCTCCGGCACCGTCTACTCATTCACGGTGAGCCCAGCGGTCGTCCTCAGCCCGTCCACGCTTCCGGGCGGTGAGGTCGGTATCGCCAACAATCAGTCGATCACTGCGAGCGGCGGGGCAGCGCCGGTTACCCTCGCAGTGTCGGGAGTCACGAACACAACCGGCCTGACCATTTCCGGGAACGGTACGGGGACCATCACTCTCTCGGGCACACCGACCTCTTCGGGAACCGTGACCTTCACCGTCACACCGACCGATCAAGTGGGGACCAGCGCCGGGACCATCTACTCGTTCTCGGTGAATCCCGCGACCGTCCTGAGCCCAACGACACTCCCGGCTGGCCAGGTCGGTCTGGCTTACAATCAGTCGATCACCAGTTCGGGCGGCTCGGGACATGTCACATTGGCGCTCTCCAGTGTGACGAATACAACCGGCTTGACGATCTCTGGTAATGGCACGGGAACCATCAGTCTCTCGGGAACGCCCACCTCTTCGGGGACGGTGAGCTTCACCGTCACACCGACCGACTCCATTGGGACCGGCCCAGCCAAGACCTATTCGTTCACCGTCGCTTCCGCTGTCACCACACTCCCGGCCTCCCTCCCGGCGGGTGAGGTGGGGCAAAGCTACGACCACGAGATAGTCTCGAGCGGCGGCGTGGCACCGGTGACTCTCACGGTCCTGGGAATCACGAACACCACCGGGTTGTCCATCGACGGAAGCGGAACGGGAATCGTGAGTCTGTCTGGAGTTCCGACATCGGCCGGGACTGTGACGTTCACAGTCACTCCCAGCGATCCCGCGGGCACTGGGACCGGCACTCTCTATTCCTTCACGATCAATCCCGCGCTCGCGCTGACCCCAACCACCCTCTCAGCGGCTCAAGTGGGCACCAGCTACAGCCAGACGATCACCTCGACCGGAGGCGTGGCCCCGGTGACCCTCGCTGTGTCCAGCGTGACGAACGCGACCGGGCTGACAATCAGCGGCACTGGAACCGATACGATCAGCATCAGTGGAACCCCGACCTCTGCCGGGATCGTGAGCTTCATTGTGACACCGACTGACGGGGCCGGAACCGGCGTGGGAACGGAATACTCGCTCGACGTCAATGTGGGCACATCCCCACCCCCACCCCCACCCCCACCGCCACCGACAGGGACGCCCCAGCCTGTGCTCGTCGGCGGACTCCCAAATGGAATGGTTCAGGTCTACACGGAGTCGAATGGGTCCTACACGCTCCAGGAAACCCTTCAGCCCTTTGGCAACATCCCAACCGATGTTCGCACGGCGGTCGGCGATGTGAACGGGGACGGCATCCAGGATTATATCTTCGCCATTGGACCGTCTCCAGCCGATTCTAATGGAGCGGCCATTGCCGCAACCGCGACTGAATTCAAGGTGATGGTGCTCAGTGGAGCATCCGGAAATCCGGTTCTGGTCCAACCCTTCGACCCGTTCCTGCCGAACCCCGGTGGCTCGCCATTCACCGCTGGCGGGTTCGTGTCCGCCGGGGATTTCCTGAACAACGGCCGAGACCAGATCGTCGTCTCCCCGGATCAACAGGGAGGCCCGCGTATCGCCATCTACGATATGAACGGGGCGGCAACGGCCGGCCCCCAGCCCGCCACACCAGTTGGGGTCAATACCACGGAGATCAACCCAGGTTCCGGACTCACTCGGATCAACAACTTCCTCTCGGTGAATCCGAACTTCCGTGGAGGAGCCCGAACGGCAGTCGGTGACCTGAATGGCGACGGTACNNGGAGCGTATCTGGCGATCGGTGATGTGCTTGGCAACGGCCAGCAGGATTTGATCCTGGGGCCGGGTGCGGGTGGACCGGCTGAGGTGGAAGTGCTCAGCGGAGCGCAGATCGTCAACAGTGGGGCAGTCGCAGCCATCGCCAACCCGGTCGCGCTTTTCACCCCCACCGGTCTGGGGCCGGATGGTTCGGGGGTGCGAGTGGCAGCCGCGGGCAGCGGCGTCGGGGACCAGGTGAATGTGGTGGTCGGAGCTGGGCGAAACATGCCCGGGCTAGCCAAGGTCTATCCGGGGACCGGATTCACCAGCGGAAGTACCAGCGAGCCGACCGGCGGGCAACTTCTCGATCCTTTCGGTGGGGGGAGCCTGATTGACGGGATCTTTGTCGGGTGAGAATGCCGAATTGGGAGTGGTGGTGGGCTGCAAGATCGCGGATGGTAGCCGAGGGCATCACGACCGGCGGGTGTGATTCAAGAGTTGTATGCTCTTTCTTTAGGTCACTACATTGTCCGCGGATTCATGACGGAGGCTGCAGCTACTGTCGAATTCGACCCAGACCGACTGTCGTCTGTGGCCGCACTCCGAATCCTTCGTCTGAGGCTACCGGAGTGCCCGAGTGCAGACCCAGCCGCAACCGCGCGATGGGATCATAGAATACTTGCGGAGATCGCAGTCGAGAAGCTCCCGACTCCACGAAAGCGCGTCAACCTGCGTGTCGTCAAACGAAAAATGTCAAGTTCAGAAAAAAGCAGCACGCGCACAGAGGGACGCCACCTTTGAAACGGAAATTCCGTGACACCATTGTGTTGCGATCTTAATCGCTATCGGGTTTAGGAAGGGGGTCAAAGTTCAGTATCTTTAACGTTAACCTTTATCACGTTTCACTTGCCAGTTCCGCCCGACCACGACACTGGCACCACCACTTCCTGCCCCACGGGGTCGGCGAGATGAATCCGCACCTTGGCCTCCCCCGACTGGGTCACTGCCGCCCCGGACACCGTGATCCGGACCGCTGCCACCGGCCCGACCCCCTCAGACCACTTCACGAGCACCCCAGGATGGTCGCTCACTGCCGTCGAGACGCCCACCAACTTCCCATCCGCTGCACGCAGTTGAACGATTGTCGATACCTCAGACTGACCTGCCGCGAAGCGAACCGCCACTGATTCCGGAGCTGCTGCTACTCCTCCGGCCACCCTCTTCAGCACCCGCACAGGCACGCGGAATTCCGGGTATACGGGGTCATCCGTCAGCAGAACCACGCTCTCATCGCGGTGACCCACCGGCGCATCGGCCGACAGCTTCAGGGTAATCGACTGGGACGGCCCATTCCCGCGTGGCGCAATGGTGGCTGTCAAGAATGGGGACGAACTTCCTGCTTTTAATACAGTCAATGGTTTTGCCCGACGGTCCGTGACAGTGAGGATCTGCGCTGCCTCACCAGTCGTCGATATCCCCACCTGCGCGGGGGTGAGGGACACCTCGCGGGTCAGCGTCGCGGTTGCGACGAGGAGCAGTTCACCCATCTGACGGGAGGCTGCAATCCCCGGTTGGGCCGGGAGATCGTGGGCATACCCGACCACAATCTGCCAGCGATTCGGTCCGTCCGGTTGGGTCAGAGTGTTGACTTCGAGGGTCAACTTGGCCGTCTGTCCAGGTTGGAGAGTGTCGGAAGAGAGGGTCCGTCGCAGACACCCGCAACTGGCCTCGATCCGGGTGATCGTAATCGTCCCGGCTGACCCCTGGTGAGTCAGATCGAACGTGTGTGTGAGGGGTGGGCCACCCTTCACATCCCCCTTCGCAGCCACCGGGGCAGGGCAAAGAAGGGGTGCCGGAGGTGGTTCGCCAAGCCCCAGCGCAACGAGAGCCAAGATGGTGTTCATGGCGGTCTCATACCGCCCCACGGGCAGAGGGGCAACCCCTCTCCAGGGGGCACAGAGCTCCTTTCATCCGTGAGGGCGGGGGGAGCGGCAGTGGCTTGATTTCAAGGATCAGGCGAATTGCGATGTAGCAGACGGCACCCCAAGAGAGTAACCTCAATTCCAGAGTGGGGAATCGGGTGCGCGAGACGTGAATCTCTCATAACAGATTCGAAGATCCCAAGCCATTCCACGAGCATCGACCGCCCCATCCCTGACTGGAGGTTCCTGTGTCGAACCGCAGCAAGCCGATCGGGCTCATCGTCGCAGCCACACTAACCGCGTGGGCTGCCGCCCAGGGGAGCGCACAACCTCCTGAAGGAGCCCCGAAGAAAGCGGAGGGGGCGCAGCCAGCACCAAAGGGCCTCACGCCACCGCCCGGCCTGACCCCGGAGCCGTTCACCGCTTTCCCCGACCTGAAGCTCCCCATGCGGGAAATGCCCGGACAGAAGAACCCAGACGGCACCGCCATGATGGTGCCGGACACCGACAGGCTCTTCCAACGATTGATGGCGCTCTCGACGCGGCCAGTCCCGGCCAACGCCTCACTGCTGAAGAAGGTCCGGGCCGCCCAGGTGTACGAGGCGTGTCAGTACCTCTCCAAGTTAAGGGCAAGAATCGCGGAGGGAGAATTCGCCACCTTCCATGACGAGGAGTCCTTCGCCACGCTCGGCGATTTCTACCGCGCGGCAATCGAGTTGGAAGACACTCCAGCTGGCAAGTTCGCCCTCGCTGAGGATCGCATGCTAGTCTACCGAGTTCCTGAGGTGTCTCTAGAACGCGAGTACAAGCCAGGCGATCCCTATTTCTTTCTCCTGAACCGGGCTCGTCTCCAACGGCTCCAGGCCGAGGCCGAGTTCTTGACTGCTCCCCCTCCAGGAGTTGCCCCCAAGAACAGGGAAATGCCGCGAACGCCGCTCATTGATGTCACCCCGCCTCCTGGCCTCTCGCCCAATCCGTTCACCGCTTTCCCTGATCTCAAGTTCCCCATGCGGGAAAGGGCTGGGCAGAAGAATCGCGACGGCACCGCCGAGATGGAGCCAGACTTCGACAGGCCGTTGCAGCGGTTGATGGCGATCGCGGCTCGGCCGGTTCCCGCTGATGCCCCACTGTTGCGGAAGGTCCGAATCGCACAGTTAAACGAAGGACTCCGTTACGCCCGTATGTTCGCTAATGGTATTGATATCGGGTTTACGAACGGGACTGAGCTATCTTACCTCACGGCTCTTAGTGATGTGTACGGTCTGGCTGGCGAGCTGGAAGAGACCGCAGCCGGAAAGGCCGCCCTCGCCGAAGATTGCATCCTGGCTTACAGGATGCCCGAGCGAGTCCTGGAACGCTGGGTCGAGTCGGACCCTAAGATGTCGCATTTCCTGAATCTGGTTCGTTTCTATCGGCTCCAGGCCGAGGCGGCTTTCTTGATCGCATTTCCCCCTGGAACAGTCCCGAAAAAACCGGAGATGCCGCTCCAGCATGTGGGGCAGGCTCCCCCTCCACTGAGAGACTGGCCCGACTCATTCACTGCCTTCCCGGACCTCAAGCTGCCCATGAGGGAATTGGCCGAGTTCAAGCACCCAGACGGCACCGCCGTCAAGGTGCCGGACATGAGCAAACTGGAACAGGGGCTGCAAGTCATCATGACCCGGCCGGTCCCAGCGAACGCTTCACTCCTGTGGAAGGTCCGGGCCGCCCAGATCCCTGAGTGGATCGCTTATGATCTCGGGTATCAGAATAGGTCCGCGATCAAGGCTCTCATTTTTTGCGGCAAGATCGAATTCCTGGAGCACGTCGCCATCCTCGATGAGGTGTACCGTGCGGCAGTAGATTTGGAAGACTCCGCGGTGGGCAAGGTCATGTTTGCTGAGGACCGAATTATGGCTTTCCGCGGTTACGAGTGGTACATTGAACTCAGGGTCAGGAACGCCAAGAACATGCCCACGGACCTCGCTTTCGTGCGATTCCACCGGCTCCAGGCCGAGGCCGATCTGCTCCGCTTGAAGGCTGACCTCAAGGCGAAGAAGTGATGCAACTGGCCTCCCCCGCCGTACAAGTCGTCCCTCGGCGTTAGCTCGACGGGTGACACCCAATCTGAAAGCACCTTTCTCCGACAGCGTCTCTATCCTGAACCTCGGACCGGGTTGACTACCGCACCCGGTGTAAGTCCTGATGACTGCGTCACCCGTTCCGACTCGATCAGGAGTGATTCATGATCCGCTTCAGGCGTTGGACACTTCCGAACCCGCGACTCGCTCTGCTGCTCACCTCCCTCGCCGTCGGAGTGGTGGCCATAGGCCTCACCTGGTCGGATCGGCCCGCGTCTGCCCAGCCGCCTGCACCCTCGCAGAATCCGGCCCTGGCGCTGCGGTACGTGCCCGCGGATGCCGCGTTCTTCGTTCACGTCGATGCCGCGAAACTGTGGGACGGGGTGCTCGGCAAGGCGGTCCGGACAGCCGACCCGAAAACGTTCACCGACCTGACCGCGAAGGCCAAGGAGCTCTTTGGCATCACCCCGGATGGCCTCGAATCAATCACGATGTTCTGGCCTCAGATCAAGGGGGACGGACCTCCGCAGCGACTCGCTGTGGTGGGAACTTTCCACACCCCCCCCGACAAAGCCAAACTCTCGGACGGGTTCTCGAAACTGTTCGGGAAAGGGACCAAATACACGCTCCACACCCCTTCCGAGCGAGTTGTGATTCTTCTCATCGGGCTGGACAGCGAATACGCCAAACCCCGCCCCGCCGATGCCACCGGCCCTCTCGCTGCCGCCATCCGTGAGGCCGCGACCGGCCAGCACTTCTTGGTCGCCGGGTCGACGCTCGCGAATCTGCCCGACGAGATCCGCGGCGACGACCTCCCTCCGGACATCCAGCCGTTCAAACCACTGTTCCATGCGGAGTCGGTCGTCGGGATCGTGGATCTGGGCAAGGAGTTGTCCGCCGAGGTACGAGTGAAGGCCAGCACTCCGGCGAAGGCCGTTGAAGCCGAGAAGGGCATGGGGCTACTCGCCAAACTGCTCCAGGAGGGGCTGGCTCATGCCCCGAAGGAACTGGGCAAGGACGCGGAAAAGAATCCGGCATTGAAGGATCTGTTCACTCTCCTGAATGCTGTCCAGGCTGGAGTGAAAGGGGCGAAGTTCACTGCGGATGGGACCGAGGCCAGGGTGCGGGTCGCGATACCGGCCGACCTTCCGTTCGCCGGGGCACTGGCGAGCTATATGGGTGTTGCCCGGGAGAGTGCCGTTCGGGCGCAGTCGCTCAACAACCTCAGGCAGATCGCCATCGCTGTGCATGCCTATCACGACACCTTTGACGCACTCCCCCCGGCCGCGGTTGTGAGCAAGACCGGCAAACCGCTCCTGAGCTGGCGAGTGCTCGTTCTTCCCTTCGTCGCGGAGCAGGTGTTGTACCAGCAGTTCCGACTCGATGAATCCTGGGACAGCGAACACAACAAGAAGCTGATCGCGAAGATGCCGCGGGTGTACACCGTCCCCGGGGATACCGTTGCGAAACCCGGCGAAACCCGCTACCGCGTGTTCGTGGGGAACGGGGCCGGGTTCGACTATATCCGAGGAGCGAAGTTTACCGAGTTTACAGACGGTCTGTCGAACACGCTGATGGTGGTGACCGCAGCCGAGGCAGTGACCTGGACAAAGCCCGACGAACTGGCGTTTGACCCGGAGAAAGATATGAGCAAGTTGCTCGGGTCAACGCCCGACAAACGCTTCCTGGCCGCCTTCTTCGACGGGTCCGTGCGAACGTTCTCCAAGCCCCCCGCGACAAAGACCTTGAACGCGATGATCACTCGGGCAGGCGGGGAAGTGTACGAGTACCCTAAGGACTGAACTTCCGTCAGTGCCGTCCGAGTCGGCCCGAATCCCCGACCGCGACCCGGCGGCAGATCACCGCTGCACAATGCCGACCACCAGAGCCCCCGCTACCCGTTGGGGGTCATTGCGATACAGGCAGCCCGCCCGTATGGTATCCCTACCCGCTTCATGCGGGGCGAGTGGAAGGATGTCACTCCTGAGGGAAGACAATGACACGCTCGATGCTCGGACTGATGGCGATCGTCATCGCGACGGCACCGGCTGCCGCGCAGAACAAGCCTGAAGAGGTCGTGAATAAGGCGATTCAAGCCCACGGCGGGCTCACCATACTGAAGAAGTTTCCGGCCGGGACGTCCAAGATTGCCGGGAAAGTGTCGATCAACGGGATGGATTTCCCCTACTCTGGGTCACTCGTGTTCACCATCCCCGGCCGGGTGCGGTCGGAGATGACGATGAAGACCCCCGGCCAGAACGTGACTGTGGTGCAGGTGGTCAACGGCGACAAGGTCCACCAGACCGAAAATGGACGCACAAGTCAGTTGGACGAGCCGGTCCAAAGAGAACTCCGGGAATCGGCCGTGATCCAGGAGATGTCACTTTTGTACCCCTTACTCGACACCGCCAAATACACGCTCGTCGCGGAGGCGGACGTGCCAGTCGGTGGCGAGGATGCAGCGGTCATCGTCGTCCAGTCGAAGGGGCTCAAGGACACGCGACTGTTCTTTAACAGGAAGACCGGTCGCCTGGTCGCAATGCAACGGAGGGGGTTGGATCCGAACCAAAAGGCGGTTGATGAGGTGACGACCTTCTCGGAATACAAGACGATTGATGGGCTGGTGGTGCCGATGAAGTCAAAAGTGACCCACGATGGGAAACCCTTCCTGGAGATCATCGTCGCCGAATACAAACCACTGGAGAAAGTGGACGACAAGCCATTCATGATCGAATAATGGATGGGCGGGGGCCAGGTTCTGGAGGAGATGATGCCCAGGGGACTGCTTACCGTTTTGCTCTTCCTCGCGCCGGTGATGAGTCTCGCTGATGATGGCCGGCCCGAAGAGATCGTCCGGGCTGCGATCGTCGCTGCTGGTGGGGCTGAGACGCTCGCCCGTTACCCGGCCGGGCGGGTGACCGCAAAGGGAACCCTCTTCGCCGACGGGGCCGAGGTGCCAGTGACCGTCGAGCAGACGTTCCACGTTCCGGGCCGCTCGCGAATCCTGATCCGGACCGAGTCAAAGGGACGTAAGCTGGAAATGGTCCAGATCGTGAACGGCTTGAGAGTGCGATCGTTGATCAATGGAGCGACGGTCCCCACAACAGACGCCGCCGCCAAGGAGATCCAGCTCGCCAGCCTCCTCCTGGAGGTTGGACAGCTTTCTCCACTGCTCTCCGACCGAAAGTTCGTCCTGAAACACGATCTGGCTGTCCGGGGTGGTGATGTCGCCGGGATCACCCTTCACACGAAGGGGTTTCCCGACCTCCGACTCGGGTTCGATCGGAAGAGCGGGCATCTCGTCAGGATTGGCCGAAAGGCCCCGGACCCGGAAACCGCCCGTGCAACCGACTGGGAGCAGATTCTCGGTGGCCACAAGGCGTTCAACGGCGTGACCCGGCCCACAACAGCGGTGGTCTTCAAGGACGGGGTGAAGATTCTCGAACTCACCACCGAGTCGTTCATTCCGCTCGAAAAAACCGATCCGACAGTTTTCACCGTGGATGAGTGAGGGGGACTGGTGCCGCCGATTCTGTTCGTTGTCGACCGCACAGAGGCTGGGCAGACCCTGGCTGCGGTCTTGAAGAAGCGCTTTGGTATTAGCTGGGCGCAAGCGAAGCGACTGGTCGAGAATCGACACGTCCGGGTCGGGCAGCAGATCGAAACCGACGTCGCGCGGCGACTCAAGACCGGCAAGAAAGTAGAACTCGACGCCGGGTCCGTGGAGGTCCGCAGTGCAGAGCCCAGCGCCCGAAAGCCGCCTGCTCCTCCTCGGCCCGACGGGGGGAAACCGGCAAGACCCGCTGTTGGGAAACTGCCCATCAAGACCCCAGCGTCGGCCGCCCGCGGCCCCAAGAAATCGCGACCAGATCGGCCACTGGAGACCGATGCCGCTGAGATCGCCCGTGGGGTCGAGATCCTTTACTCGGATGATGCGGTTGTTGTGGTGAACAAGCCTGCCGGACTGACCACCATGCGTCACGCGGAGGAGGCTGCGGAGTTCGGAGCCCGCGGAAAGCGATTCCTCCCGAAAACGCTCGCCGACCTCCTCCCTGGCTTACTCGGAGAACCGAACCGGCCGGTTCGGGCCGTTCATCGCATCGACCGCGATACTTCGGGACTGGTCGTCTTCGCACGTACGCCCACTGCTGCCGAATCGCTCACCAAGCAGTTCCGCAAGCACACAGTCGATCGCCACTATCTGGCCCTCACCCGTGGTACGCCGAAATCCGGGCGGATCGAATCGGTTCTCGTGCGCGACCGTGGCGACGGTCGGCGGGGAACGACCTTCAAGACCAACCCGGCTGACGGAAAGCGCGCGGTGACCCATGTCAAGGTAACAAACGAGCTTGGGTCCTTCGCAGTTGTGGAATGCCGACTCGAAACCGGCCGGACCCACCAGGTCCGAATACACCTCGGCGAGGCCGGCACTCCGTTATGTGGGGAGCAGCTCTACGATCGGCCGGTGAACGGCCGCCCTGCACCTGACGGCAGCAGCGCGGAACGGCCGATGCTCCACGCTGCTCGGTTGGGTTTCACCCACCCCGAGACCGGTGAAGTGATGGCCTGGGACGTGAAGCCGCCGGACGATTTCGCTTCGTTGTGGGTGAGGCTTCGGACCGAAGCCGCGCGTACCTGACCCAGTTGCGTGAGGCGTGGTCGGGGATTTCCGAACCAAGCACAGTGCACGGGGGTGATCTCTGTCGTGTTCGAGAAAAAGTGCGCACCGAGACGGCCATTCGGTGCAGATATCGGGTGAACGATGAACGGTCACTCACAACGAGAAACGCTCCAGCACCTTGTCGGTGAAACCCGCCCGGATCCAGAACTGTTGGCGCGTTATCGCATCAACGGGGACGAGGCCGCCTTCGCCGCACTGATGCAGCGCCACGCGCGCACGGTCCGGTCCGCGGCGGCGCGGATGTTGCGCATTCCGGCGGACATCGAAGATGTCGCCCAAGCAACGTTTCTCGTCCTCCTGCGGCGAGCGGCCACCCTCGACCCGCGAACGAGACTCGGACCGTGGCTATCCGGCGTCGCCCACCGGATCGCGGTTCGGCTTCGGGCGCGCAACCGCCGAGCCCTCAATGCACTCCAGGGCACTGAACTGTGTGACCGTGACAAACCGCAGGACCCGTCCTGGCGCGAGGCGTGCGAGACTCTCCACGCTGAACTGGACCGACTCCACGAGCGTTTCCGGCTGCCTCTACTGTTGTGCTACCTGGAGGGCATGACCCGCGAAGAGGCCGCGACCGCGCTCGGGTTAAGTGTTGGCACTGTCAAGGGGCGGGTCCGTCGCGGACTCGCTGTGCTTCAGCGCCGGTTGACGCAGCGCGGGGTGACGCTCTCGGCCGGGTTGCTTGCTGCGGCAGCCGCGCAGGCAGCCGGGGCCTCCACCGGAGCGTCCTTGGCCGCATCCGTACTCGGGTCGCCTTCGACCCGAGCAATTCAACTCGCAACGGAGATGCTCGTGACGACCGCAACGTACAAGTGGGTGGCGTTCGTGGCGATTCTCGTCGCCGGTGCCGGCGGTGCCCTCGGCTCGGCACTGGCCACCACGGATAAGCCAGCAGACCACCCACCGGCTTCGCCGCCTACGTCGCAGACCGCGAACCAGCCGGCTAGCGCACCCGCCCGCACCGACGAGAAGCCCGACTACGCGAAACTGATCGTGGGGAAGTGGGTGGTGATAAAGGCGGAACCGGATACCGTCCCCGAGGGGGCGGTGATCGAGTTCACCAAGGACGGGAAGCTCACAGTCACGGTCAAAGAAGGCGACAAAGAAATGTTGATCAAAGGAAGTTATGAGCTTGACGGCAACAAGCTCACGACAAAGGTGAATAACAAAATCAAGGAAGAGCTGACCATCGCCAAGATTTCCGCCACCGAGACAACAATCAAAGACAAGGACGGCAAAGACGTCACGCTCAAGAAGAAATAACTCGGCTTACATACAAACAGGACAGGTGTACGAACATCGTACATCTGTCCTGTTTTCCTCGCTCTACCGCCTAGTGACTCTGTGAACTTTTCTCGTAGCACAGGTTGACTCATGTACATAGGTCGAGTGTCAACGCAGAGGAACACGCAGCTCGAATCGCTCTTTGAAATCCGGGCCGGTGACTTCTCCCCTCCAGACCATCGATCGGCCTCTGACTTCTGGTCGCCCAGTCCGTGCCACCTGGCCTCCTGGACCACAATCGTCGCGTTCCATCGTCAGCGAATCATCCCTTCCTAAATGCCCTGTAATCCCAGTACGGACGTCTCCCCAGCGCCCGTGGGGGTCGAAATGTAACTCGCCCTTGAACGATCCGTCGGGGTTGACTCTTTCAATAATGATCTGGACCGGATCGTTGTGCCAGAGCCCGTCAAAGACACCCTTGCGGAGGGCGAATCGCTCTCTTTGCGCTGCCGAGGCAAGGCCTGGCACAGCAAGAGACACCAGGGGGGCGATGACCAAGGCCAAAACAACCAGCAGTCGCCTGTTCCGTGCCAGCATGTGTTGTTCACTCCAGAAGAAGGTGCCAGAAAAGAGACCCTGTGAACTTTTTCGTTCCTGTGTCCCACAACGGCGAAACGGATGGCTGATGACGGCTTGCGCTGAAGCTCCTTTTTCCCCGAGTGCCACAGGCACCAGGCAGGCGGTGGCCGACCTGGAACAATTGTCTGATCGTGCCAGGAAACGCGACTGAACAGTCGATCAGGCCGTCATGAGCAGCTCAGGTTGACTCCCGCCAGTGAGCGATGAGAGCAGTTTGGCAGGTTTTGTCACCGATTCCAGCAAGGGATCACTTGAGGTCCACGCGGAGTAAGCGCCAGCGACGATTCGGCTGGTCCCTCCCGTCATCGTTACTCCCTCCTAACTGAATTGTTGCAAGATTCTCGGAACTGGCGTCTTTTACATCCAAAAAGACTCCTTTCATTAAGGCCGTTTCGATCATATATTCACCGTTGCTCACGGGGACTAATCGCCACCGGCGGTTCTGCTGATCGACTCCACCTCCGCCTAACTGAATGAGGGTTCCATCGTCGCTTTTCGCATCGCGTGCATCCAGGTCGTAGCCCTCCTTCAATGCCGTCTCGATCACGAACTGGCCATCTCCAACGTGGTAGAGCTTCCACCGGCGATTCGGTTGATCTCCAGGTCCGGCGAGCTGGATCAAGCTCAGATCTTCTGCTTTGGCATCTGTCACATCCAATACCATGCCCGGCTTGAGTGCGGACTCGATGAGGTATTCACCTTGCACCCGCTTGCGCTCTGTGTCCAAAGCTTTCCCTTCCCGGGACATGAGTTCGCTTGAAGCGATCCAACTGAACAGGATTGCAACCGCCAGCATCGCTCCAGAACTCCATAATCGTATCATACTATTATCTCCTGGTACAATTCCTCGATGTAGGATTTCGCCGAGAGATGCGGGGAAGCCCCCTCGATTGTTTCGGGTTCTGACTCCCCACATCCCTGGGATGGTGGTATTTGACTGGTGGAAGCCCTCGATTCGACCTATCACCGAATCGACAATCCTGGGGCACCACCTTTTCCTGCAAAACGCCCTTTCAAAAGGCATTGTGTTGCGAGGTTCGCGTGTCGCTACTTCCCGATGAACCGCACCTCGGATTTCGCGGGCGCTTGCCCCTCTCTGATAAGTTCTCCTTTGCCAGCGGTGCCCTTCAGGTGCCACTTGTAGTGGTCCTTACTCCCCTCAATAGTGATAATCAGGTGGCCGTCCTTCAGGCGAGCTGTTCCCTTCACGCTGGCTAATCCGTACTCCTGCGCGTCGTAGGTGTGTTCGCCCTTGGGGGTGAGTTCCCAGTACGACACTCCCAGCCCCTCGGTTTCTTGCCGCCAGGTTCCCTTCAGGCCCTCCTTGTCGTCGGCCCACGCCTGAGTGGCGGCACCGAGCAAGAACAGGCAGATGGCCGCTAGCTTCACTGAACGCATGACAGGTGCTCCTCTTTTGTGAGTGCGTGAATCACTTTCCCCGACGACGAAGGACGTCTCCGATGTCGCGAGTTGCGCGGAATCGCGTGGTTAATACGTGGTTTTGACACCGGCCAAGGTCTTCTGGAGTTCTGCAACCCCAGCTTTGGTCACTTTCGTTTCCCGGAGGTAGAGCTTCTCCAGAGCGGGAAGCCCCGCCAGGTCTTTCAACCCGGCATCCGTCACCGCGGTTCTGTTCAAGTCCAGCGATTTCAAAGTTTTCAGTTGGGCAAGTGTCTTCAGCCCGTGGTCCGTGACTTTGGTGTGGCGGAGGTCAAGTGAATCCAGAGTGGGTAGCCCGGCGAGGTGTTCCAGTCCCGCATCTGTGATGACCGTTCTGCCGAGGTTCAACTTCTGGACAGATTTCAGTCCGGCGAGTTCCTTCAGCCCGGCGTCTGTCACTCCCGTTCCATCAAGGTCGAGTGACCGAAGCGATTTGAGCCCAGCGAGTTCCTTCAGCCCATTATCTGTCACTTTCGTGCCGTACAGTCGCAGTTCCTCCAGGGACGACAGCCCGGCCAGATCTTTCAGTCCCGTGTCCGTCAAGGAGGTGATGCTCAGATCCAGCGATTTCAGCGTTTTCGCCCCGGCCAGGGTTTTCGCCCCTGCATCCGTCACATTGGTATCGCGGAGGTCCAGTGACTGAAGTGCCGGCAGTCCGGCAAGTTCCTTCAGTCCCTCATCCGTCACCTGCGTACTGCGGAGGTCGAGCGATGTCAGGGATTTCACCTGGGCCAGTGCGTTCAGGTCCGAGTCCTTGACTGCGGTCCTTCCCAGGTCCAGCAGCTTGAGCGACTGGAGATGGGCCAGATCCTTCAACCCTGCCCCTGTCACGCCCGTGCCATCCAGGTCCAGCCTCCGCAGTAACGTGAGCCCAGCGAGTTCCTTGAGACTTGCGTCCGTCACATGGGTACTGCGGAGGGAGAGCAACCGCAGGGATTTCAGCCCGGCGAGTTCCTTCACGCCTGCATCCGTGACTTCGGTGCTACGGAGATCGAGCGAATGGAGCGACGTGAGCCCGGCGAGATCCTTCATTCCTGCATCTGTTACTTTTGTAAAGGCGACATTCAGAGATTGCAGGGATTTCAGCCCAGCCAGTTCCTGCAAACCTGCATCCGCCATATCCGTGTGGATCAAGGAGAGGCCGAAACTGTGTTGAGGCACCGGTAACGTTCCAATCACCCCTGCCTTCCACGCCGGGAACTGGAAGGCAGGTACTTCCCCAGCCTTTCCATCAGTGCCATCGTGAAACATCAGATGACCGAATGTTTCGTGTCCCAGCCAGCCGACCTGAGCACCGGCCTTCATCCAGGCTGAGACGACATCTTCTGGCAGCCGAGTCGCAGGTTTGTCTTGTGCCGAAGCGGCCGAAGAAATGGCGAGACAGGCGACGGCTGATACGACGATGGTGAATGCCCGCATGATACATCTCCCTGTTCAACAGTGGTTCAACCAACTGCGATCACCAAGTCCTTCACAGACGATCTGACCGGATGTACGCCTTCTGCGTGAGCATGGATTCAATACCTAAAAACTCCGTTGTACCCCCCGACCGGACAGATATCTACGATTTTCTTGCTCGGTCCAAATGGACAAACGGGCTGATGCGGAGTGAGCTGCTGTCCTCGGGGGACACAGGTGATCCGCGCATGCCTGGCAGGACGCGAACCGAAGATTGAGGGCGGGTTCCCCACTTTGGCTTCTGTGACCGCAAAGCGCAAGATGCTCGACAGCTTGCGCAGGAGGGGCTAAGATCGGGTCTGACCACCCGCCGCCAACTGGGTCGATCTCCATCTGCTGGTCGCCACACCAGGATGACAAGATGTTGCGATGCGTTCTTGGATCCGTGCTGGCAGTCGCGGGCGTTGTCGTGACGAATGGCTCCGCAACTGCTGACATGATCGCTCCAGGCTTGCGACGCGCGAAACCGACCGCTCGGATCAGCACCCGAGAAGCGTTCCCGGATCACCTCTTCGTGATCTACAGACAGAAATCGATCACCGTCAAGGACGCGAAGACCGGCAACTGGGAAAGCCGTTCCGCTGACGAGGCCGAATTCATCGAGCTAACCCCAGATCAGCCTGTCATGATTTCGGTAGATGGGAGTCACTTCGATCGCAGGACATTGATTATCGTTCCTCGCATCGTCGCGACACCGTTCAAGACTGCGTTGGAGCTTGCAGAAGCATCAGGACGCCTGAACGGCGCGGTTTGGCTCGAATTCCCGTATCGCCAGGATGTCCCGGAGTGGCAAAGCAGCGAGATCACCTTCGACTATCGTGTGCAGCGGGATGCGAAGAGTCCTGATGGCCGGCTCGAAATTGTGCGCACGACCTGGGATCAATCCTATCAGTGCTGTGTCGTCGGACTTTGCCTGCCGGTGGCGTTCTTGCTCGGTGGCCTCTGGCTGATCCGTCGCTGGCGGCGACACCGAAACACACCGCGATAATAAGGATGAGCGGACAGAACCGAACCCCCCAACCCCCTTCCCTAAGAGGGAAGGGGGAGCCGGAGGGCAATTTGACTCCCATCAGCCTCCCAGTCGAGCGGATTTGAGCGCTGGTCCTAATACAGGAACCTGTTGAGATTGTCGCATCTATGCGAAGACGATTGGACGTATAAACGGGAGGGCGAGGCTCCTGCCGAGCTTTACCTTCACGCTCGGCAGGAGCCTCGCCCTCCCGTTAGACCGATGCTTGCTCCTGTATATGGGAGGGCGAGGCTCCTGNNCTCGGCAGGAGCCTCGCCCTTCCGTTAGACCGATGCGTGCGCCTGGAACGAGACAACCTCTGCGGGTTCCTGTAGAAGGACCCATCAGGGATTCAGCCACTCCCCGGCTTCCCTGACCCCTTCCGGCCTGCAAGGTAGACGCCCAGCGCCCGGTCGACGGGTTCGTCGGTCCGGAGCAGGTGATAATCGATTTGCAGATCCTGGGCCTGGCGGCGAAGCGTTGCACAATACCTCTCGAAATTCTCCCGATATTCCGATCGTAACTGTCGAGCATCAACACGAACTACTTCTCCGAGTCGCTCCATGTTTCTGAAGCGGGTTGGTCGGTCGAACGGGAAGTCGATCTCCTCCGGGGCCAGAATATGGAAGAACCTCACGATGTGCTTGCGGTGGCGGAATGCGCGGAACGCCCGGGCAAGGCGGGCCGGATCATCAAAGCCATCGGAGATGAGGACAACGAGACCGGGCCGCTTCAGGTGCTTGATCGCGATGTCGTGCCAGACCTCCGCGAGCTGCGTCTCCCCGCCTGGCTGGATCGTCTCCAACCCGCGGAGGAGCCCGAGAAGGTGTTTCGAGGTGGCCCGCGGTTGAATCAATTGTCGGATGCGGACGTCGTGGAGGATCAAGCCGACAGCGTCGCGTTGGGCAAGCATCAAGTAGGCGAGCGAGGCTGCCACGCGCTGGGCATACTCGAATTTCGTCACGGCCTGCTGGCCGCGATACCTCATGCTCCCACTGGCGTCCAGGATGAGGAACGTCTTCAGGTTCGATTCGCGCTCGAACTCCTTTACGACGAACCGGTCGGTCTTCCCTGAGGCCCGCCAGTCGACCCGCCGGAGTTCATCTCCCGCAGAGTATGGCCTGTGTCCAGCGAATTCTGCACTCAACCCCTCGAATCGGCTGCGGTGGGTGCCCGAGAGGAACCCCTCGACGATCGTCCGCGCGACCAGGGTCAGTCCGCCGTAACGGACCAGTTCGGAGGGGTCAAAAGGGAGCATGACAGAACGGCCGGCATGAGCCGGCCGAAACGGAGGGATGCAAAAGACAGAGTCGTCTCACACGGCTGCCGCAGGTTCCGGCGAGGAGGTGGGTTGCATCTCCTCAACAGGCTCGGTTTGAGCCCGGCTGGTCGCAGGGGCGGCCTCAACGTGCTGAGAGACCGGTTTCAGCCGGCCAGCAACGAGTAGAGACACCACCGCAGTCACAGCCGAGACCACCCCAACCATCCAGAACCCCTCCAGCTTCTTGTCAGGAGTCTTGGTCAGGATCGCTCCGGCGATCACCGGAGCGAGTCCCGTCGCGAGGTGTTGTACGGCCGTGTTCAGGCTCATGAACGCTCCCCTGACCGCCGGGGCCGCCGCTCCGAGCATCATCGCCTGGGCCGGAATCATCCTCCCCGCCGCGAACACCATGAACCCACTTACTGCCAGGGCAGCGACGAACAGCGGGACGGGCGGGAGATTGCTGACCACGATCGCCATCACAAGTGCGCCACCGCCGAGGATCCGGAACAGAATCAACCGCGGGAAGCGGTCGGCCAGACGGCCAATCAGACCCGTTCCCAGCAAGGTACACGAGCCCGCAGCCATGTACACCCATGCGAGCTGGCTCTCATCCCAGTCATTCGTGGCCATCATCACTGGGGCAATAAACGATGCAACGGTGAACGTGCCAAGCACCAGGAAGAACGTGAAGACAAACCCCCACCGGTGATTTGGCTCCCGGGTGACTGCCAGGAATTCCGTGACTGGGTGACGGCGTGGAGCGTCGAGATGACCTCGGACTTCCGGCAGCCGTACCATCCCAACGACCCATACCACCGCACTTAGCCCGGCCAGGACAATGAACGGGGCCCCGCGACCGAACGGCGGGGTGAGCCACAGCCCGACTGGCAGCCCCAATATCGTTGCCACCGCGAATGCCGAGATCACCGCACCTGTCGCCCGGCCTCGCTTATCCGGTGGGAAAACGTCGCCGATCATCGCCATCAAGGCGACTGACGCAAGGCCGCCGAACACCCCGGCAAGCGTTCGGGACAGAAGAAGCATTTCGTAATCCGGGGCCAGCCCACAGAACAGGGTGCTGAGCCCGAACCCTGCATACATCGTCAGCAGAACGGATTTCCGGTCGAATCGATCCATCACGAAACTGGCGAGGAGACTCGCAATCCCGGCGGCCCAGGCGTAGGCCGCGACGACAAGCCCGAATTGCTCAGTGGAAATGTGGAGTTCGTTCTGCAACCGGTGACCAAGAGGCATGATGATGACGAAATCCACCATGTGAGTGAACTGGATCGCCATCAGGACGAACAAGAGCGCCCACTCGGGCCGTGTGAGGCGGGGGGCAGGGGATCGGGTCTTCCCGGGTTCCAGCATTATTCCACTCCAGGCGGACGGACATCCATCACGGGGTATACCCTCCTGAGTGGGTTAGGTTACACCCCAACTACACAGAGAGAAACGGAGGCGACAAAGGCTTCCAGAGTTCACCGATTAACCCTTTCGCGATTTTCCGGCACCATTCTCAACCGGGCTCGGGATGGCTTCAAGCAGTTTCCCGATAATCGCATCCGACGTGATTCCATCGGCATCCGCGTGAAAAGTGGTCATCACCCGGTGCCGCAAGACTGGAAGGGCGACAGCACGAATGTCCTCGGTTGTGATGTGGAATCGACCGTTCAAGACCGCCCGGGCCTTCCCGCCGAGGATGAGGTACTGACTCGCCCGCGGCCCGGCCCCCCACGCGACGAGTTCGGGGACGAACTTCGGGACATGCGGCTCCTTCGGTCGAGTCGCGCGCACCAGATCGGCAGCGTACGCAAACACGTGGTCCGCCACAACGACTTGCCGCACAACCTCCTGGAACCGACAGATTTGTTTTCCGTCAAGGACCGGAGTCACGTCAATCTTCTGGACTCCAGTCGTTGCCTTCATGATCTGGATTTCTTCGGACCGCGACGGATATTCGACACGGATGTGGAACATGAACCGGTCTTGCTGGGCTTCGGGAAGGGGGTAGGTTCCCTCCTGCTCGATGGGGTTCTGGGTCGCTATCACAAAGAACGGTTCGGGCAGTCGGTAGGTCTGTCCGCCGGCCGTAACATGGTCCTCTTGCATGGCTTCGAGCAGGGCTGCTTGCGTTTTCGGCGGGGTTCGATTGATCTCGTCGGCCAGAATCATGTTGGCGAAAAGCGGGCCAGGCAGAAAAACGAATCGCCGCCGACCAGTCTCCGGGTCATCCTGGAGAATATCGGTCCCGGTGATGTCGGCCGGCATGAGGTCGGGGGTGAACTGAATCCGTTTGTAGGAGAGTTGCAACGCCCGCGCCACGGTGCTCACCAGCAGGGTTTTGGCCAACCCCGGAGCCCCAACCAGGAGGCAATGGCCCCGGCTGAATAACGCCATAAGCACTTGCTCGATAACGATTTTCTGCCCGACGACGACTTTGCTAATCTGGTCCGTCAGCCGCTCATGGGCGGCGGCCAGTTCGCGAACCGCCTGGGCATCGGCGTGGGCCGGAGACGAGCTGGGGGGCATCGGTCGGCGGTCCCTGGGGCCAGGCGGACGGGGATTCTGGTATCTTACCCACCCCGCAGAATCGGAAACCCGCACTTTTTTTGTACGAGTTACGGAACTCTCGATTGTCCCGCGCGTCAGAGTATGTGAACCGGCCGCATGAGACACCAAAGTCGATCGACTTGCCCGCCTGAACTGTTGCACAAGCCGGATCTTCAGGATACACTCCCTCTAATTCCCTCGCCGGCCTCAACCGGCACCACTCGGAGCCTCAGACCATGTTCGGGACCACCGACCGCCGGCACTTCATCAAACACTCGATGGCCGGTGCGGCCGTCTCCCTGCCAGGTCTCTCGTTCCTGTCGAACCTCCGGGCCAGCGCTGCGGAGATGAAGAAGAAGCAAAAGAGCCTCATCATCCTCTGGATGAGCGGCGGCCCGGCCACGATCGACCTTTGGGACATGAAGCCAGGCAGCCCGAACGGTGGCGAGCACAAGCCAAAGCCGACGGCCGCGGGGAGCCAGGTCCAGATCTCCGAACATCTTCCCAAGGTCGCATCGCAGTTCAACAAACTGTCGATCATCCGGTCACTGAGCACGAGCGAAGGCGACCACGCTCGCGGCACTTACCTGATGAACCACGGCCGCTCACCGAACCCGCTGCTCCCCTTCCCGTCAATCGGGTCGGTCCTCTCTTACTACCAGGGGATGGACGTCGAGGCGATGAAGAACGCCGATCTGCCGGCCTTCATCTCCGTCGGCGGCACCCGTGGCGACGCCGGGTTCCTCGGCATGAAGTACGCCCCGTTCACCGTCCAGAACGCTGGCCAGCCACCGGAAAACGTCTCCTCCCCGGTTGACGAGGGTCGAACCGCTCGCCGGGCCACCCTGTTCAATCGGCTTGAGGGTGGATTCACCTCGGGGGTTAATCTGGACGCCGCTCAGGCCCACTCCGAAGTGTACCAGAAGGCCCTGAACATGGTCGTCTCGAGCCGCAAGGACGTGTTCAACCTGGAAAAGGAACTCAACGGCAAAGCGATCGACCCAAAGCTGAAGGAAGAGTACGGGGCCACCGGCCCGGGCAACAACGGCTTCGGACGGGCCGCTCTGCTTGCCCGCAAGCTGGTCGAGGCTGGCACCGCCTGCGTCCAGATCGAACTCGGCGGCTGGGACAACCACCAGAACATCTTCCCGACCCTGGCGAACCAGCGGCTCCCGGTACTCGACAAGGCGATGGCCACCCTGGTAAAGGATCTCGACCAACGAGGCAAGCTGAAGGACACCGTGATCGTGTGGATGGGCGACTTCGGCCGCACCCCCAAGATCAATCAGAACGCTGGCCGGGATCACTACCCGCGCGTCTGGAGCGTGGTTGTCGGTGGCGGCAACATCAAGGGCGGCATCGCCTACGGGGCAACCGATAAGGACGGGACCGAAGCGGTCGACAACAAGGTCGGCATTCTCGACCTCTACGCCACCCTCTACAAGGGCCTCGGGATCGACCCCACCCCCGAAACCAACGCCTCTGTCCGCGACAACCTCGGCCGCCCCTATTACATCGCGGGCGACAAGCCGAACTGGATCAAGGATCTCGTTGGCTAAGGCTCGCGACTCTCATGAATTCCGCTCGGCCGCCGGGACAATCCCGGCGGCCGATTGTCTTCCCACCTCAGTCAGAAGAAAATGGCCCGTAGATCACGAACGGGATACCGGCCTTGGCGGGTGCTACGCGTGCAGCGAGACCGTAACTTGACGAGGCGGATGCCTGAATTGGGCAAGTTCCGGCACGGTTCAATGAGCGTGTGCGAGGGGTAACACATTGGAATTGGCGAATTGGCGAACCGGCGACGTCGGTCGCCGGGTGATCTGATACGGACCCGGCGACTTACCTCACTTTGAAGCAGCTCGGAGCTGATTCGCCTGTTACCTCACTTTGAACCTGGCCCAAGTTCCAGATCTGTGGGAGCCTTGGGAGGTAACCTCCACAGCGACCCGGCGTCCGGAGGTCTGCATCGCAACCCCTCGATTTCTCTGCACGCTGCGCCAATTTTCGTCGACTCACTTCGGCGTTTGCAAGGATTTCGGCCATTCCCTCAGGCNNTCAGGCTTGTGTCAATACTCATCTCATATTCCATTGCGGCTCTGCCACGCTGAGTCATCCGCGGGCGATCAAGCCGCAAGCCGGACCGCGTTGAGTTCCGGCTTCGCACTCGCTGCTGTGGTCGACTCCCGACCGATCGTTCGTAGCCCGAACGCCCACAACGCGATAGTGAAGGCTGTCCCGAATCCGCACTCGCGGAGTCGATCGAAGGTCGGGCCGGCGAAGAGTGGAGTGGCTGTTGCGATTCCCCACACAATCAGAACGACGGTAGTCAGTGCATCTGCCGAGACTCCGTTCGGTCGCCGGGCGACCCCACGGAGCCAGAGTCCGCTGACGAGCGGCAACACCATTGCGTAGTAGTGCATGTGCGATACGGGTGTGAGGAGCATCATCACCGTACACAGGCAACCGAGGAAGATGAGTTGGTCGGCTGGATCGGGGGTCAGGCGACGGAGTCCCACAACCACAGTGATGAGAACGAGCAACCCGCTGACCGACCAGTGGATCTGAGAGGCGATCGGGTCGATCTCGTGTGGGCGGGTCTTCCGGTCTGGGTAAATCCAGGCCTGGACAACCGCCCGGACCGACTGGCTATCGGTCGACTTCGCACCGTGCAATTCGATAGCCCGAGTCTGGTCGCCACCTGATGCAACGGCTGGGAGGAGGACCACCTCCACGGGTTTCCGGTTCATCTCGATGGTTTTCGGGATTCCCCACACTGTGGCCGGGATCACCCCCAACAAGACAAATCCACCGAGGGCCACACCGATGAGGGCACGCCAGTCTCGACGGACCAGAGGGAACAGCACGAGGAGCGCAGGAATCATTTTCAGCGCAGCTGCACCTGCCAACCAGGCACCAGACGCCACCCGGCGTCCCCGGACTGTCGCCGCGAATGCCCCTGCCACCAGAGCGATAAGGAGGAGATTCACCTGTCCGCGACCCAGTGTGAACCCAACTCCTCCGATGCACACGTAAACGGGAACTAGCCGGGCGTACCACCACCGCCGTGACCATCGCACCGCCCCCGGCACGACACCCGACGCCAGAGCGTTGGCGGCGAACGCCGCACAGCCAACACTCAACACATACCAGATTGCAACCGAGACCGCGAACGGGAGATGCTTCGTTTGTGTATCGAACTGATAAGGCTCAGCGAGTGGAACCAGGAGGATGGCGAACGTGGGGGGGTAGCAGTAATGCCAGCCGTGGTCGTCGGTGACGGTGTAGAGATCTTTCCCGGCCGTAACCGCCCACGCGGCTCGGACATACACTCCGAAGTCCGTCCGGCGGGTGACCTGGAAGGCTGAGCGGATCTCGGTGATCACCCCAAATGCGAAGAGCACCAAGATGAAGAGTGAGAGCCCGACCTTATCCAGGCGGGACAAAGGCCGGTTGCCGGCTGTTGAGAGGGGAATCGGTGGAGAGGCGACCATTCCGGGAAGGCTTCCAACGTGCGGAACCGGAACCGCCAACGGGCGATCGCGGACCAACGTGGTCCGGCGAGGGCGTTCGGTTTTTGTCATCGGCGGTCCTTCGCCGTCGGAAGAGTGGAATTTGGAAATTGCAGAAGTGTACCGTGGGGATCTGGGGAAACAAGGCGAATATCCGGGATGGGAGGGTCTTGGGCTCGTGATGCGGGTACCCGCTGAGGCTGTCGCATCTGTGGAAAGACGATTGGAC
>PLDW01000053.1 GCA_003136315.1 Gemmataceae bacterium | reverse complement strand
TAGTGTTTAGTGTTTAAACGATGCCAGGACAACACCATTGGCCTACTACTAGCAGATGTTCTCATACAGGAACCCGCAGAGGCAGTCTCATTCCCGGAGCGATCATCGGTCTAACGGGAGGGCGAGGCTCCTGCCGAGCTTCACCAGCTCACGCTCGGCAGGAGCCTCGCCCTCCCATTATACCAATGCTTGCACCTGGAATGAAACTGCCTCAACGGGTTCCTGTATCAGACCGGCGAATCTCTTCTCCCCCTTCCTTTTTAGGGAAAGGAGTGTGGGGTTAGCTTCCGAATCGGTCATGACCTCACGGCTGGGCTGGCTGTCCCGTTTCCGAGGGTGGTTCGACACGGTCGCGGATCAGTTGTGGAGTCTCGGCCCACGACATCTGGTAGGTCCGTTCAAGCGGGACATTGATGTACCACCCTGGGGCAAGGAACAGGGGAGCATCGGGCAGGAGATCGCCCACCGCCACCGGGTCGACGTAGGCGGTCAGGTAATCACCCGCGTTATAGGAGGCGACTGTCAGCGGCTTGTCGGTCGGTCGGGCCTCGAACGGCTCGTCCGTGAGTTCCCCCCAGATGACCTGATGGATGCCATCCGGGTCACGCGCTGTGGGCGGAAACAGATCGATCATCAGGAGGTTGACACCGTTCTGGAGAAACTCGATGACCTTGGCCTTGAACGACCGGATCGCATTCGAGCTATCCTTGTTCCCCGGCGACACGATCTCGATGATCGCAACCACGTGCCCGAACTCGTGCTGAATGGCAATACGGTTGGCCTTCCGGGCGTAGGCAGCCGAATCGGTTTCCACCCGAGCGACCTGGCGGGTACGAGGGGGAGCGAGGGCAACGGCGAGCCCGCCCGGGGCCGGTGGCCCGGAGCTGTGAATGGCAACGACATCGGGTTCCCACCCATTCACCCGCAGGTCGGTGACGGCGGAATACCCCGGCGGGAGTAGCCCGCGGTTGAGCGTTCGTCGAATCTCGATCGTCCAGTCCTGGTGGAAGTCGTGGAAACCTCCGGAACTGATTCGTGTCCAGTCATGAATCGGCATGAGTCACCTCCGGTTTAAGCAGCGGCTGGCTGGTATGCCACGGCCTGATCTCGGCAGGCGCGGAAGACCGCGTGCATGTGAGCCGCGAGGGAGCCTGGATCCGATACCGTGTATCCACCAAGCTGCCGAGTGAACTCGTCGTGCAACAGAACGCCGAACTCCCACGCCCACCCGTTCGATACCAGCCCGTAGATAGGAATGTTCGACCTGCCGTGGAGTTTCGCGGCCGCCAGCATCGTCGCCAGGCACTGACCCCAGGCCTTCTCGAAGTCGTCCAGTCTGGCCTCAGCGACCAGCAGATACGGCACCTCGACAATCCGCCCATACTCGGACAGACGGCAGACGAAATAGTCCGGGAACCCGCACAGGTCGTCGTCGTACTCAAGTGCCTCGTGGGTGAACAGGCAGAGGCTTTCGTAGTATGTCTTCCAGACTTCGCGGAGGATTGGGAACAGCAGCACTTCGCCGGCCCCCAGTTCGGAGCGGGTCGGCCGCAGGTAGGTGAGGTTGAATTCCAGTTCGGCCAGGAACGCTGGCGAGAACGGCGGCGAGTCCGTCGCTGGCGGCAGCACCGGCCCGCTGCGGATGCGGATCTTGTACTTCTTCACGACCTCGTCGGTGCTTTTGAAACTGGTGAACGCCATCGCGGACTCTCAGTGTGACCAGCGGGGAACCTGGGATTATGATACCTGTCGAGGTGTGATCGGTCACTTCTTCGCCCCCTCGGCACGCCCCTGACCGCCTCGGCCGTGTTGCCTCTCGCCGTTTCCGGACGCTGCGGGACGGGGATCATGGAATGATGTTCTGCCACAACTCGGCCTGCGTGAAACGGGAGAGATGGGTGGGATTCCCTGTCGCGACAACCACCGGAATGCCGAGGACAATGGATTGTGCCGCAAGAATCACATCGCCATCGAGAGCGTGGTCGTGCGCGGTTGGTAGCCCCGTGTTACGGACCTGTGACCACAAATCCGCCGCCAGCCGCATTGCGGCGGTCGTCAGTGGCAAGTATTCAAGTTGCTGTCCATAAGCGTCCAATTTCGACAAGGCGAGGAAACTCTGATTCCGGAGAAACTCCCGTCGTACCTCGTAATCGGCAATTTCGGGGATGATGACTCGCCGACCTGCTGCCAACAGGGCCGTGACCCACAATCGGATCGCGACGGTTTGGGCATGGTTATTCGGATTACAAAGGACTCCAAGTGGGCCGGAATCGAGTAAAACCGCATCATTCACGGCACCCCCCGGCTTCTGGCTCCGGATCGGGCATTCGGAACCCGGTCAGGCGGCGAGTCTCATTCATCGCCTTGACAACATCGAAGTCCTCGGTCGACTGAGGGGCGGTATCGATCACCGCAAATATCTCCTCCCACGTCTTGGCGGCCTTGATCCGGCGCTCGAAGTCCTCCTCCTCGGGTGTCCGAGGTCGAAGGGGGACGAGTGGCTTTTGCGGGTACACGGCCAGCTGGACCAATTGCCCTTCTGGTAGCTTCAGGGGCTCACGCGGCTTGAAAACGCCGTTCTCGTACACGGCCATCACACGGATCATGGGTTTCCTCCCGGTATCACAATCGATTGTATCACGGTTCCTTGGACCCCGGCAATGTAATCGCGCGACCGATGCCAGAGGTTAACGCGGTGGTGGATCGGGAAAGGTCACGCCGGTAAAAATCTCGGCGAGTGGAATTCGGATGGGAACCGATTTCAGCTCCAGCGTGGCCTCCAGCCCGACGAACGACACCACGGTCCACGAGCCATCGGCCTGCCGACTGTACCGCTCGCACAGCGGCTCGTCCTGTGCGACCAGGACGTACTCTTGCACCGAGGTGAGCTGTTGGTAGTGGCGGAATTTGGTGGTCCGGTCGTAACGCTCGGTCGAGTCGGAGAGCACTTCGACAACCACTTGCGGATTGATGAGCGTGTCGGGGTCTTCGGCCGCGTATTCCGGCGGGCCGCAGACAATCACGAGATCGGGGTAACAGTACAACCCACTGCGCTCGATCCTGACCCGCTGATCCCGCGAAAGAGTTCGACACCGGCCGCCTTTGAGTCGGGTGCCGATCTCCGTCGAGAGGTTCTCGTTGACGATGTTGTGGTGGCGGCTCGCGCCAGCCATCGCGAACATCTCACCATCGTAGAATTCGCTCTTGAATTCCGCGCGCCGCTCGATGGCCAGGTACTCGGCCACTGTCAATTTGGGTTTCCGTTGGGCAGTCATGGTTGGCTCCACAACTATTGAGTCATGTTATCATCGCTCGCGGTGCCGGAGCCACTTCCCGCACGTACTTCGCTCGGCACGCCACCGACCGCCTCGGCTTTGTCTCCGCTGGCCTCGGTCTGGTGAACAAGCTCGTTGATGTTCTGGCGAAGTCGCGATCAGGCATCGTCAGTTGTCAGCGTTGCAAGGGTTGCGTCCTCCAGGGAAATTTTGCCGGGCTCCTTTCTCCAACACCTGTACCGGCTCGTGAGGCGACGAGTATCATAATCGAAACGGGAGAACGCTATGCCGCTACGTGATCATTTCCGACCACCCGTGACGAATTTTGCGTCATGGGAAGAACTTCATGGGGCCTGGCCAAGCACCATTGCCTACCGCCTGAACACCCTTCTTCCGCCCGAATACCGTAGCGGTGTGAAAATTCACATGGGCATTGCTGTGGAGATCGACATCGCAGCCTTTGAATTGGTGAACGCCAGCGATCTCGGAACCGGCCGCTCCGCTGATGACGGACTTGCCTGGGAGGCCGCTTCGCCGACGCTACTGCTCGACACCGATGAGTTGACGCCGCCAGAGTATGAAGTTCGGGTTTACGATCAACGTTACACGCGTCGATTGGTCGCGGTGATCGAAATCGTCAGCCCTCGGAACAAGGACCGGGCTGTCGCTCGAGATGCATTCGTCTCGAAATGTCATGCTTTCCTCCAGCAGGCTGTCTGTGTGGTGATTGTCGATCCGGTCACGGAACGTTCGGTGAATCTCTACGCGGAACTGGCCGTCCGAATCGGAGCCAATCCACCTGCCACGGTGGACAAGTCCCTTTACGCTGTGTCGTGCCGCAGCCGCGGTTTCCAGGGGCGGCATCGGGAGGAAGCCTGGGAACACACTCTCCAGATTGGCATTCCGCTGCCCACACTTTCCCTGTGGCTGAACGAATCGCACTACGTTCCGCTCGAACTCGAACGAACCTACGAAGAAACGTGCAAAGGGCTCCGTATCGCGTGACGAGTTCACTGCGATTCTCTCACCACAATCGTTGAACACCGTAGGCATCGAGAGTGGCATCCGCACTCATCAACGGGATTCCCTCGGCCAACGCCTGGGCGACGAGCATTCGGTCGAACGGGTCTTTGTGGTGGAAAGGGAGGGTTGCCACGATCGCAGTGTGCTTCGGCTCGATCGGTAGCAAGGTGAAGCCATTGTCTATGACGGCGTGTTGAACGAAATCGAGAAGCGGTTCGCGGAGAATCAACTTCCCAGTCTTCATCTTGATCGCTATCTCCCAGTGGCTCGCAGCGCTCACGAGTATTCGATTGGCTGGGTCAAAGATCAGCCGAATAGCCACGGCACTCAATTGTGGGTCGCCCCAGTACGCCCAAAGAAGTGCATGGCTGTCGATGAGAAATTTCACGGCATATACTCAGCGAAGTCCGTCAGGTGCTCGTCGTCATCGATGTAGGCGACGAGCATATTTTTCCCTCGCCCGTAGATCGGAACCCCCTTCGGCAATTCCGGCGGGAGCAACCGAGCCACCGGCTTGTCGCCGCGGGTAATGATGAGTTCATCACCCGGTTGAAGTTCGTCAATAATCTGGAGAAGTCGTGTTTGGACTTCTTCAATTGTCAGAGTCGGCATGGTTTGTCCTCAGTGGAATTGGTCTTCCCGCTGTCATTCCACCACAACGAACGGCCGCAACTTCTCGAGTGTCTTTGGCCCGATCCCTTTCACCCGGTCGAGGTCGGCGAGGGAGCGGAAAGGGCGGTCCGCGCGGGCTGCCAGGATGTTCTGTGCGGTTACCGGGCCAACCGCCGGGAGCCTTTGCAACTCCTCCGACGAGGCGGTGTTCACGTTCAGGGGGGGGTCGCCGGGTTGGAGCTTTTTCGCTCCAGTCGAGCGTGGGGCGGGTGACGACCCGGACGACACCGAAGGGGCCGTAGCCCGTGTGGCGGGCCGCGGTCGGGGACGGAGGGGAGGGTCCAGATCCGGGGAGGCCGGATCGGTTGCCAGGCCGGCATTTGCGTCCACACGGAGATACGGACGCACCTTGTCCACTGTCGCAGGTCCGACGCCTCTCACATCGCGTAGGTCATCGACCGACCGAAACGGCCCCTTCTCACGGCGGTGATCGTCGATCGCACCGGCCAGCTTGGGTCCGATGCTGGGTACCTGTTCCAGTTCAGTCCGGTCGGCTCGGTTCAGGTCCAACCGGGTTGCAGTCACGGATTCGGCAGGTCGGAGACCGAGTCGGTTACCGTAGCCCCGGAATGCCAACAGACCGACCAGCACGGCCAGGAAGGTTGCAAGCGCAATCTGTGCGGACCGCCGGGCCGAGTCCGCAGGGGCCGGTCCGGGTGGCGTGGGAGCGGGAGTTGAGAGGCTTGGTGCTGGGGTCATGACTGCGACTCGGGCCGCATCATCCGCACAACCCCGATAGTTTATCCTTTGTGGACCACAATCACAACATATCGGCACCAATTCCACAACGAGGGGCAAGCCCTCAGCAGTCGGGCGTCGGTGGCATCCAGAGCCCGGCACAACCGCGGCCGGGCCAACACCCGCCGGGCCATTCCCAAAAGTTGGTGGCCTTCGACCTCAACCCGGGGAAAGATCGCCCGGAGTGGGCGGAGTTCGCGCCGAGTCAGTGGCAGCTCATCCGGGGTCCGGTCCTTACCCGGGTACGGGAGGTAGCGTCGCGCGAATGATAACGCGGGGTTCCCGCCCCACGGCTCACAGAACACTGCCAAACCACCCGGTCGCATTACCCGGACCAACTCCCGCCCGGCGCGGGCGAGGTCCACGTGGTGGAGGATCGCATTCCCCCAGACCACGTCGAACGCCAGGTCCGGGAATGGGAGTTTCTCGCCGTCAGCGACGACGCACGTTCCGGCCACGCCGTTGGCTCGAAGTCGCTCTTGCGCCTCCGCCACGTATCCCGGGGAGAGGTCGAACGCAGTGACCCGGGCACCCGCCCGGGCCAACACCACCGCCGCCATCCCGTGCCCGCATCCGTAGTCGAGGGCCGCTTTCCCCCGGAGGTCACCGAGTTTCGCGAACGCCGGACCGATCCAGGTTTCGTGCCCCAGATACGCTGCGTCAGCAAATCGCAGATCGACCTGACCGGCCCGGAATGCGTGGACCCGACCGGCAGCCTGCCGGTCGTGGAAAAGCTGTTCGGAATCGCGGCGGTCCCTGCCGGACATTTCGGGAACGGGTTGGGGGATGGTCGAGGAGCGGGATCACGACTTTGGGCCAGGTGTGTCTAGTGGTGGTTCGTCTCCGCGGCTGGGGAATCGTGGTGCTCGTGTTCGTCGTGTGACTGTGGTATCAGATATGCGGATATGCTTAACCCGATCGCCAGGACAGCAGCTCCGACACCTGCAAAGAAGAAGGCCCTTCGTTTCGTCAGAAGCGTGAGGGAGCAGAGGACGATCCCGATCTCGGCCCCGAGGTGGGCGAAATCGAGTCGGTCGGCCTGATGGTGGGTATAGTGCGACTCGTGCAACTTGACCTGGGATTCCTCCTGCTTCTTGAGCGCATCTTTCTGCTTCGCTTCCCCGGCAGCGGTCAACTCCTTGGCCTTATCCATCATCTCCGGCAGTTCTTTCTTGTATTTATCCACCTGTCCTTGCATCACCTTCCGGAGATCGTCCGCTTCCTTGGACTTGGTTGGATCTTTGGTGACCGTATCCAGAAGCCCGAGATTGGCTCGATACATTTGCTCGCGGATGTTTTTCGCCTGGTAGAACCCCCACTGGTCGGTCGCGTGGGTGTGGTCGATGTTCGCCTTGGTTTGAATGATGCTCGCCTCGGTCTGGAGGCGGTTGGATTCGCCCTGGAGTTGGAGAACCTCATTGTGTTTGCGATGGCCGAGCATGCTGATTCCAGCCAGGAGAGCGGCGACGATTGCGACGCTCAAGGCGACCCGCTTGTCGAACGGGTCCATCGAATGGGCGCTGTGCTCGGCGTGTTCGAGATGTTCGTGAATTTCCGCCATGTCGGGCTCCGGAACCGGCGTCTAGGAACTCACGCAGTGGCCATGTTTTACGGTTGAGCGGGAGAGGGTTCAAGGGGTGTGTCCGGGGTCCGGGAACCGCAGCGAATTGCCGTTGGCGACGCTCTTGTACCGACTCAGGGGGATGGCGATAATAGCCGTGAATTGCGGAATGAGCGTAACCGGTTGGGCTCGAAGAGTTGGCAGCTGGACGACCAGGGCGTCAGCCCAATGACGAGTTTCCGTGACGGAATCTTGCCCAATCCTCTTCGGTGTGTAACGCTTATCTCACTGCTCAAACCAGGGACGGAGCGAACACCGGTAGGGTACACCATGCCCGCGACTGCTGTGATCTGTCCGGCCTGCAAGGCTGCCCTGACCCGGGATGATCCGCCGCACCCAGGTGTGACCCTGTCCCGGTGCCCGAAATGTGGTGAATCCGTTCCGCTTCAGGGTGTGCCGACGGCCGAGCCGGAGCCTGACCAGACTGCCGCGGTGGACCCGCCCGTCGACAGATCTTCCTCTGCCGTCGTTGTGCTTGAGTCCCGACAGGAACCGACTGACGGCACATCCGTCTCGCCCCCATCGCCGCCGGAGTTGCCGTTTCTCGCTCCGCCGCAACAGACTGATGAGATCGGCCGACTCGGTGCTTACCGGGTGCTCCGTTTGCTCGGGCAAGGGGGCATGGGGGCCGTGTTTCTGGTGGAAGATCCCGCCCTCCAGCGACACCTGGCTCTGAAGGTTCTGCTTCCGCAGCACGCTGCCAGCGCCGAGGCCAAGGCCCGATTCGTCCGTGAGGCCAAGGCTCAGGCTGCGGTCGAACACGACCATGTCGTCACCATCCATCAGATCGGCGAGGATCGCGGAGTCCCGTTTCTGGCCATGCCCTTGCTCAAGGGGCAGACCCTCGGCGACGCTCTCCAGGCCAATCCGCACGTGCCTGTTGCGGAGGCGGTCCGGATTGCCCGGGAGACGGCCGAGGGGCTAGCGGCAGCCCACGAGCGACGACTGATCCACCGGGATGTGAAGCCGGGAAACCTGTGGCTGGAGGGTTCCCGACGACGGGTCAAGGTGCTCGATTTCGGGCTGGCGAGACCACCCAGTGGCAGCGAGCCCGCTGGGCTCGAACCGGTGACGCAGACCGGAGCCGTGGTGGGGACACCAGCCTACATGAGCCCGGAGCAAGCCCGCGGCGAGCGTGTGGATGCCCGCACCGACCTGTTCAGCCTGGGGTGTGTCCTCTACCAGATGCTGACGGGTCGGCGGCCCTTTACGGCCCCGAACGTGACCGGGGTCTTGATCGCCGTGACGACCGAGACACCACCGCGACCGGCAACGCTCAATCCTTCTATCACACCCGAACTGGACTCCCTGGTGATGCGACTCCTGGCGAAGAACCCTGCGGAGCGGCCCCCGAGCGCGGAGGCCGTGGTTGAGGAACTACGTCTGGTGGAGGCTGGACTCGGAGTGACAGGGATGGTCTCCCTCCCGCACGATCCGATCCCAATAGCGGACCCGTGGGAGGACATCGAACCAACCGAGGCGGACCAGAGTGCGATCGCAGCCCCGGCGGAGACTCCCGGGCATCGGAAACCCCGTCGGTGGGGCTGGGTTGGGCTGGTTCTGGCGTTCCTGGCGGTGGGGGCGGTGGCCTCGCAGATTATCATCAAGATCCGCAACAAGGACGGGACGGAAACGGAGATCAAGGTGCCCGACGGGGCAACGGTTGAGTTGACGAAAGACGGCAAGCCGGTGGCGAAGCTCGGCCCTGGGTTGCCGAAGTCGGGCGATCTTGCCAAGGCGAGTGATCTTCTCCCCGGGGAGAAGATCGAGCCGTTCGAGTACGTGTTCGAGGGGGAGAAAAAGCAGGGGACGCGCCGGGTGCTAACCCTGGACATCGGTGGTGGCGAGACGATGGAGTTTGTCCACATCCCCAAGGGGACGTTCCTGATGGGTTCCCCCGACGGTGAAATGGAAGCCAAAGCGGACCAGAAGCCGCAGCATCGAGTCGAGATCACGCAGGACTTTTATCTGGGGAAGTTCGAGGTCACGCAGGCACAATACAAGGCGGTGAAGGGGGCAGACCCGAGCAGCTCCAAGGGTGGCCGATTGCCGGTCGAGAATGTGTCGTGGGACGACGCGGGGGGGTTCTGCTCGACGCTCTCGGCCCGGGTGAAGAGGAAGGTGGAGCTACCAACGGAGGCGGAGTGGGAGTATGCCTGCCGTGCGGGGACGACCACTCCGTTCCACTTCGGCTCGAAGCTCAATGGAGATCTGGCGAACTGCAACGGTGACGAGCCGTATGGGACCGAGGTGAAGGGGGCGAACAAGGGGAAGACGGTGGAGGTGGGTTCGTACCCAGCCAATCCCTGGGGTCTGCACGACATGCACGGGAATGTGTGGGAATGGTGTCGGGACTATTATGGACCGTATGACAAAGTGACGAGTTTAATTGATCCATTTCAATCGACAAAACAATCTAGTGATTATCGTATCATTCGTGGTGGTTCCTGGTTCGGCAGCGCCAGGGACTGTCGTTCGGCGGGCCGCCGCAGCCTTCCGCCTGATAATCGCCGCGGCTACGGCTTTCGAGTCCGTTTCCCCATCATCGAGCCCACGGCAGTGCCCGACCCCGACCGGAAAGCTCCCAACAATCCGACAGCAGAGATGACGAAGATCGCTCCCGTGGAGAAGAGCGAGACGTTCGACTATGTGATTGAGGACGAGAAGAAGCAGGGGACGCGACGGGTGGTGACTCTGGATCTCGGCGGCGGCCAGACAATGGAGTTTGTCCGCATTCCGAAGGGGACGTTCCTGATGGGAGCACCGGACGGGGAGAAGGGTGCGAGGAATGATGAGAAGCCGCAGCGGCGGGTGGAGATCAGTCGGGATTTCTCCATCGGCAAATTCGAGGTGACGCAGGCGCAGTACAGGGCGGTGACAGGAGCGGAACCGAGCAAATTCAAGGGCGACCGGTTGCCAGTCGACAGTGTGTCGTGGGACGACGCGATGGCGTTCTGCACAACGTTGTCGGGTCGGGTCAAGCGGACAATCGAACTGCCGACGGAAGCCCAGTGGGAGTATGCCTGCCGAGCGGGGACGACCACGCCATTCCACTATGGGTCAAAACTGAATGGAGATCTGGCGAACTGTAACAGTCGCGCTCCCTTCGGAACCGAAGTGCAAGGTGCATTCCAGGGTAAGTCAGTGGAGGTGGGTTCTTACCCGGCCAACCCCTGGGGCCTGCACGATATGCACGGAAACCTGTGGGAGTGGTGTCGGGACCATCATGGACCCTACGACAAGCTGACGAGTCTCAAAGACCCCTTTCAATCCACTCAATCCACTTCGCAGCTTCCAGAGCGTCGCGTTCTTCGTGGTGGTTCTTGGGGCGGGATCATTGGCACCAGCGAGTGTCGAGCCGCGTTCCGGAACCCGATGGTGCCAGGTCTCCGCGGAAACATCTACGGCTTTCGGGTCTGTTTCCGCATGGACTGATGAGGATCCGGGGCATTCCCAGGGTTGTCACCCTGGGAAACCCTCCACCAATTCAGTTTGGTGCATGATAATCATTATTGCTCAAGCCTTCTTACCTCTCTCCATGTGTGGAAGTAAGAAGGCGCAGGTGATGATTGTTATAGATTAGACAACAGTCGAGGCGAAATCCTATATCGGACG
>PLDW01000355.1:1691-4650 GCA_003136315.1 Gemmataceae bacterium | reverse complement strand
GGGATGCCCAAAGCGGCCAATGCCTGTGGACGGGGCACATGCTTCCCGAGGGGCAGGTGGCAGCGATCGACCATGCGGCCAACCGGGTGCTGTACGCTTCGCCGGAAGCGTGGCGGTTTATCGGCTGGCGGGTGTTCGACCCGGAGATCGGGCACCTCCGGTTGCTCCCCGCCGAGACATTCGGACCACTTCCGGGGTGAGGGGTGGGGGGGACAAGTGTTCCGGGAGCGCGATCGGTATTCAGCCTGAAAGGCTCAGATCTCTCAGCCCCGGGCAACGCCCGGGGAGACGACCAACCACACTCCTCCAGCCTGAAGGGCTGGGATCACGTCGCGATCGGTTGTTCTCCCAGCCCTTCAGGCTGGAAAGAAAAACCCTGGAAACCCAGGGCGTTGCCCTGGGCTGAGGAATCTCACCCCTTCAGGGTGAAGAATGTCAACCATCAGCACTGATACAGGAACCCGCTGAAGCTGTCGCATCTCTAGAAAAAACAATTGGACGTATATATCGCTCTCGTTCCCACGCTCTGCGTGGGAATGCCGTCTTCGACGCTCTGCGTCGTGGCCTGAACGGACAGGAGGCGTGGTCGGCGGTTCGGCAGACGTTGTCCCCGGCGGGTTGCCCCACACCCGCGGAGCGGGGGAAGAACGGTTCCCACGCGGAGCGTGGGAACCAGGGCATTCCAGCGATTCGGTGAAAGTTCGTCTGAAAAATCTCGGCCTCGTTCCCACGCTCGGCGCCGGAATGCCGTCTTCGACGCTTTGCGTCGTGGCCTGAACGGACAGGAGGCGTGATCGGCGATTCGGCAGACGGTGTCCCCGGCGGGTTGCCACAGATCCGCTACGAGTCTTCGAAGAGGAGTCATGCGCCACCTGCCATTGTGGACGGATGATCGGACCGCGAGATGCATGAATCGGTCGGCGGTGACTATGTACAATCCCGGGGAGCTGACCCCGCGCGTGGTCTTACCAGGAGAAAATCGGGAATTCCCCTTGAAGCCGAAAAGCGTCGGCTGTACCCTTTACTCCTGGGAAAGTGATTGGGTTACTGCCCAACTGGAGGCGGAACTGAAAGGGTGGCTCGACCAACTCGGTACTCTACTCAAGCGGTGGGACAACCCTCTTTCTGGTGAACAATCCCCCCCGACTGATCTTTGATAACCTGGATAAACTGTGGGCGACTGGCAAAAGTGCCGATTCCCTGCCTTTTCGGCTCCAAAACCCCGAGAGTTCGACCTAACACGTTCATCGTCAACTTTCGACTATCGATCATACGACAATTATAAATATTGTGGCCATTAACACGTCATAATCGTGTTATCGTCTATCGCGATTTCGTGATGGGAACGCTTTCTCGCCGTTGCAACAGAGACGCGGAACTTTGGTGGAGCAGCTTGAAGGGATCATCTGAGGGGTATGGCCAGAGGGAACGTGGCAAGTCCTCGGAGTGCGAGGGATCGATTTTTCCCTGAGGAACGCCTTCAGTGTGCAGGGATTCCAGGGCAAGAACCCACTTGACCCCTGACCCATCCGAGGTCGACGATTGTTCTGTTTGGATGAGATGGAGGAGCCTGTGAGAACCGACGGTAGCTAACAAACGTCAATAAATACTGATACACCTATTGCCTAAGTTGGTACCTGTTTACCATAATAAATGTGCGCCCGCCTCCGTTATCCAGTTCCGAGGTACTGTTTATGCAAATCCCTGTCCGACATACCGACTGGCAAATTCTTCGGGCTGTCGCCCGCGGCAAGAGCCGGCCAGTCGTAGGCAAGAAGCTACGAGTGGTCCAGTCTCGTGATACCAAGGATGGATCATTCTTGACGAGGCTGGTCGATACCGGGCTTCTCGAGGTCGTAGCTGCCTCATCCGACCCATTCGAGGCGACCTACCGACTGACACCGATGGGAGTTGAAGGGGCGGAATACGGGCTCTGCGAGGTCGATTTCGAGGTTTTCAAGAAACGCGTGGCCGCCAAGAAGAAGAAGGACGGCTGAACCGGTGGTTCTGGCAGTCAGTCGCAGGCCGTCATCCCATTCACGGGATGACGGCCTGACTGGTAGGATTATACGATTGTTCAATCATTTCAGACAAGCGGGAGAGGAAAGCTGACCTGCCCTTGGGACTTGCGCACGGAACGCGGGTCTTCTGGTCTTAAGGCAAAGAGTTCATGAAATCTGCCACACGCGCACATCTCGTCTGTCGCCGAACGTGTCATTCATGTGTGATGCTTAGCACACCAACACGGATCACGTTTTGACTGGCACAGCTAACCAGACACTCTGAAACACGGTCACTCTCGACACCTTCTGGCAATTGATCCGCCGGGTCGCTTTGCACATTAGGCAGTTGGTGAGAGGAAATCTCCCAGTGGGATCGGGCGCCACGGGCGGCTTGTCCGCCCGTGAAGGCACCACACGGGCGGGCAAGCCGCCCGTGGNNTTTCCGGAGATGCGACAGCCTCTTCGGGTTCATGTATCAGAACGTATCGAGGGGGAGCGTATCTTTCACGCAGATCGATTTGAAAGTATGAATGAGCCGCCCTCAAGGAACGTTTCAATCAATTCCCACCAGTGGTTCGGCATCTTGATTCACACCTCTTTCAACACCCGACAGACGAGTATGCACATCCTCAATTGGCTCCTTCCACGACCGGTCGAATGGCCGCTGCGAACGCGGCGAGCAACAGGCCGACGTTGTCGATGTACAGCCGCGGGCGATGGAGCGTTACACCAGCACCCACCAGCCGGAGGAACTGCCAGTCCTCTCCCGTCGTCACGCACCCGTACATGGCTCCGATCGATTCACCCGCCCGGTCGTTGTACACCACCGCCGCGACCATCTGCGCGATGCACTGGCCGAGCCCGCCGTCGATGTCGTTCTTCTTCGCTTCGACCACCGCCATGACCGGTCCCCGCAACCGCGGGACTGGCTCGGACCGGGCCAACAGGAAGTCGCA
>PLDW01000355.1:0-1645 GCA_003136315.1 Gemmataceae bacterium | reverse complement strand
GGGACCGGCTGCAAATCCGGGAACACCACCCCCGGGCGGCAAGTCACCCCGAGTTCCGCCTCTGCGCTTTCCAATGTGAAGTCCGTGTAAGCCATTACGCGACCAGCAGAGTGAAAGTTCCCCACCGTCTCCGAAAGCCGGGCCGCGCACTGGCGACCGAAAAAGGTCACTTGCAACGGGTGGAGAGAGGGGTATGGGTGTGAGAAACCTCGCGTTTCAACCGAGTTCAACTTGTGTGAGCGTATACCGAAGCCCGGAGTTCCACTCGCAGCCGGTCGTTCATGTTGAGAACTCGAACTGTCGTCCGACCTACCGCCGTCTGTCCCATGATGAGCGGACCCCGCTGAGCGAAGTGTTCCTCCCAGCGATGCTCTCGCGGATGAAAGAGTGGTGTTAGAGCGTCATCGAATGGGTCGAGGCCGGCGAGGTTTGGTTCCTTGTGAAGGTTACAGTGCGGGCAGGCAAGGGCGAGGTTCATGTCCTCGTCGCCACCGCCGTGCTGCTTCGCGATTACGTGTTCAATCTGGAACCGAAAAAACGGCTCGTCGTCTTGGTGGGAGTGGCAATATTCGCAGCGGTTCCCAGCGCGTGTACGGACAAATGACTTCGTGGCTTCGTCCATGAAACTACCCGCTGAGGGCCGAACGGGCTTTTGCTTGAAGGACCGCGATCAGGTTTCCCGCCGAGACAAGGGCCTCGTATTCGCCCCGCTCGTCCGGCGTGATGGTCCCTTCGGCGTTCTTCTCGGCCAGTTGATCCAGGCATGCCTGTACTGTCTCGTCGGCACGGAGCGCCACGATTCTGCGAGCCACCTCGGTCGTGAAACAATCGCGAATCGGGTCGAGGAGGCGATCAAGAGTCTTGAGTTCAGGAGTGGTTTGCATTCCCCCAGAATATCACAGTCTGGTGGATCAAGGGAGAGCCTATTTCGTGGTGGAAGTCCCCTCTTCCCCTCACACCTCTCTCACCACGCGCCGCACCAGCACCCGCAGTTTCTTCTCGGCCTCATTGGCGGTCGCGATGATCTCCGCCAGGCTGACCGGTTCGAGCGCATCCGGTAGACAGACGTCGGTGATCACCGAGATGCCGAGTATCCGCATCTTCGCGTGGACCCCCACAATCACCTCGGGGACGGTCGACATCCCCACCACGTCGGCCCCGATCATCCGCAGGAAGCGATACTCCGCGCGGGTCTCCAGATTCGGCCCCGGGACCGCCACGAAGACCCCCTGGTGACAGACGATCCGCTCCTCCAGAGCGACCCGTCGGCCCAGCGCGAGGAGGTCGCGATCATAGGGGTAGCACATGTCCGGGAATCGCTCCCCGAGTCGGTCGTCGTTCGGNNAGCAGATTGATGTGATCCTCGATCAGCATCAGGTCGCCCTTCCCAAACTGCGGATTCATCCCTCCGCAGGCGTTACTGACGATCAGCACCTGACACCCGAGCGCCTTCATCACACGGACCGGGAATGTCACGTCCCGGAGCGAATACCCTTCGTAAAAGTGGAACCGTCCTTCCATCGCGATGACCGATTTCCCCTCCAGTTCGCCGCAGACCAGTTGCCCTTTGTGGCCGGGCGCGGTCGACCGCGGCATGTGCGGGATCGTCTCGTAAGGGAAAACGGCCTCGGCCTGGATGTCCTCG
>PLDW01000471.1 GCA_003136315.1 Gemmataceae bacterium | reverse complement strand
GCCGCTGAGAACCCCTTGTACACCAGGCATCTGTTCCGGCTTGCCGGGGTTTCGAGGACTCAACCCCGGCCACACCGGCGGGTCGCACTCGGCGGAGTTTCCACTGGGATTTCCCGTAGTCCCAGGTAGGGACAAGGCGGTGGAAGTTGAACTCCCCTCTGTTCGTGATATCCGACTACCCAAATAGCCCTCATTATGCTCGCACCAGAGGGATCGTACCCCCTCTGGATGCTGGAGCCAATGCCGGTGTTCCTGATCCTTTACGATGCCACGATGAAAGTGGCGTACTGGCTGTATGTGCAACACGACTTTGAGTCGACGCCTTCCCGCAAGCCGGGGATGAGTGCCAGGAGCGTCCAGGTACTGCTCCCCACTGTGAATGTCGTGGACCCGGCCTTCGTGACCTATGCCCAGGATCGGAAGATTGACGTCCTCAACCAGTTATCCAAGAAGATTGTGCATCATGGCCAGGGCAACACGAGTCACCTACCGACAACTGAGGGGTGCCCTAAGGGCAATGCACTTCCGGAGGGACCGGAGTCGCTCCGCCAAGGGGTACACTGTTCTTGTCCGACCCGGATTGGAGATCCCCATCATCCTCCCAGTCCTCCCCGCATCGTCCCTAATGCAAGCGAGTCATCTCAGTATGGTCAAGCGGCTTCTTCGTGAGGTGGGGCCTGACGACGTGGAACAACTCGATCTTCTTCTCCACGGTCGCGAGAAGCGGGAGCATCGGAGCGTGCCCGTCTCCTGACGCGGACCCAAACCACATCAAGACTGAGAATCCTGCATTTCTGCCGCACTGCCATCTCAAAACCCAACAATTCCAGACCGTTTGGGCATGGCCAGCGCGTTCGAAAATGCAGTATAATACCTGAACCGAGACGTCGACTGCTCTGGGGACTGCCGGATCTCCCCTTGCGCTCGGCTCGGTGCCCCGCCCCCACGAGCGATCACCCCCGCCTCCCGTAACAATCCCATGAGCCACATCCTCTCGCAGCGCTGGCTGCTCGACCGTCGGCGATTCCTCCGCGGCGCTGGTGCCGCGGTGGCGTTGCCGCTGTTGGATGCGATGACCCCGTTGCGGGCCGCCCCGACCGCCCCGGAGAAGCCCCGCCGGAGCGTCTTCGTCTATGTCCCCAACGGCGTCAACGGGATGACCTGGCAGGTCACGAAGCCTGGCCGCGGGTACGACCTCTCGTCGTCCCTGAAGCCGCTGGAGAAGCACCGCGACGATTTCACCGTGTTCAGCGGGTTGCACCACCCCAACGGGCTCGGCCAGGCCCACGTCTGCGCTGACACCTGGCTCACCGGCGCGAAGATCGATGCCCAGAACGCCCGCAAGTACGAGAACACCGTCTCCTGCGACCAACTGATGGCCGAGGTCACCGGGCTCCAGACCCGGTTCCCGTCGCTGGAGTTGTCCATCAGTTCGGGCACCGGGCAGCCTGGCAACTCGACCACCCTGGCGTTCTCCCGTGACGGCGTCCCGCTCCCGGCCGAGGACAACCCGCGACTCGTCTTCGCTCGCCTGTTCGGTGAGGAGGCAGGCGGGGCCGCCGCCCAGCGAGCCAGGCTCGACAAGCGGCGAAGCGTCCTCGACGCTGTTCACGACGACGCCAAATCGCTCCGGCGGGAACTGGGCACCGACGACCGGACGAAACTTGACGAATACCTCCATTCTGTCCGCGATGTCGAGCAGCGGGTCGCCCGGCTCGAATCGTGGCTGAACGTGCCGAAGCCAGCGCTTGATCAGAAACTGGCCGCCCCCTTCCAGAGGGATGTGTCCAAGTCCCAGGCGGGTGAATACTGGCGGACCATGTTCGATCTGATCGTCCTCGCTCTCCGTACCGACCTGACCCGCGTGGTGACGTACATGAACGGGAGCGAGGGGAACGGCCTGGCCATCCCCGAGATTGGCATCACCCAGGCCCGGCACAACCTCTCCCACCACAACGGCGATCCGGTTGTTCTCGACCGTCTCGCCCGGAGCGACGCATTCCTGATGCGGATGTTCGCTGGCTTCCTTGACCGGCTCCGCGAGGTGCAGGACGGCGGCGAGCCGCTGCTGGATCGCACCATGGTGCTGTTCGGGAGCGGTATGAGCTACGGCCATAGCCACGCCAACAGTAACTTGCCGATCCTCCTCGCTGGTGGCCGCGGCCTGGGACTGCGGCACGGCCAGCACATCGACTACAACCACCCGAAGGGGCACGCCTACACCCTGAGCTATGAGGAGTGGATGGGGCTGTGCGGAAAGCCGCGGGACGGCAAGGCCCGGCTCAGCAACGTGATGCTCACCATGCTCCAGAAGATGGGCGTCGAGACCGAGCGGTTCGTGGATAGTACCGGCGCGGTGTCGGAGGTGGTAGCATGACCCCGGCCGTCGCGGCGCTGGCGGCTGTTGTCGGGTTCAGCGCGGCTGTCGGTGCCGTCCCGGCTGGGCCAGTCCTCGAACCCACCCGGCACGTCGTCGGCGTGCTGGAGGAGGTGGACTTCATCCACCGGACCGGGCGGTTCCGCAACGATCAGCGGGACGGGCTGACGGACTTCGTCCTCCTGCCGTTCGCAGCAATCTCCGCCCGGAACGCCGAGGCCGACCTCCGTGACCTCCCGCTCAGGTCCGCGTACCACTTCACGCTCCAGCGGGATGCGGACGGCCGGTTCACGCGGGTCGTCTCGCTGCGCGACCGGTTCACGGTCGACGCCCGCCAGGGCGTGACGTACCGGGTCGACGCGGTGAACCCTGTCGCCGGCACGTTTCAGGTCAGCCCCCAAGGCGGTCGGGACGTGCCAGGCGATAGCGTTCCAAAAGGCCTGCGAGCCACGAAGCAAACACACATCCGAAAGGGTGACAAGGCGATCATTCTCGCGGACATCACCGTTGGGGACGATGTTCTCGTGAACCTCGACGGCGGCGAGCCCGTGGCGTGTACCGACATCTGGGTCGGGCCAGAGGCAAGGAAACGCGCAACCGACGAGCAGCGCCGGCAGTACGCAGCCTTCGTGAAGGCCCGGGGGCTGGCCGGGCGGGTGGATCGCACCGCCGGCAAGGCGATCACACTCTCGCTGTTCGGCGACCCCAACAGCTTTACCACAACGTGGGCGAAGGACTTCGTCGTCGGCCGGGCCGTGAATGTCGTCGTTGCCAACGAGGAACTCCGCACCTGGAACCCGCCGGTCGACCACGAGCGGGCACAAGTGGTCGAGGTGAGCGCGGGGCCTGCCGTCGAGCCCGGCTTCAGCGGAGTCCGCCTGACGGTGACCGTGAATCACATGCTCGAAGGATTTCGCAAGGGGCGGGTTGTCCGTGTGTTCGGCACCGGCTGGCGACTGGTGGACCAACCATTCGGTGAGCAACTGTTCCACTACGGTGCCCGGTCGTTCCCCCCCGACCTCGCGGAGAACCCGGCGAAAGAGTACCCCGACCAGTACCCGTTCCGCACCGATTACGGGAACGCCCGCCTGCCGTGGTATCGCCTGATGCCCGGCGTGGCCCCACCGCCGGGCTCCGAACACCGGGTATTCGGTACACTCCTGGCGGTCGGTGCCGACCACCGGTCCGGCCGGGTCCGGCCCGAAGCCTCCGACGAAGTCGAGTTCACCTTGATCCCGGGCACGAAGGTCCGCTCCCTCAACGCCGATGCCGACCTCGCGGACGTGCCGCTCGGGACGCGGTGCCAATTCCACCTGTACCAGGACGACACCGGGGCGTTCCGCCGGGCGAGTTTCGTGACGGACGAGGTGAGCGACCTCATCCACAATGGGGCCGCCTGGCGGGTCGAGTCCCTGAACCTGGCTGACGGAACACTGATCGCTGCACGCCAGCCGCCGGGGGTCAAAAACGACCAGGGCGACCCCGAGCAACCTCCCGATATCGGCCGCGCCTTACTCTGGGTCGGCCCGGACACCCGCGTCTGGAAGGGGGACAAGCCGGTCGCCCTCGCTGCCCTCGCGGTTGGCGACCTGCTGCTCGTCAACCGGACGGGGGACCGGCCCAGCCACCTCTCGCGTTGCATGGACATCTGGATCGGGGCCGACACCCACAAGCTGTTCACGAACCCACGACCCAAGAAACCCGCTCCGCCGAAGCCGCCTGATACAGGAACACAATGAAGCTGAGCACCTACGGAAAGACGATTGGACGTATATATGGGAGGGCGAGGCCACCCCT